>JAKABA010000237.1 GCA_021802115.1 bacterium | reverse complement strand
TGGTGCGGCACATGGCGGAGGTCGAACGGAGCTGGTTCCGTCGACGCTTCGCAGGTCAGGCGGTGCCGCAGCTGTACCAGTCAGACGCCAACCCGGACGGCGACTTCGACGGCGCCGCCGCCGATCAGGAGGTCGTGGAGGAAGCGTGGGCCAGGTGGCGCGAGGAGGTCGACTTCGCCGAGCGCTTCTCAGAGGAGACCAGTCTCGACTTCGTCGGGCGCGACTCGGAGGGCAACCCTGTCTCACTCCGCGAACTGCTGGTACACATGATCGAGGAGTACGCCCGGCACAACGGCCACGCCGACCTGCTGCGCGAGCGAATCGACGGGCGCGTCGGTCAGTAGGAGTCTTCGGCGCCAGCTGGGCCGTGTCCACGCGCCGGGCGATGCAGATGCCGGGGCGGCGGGCTCTGGATCATCGCCGGCCGCCACCGCCGCGGCGTCAACGTTGGAAGCCACGACCTGGGAGAGGGTGGGGCCGGGCTCCAGCGGTGACCGCCGGGGCCCATGGCCGGCCGGCGGCACCAGGCGCCGGCGTTGGGGGTGGGCCTCAGCCCCAGTCCGACGCCGGGTCACGGGGTGGCGGGACCCCGGGAGGACGGTCGGCAAGGCCCCTGCCGTAACCTCGTTGAGAGGGGTTGGGCACCAGATCGAAGAGCCGATAGCTATCCGCCAGCGCCACCCCGGCCTCCGAACCGACCTTGGCGGCCCGCTGAAAGGTCGGTTCGCGCATGTCGGCGGCGTCGAACTGGCTGCGGTGCTCCCCCAGTGCCTTGAGCTTGTTCTCGAGGTCTTCCTCGGAGATCGGGATCGCTACGTCCGCCTGGTCCCCCGATCCGATCAGGACGAATCGGGTGACGTGGGGCTGCAGACCCTCCTCCCGGGCCAGCTCGGGAAAGGCCCGGACATCCCGAGCACTCGGAAACACCGCGTCCAAGCAGGCGTCCGCGGCCGCGCGGTGGTCGGGGTGGTTTATGTAACCCCTCCCGAAGAAGCGGCTGGTCGGGTCCATCGTGATCACCAGCTCCGGCCGGAGCCGCCGCAGCACCCGGACGAGGTCGCGCCGCACCTCCAGGGTGTTCTGCAAAACCCCATCCGGATAGCCCAGGCAGATCACCTCCTCGATGCCCAGATGCGCCGCCGCCCGGCGCTGTTCCGCCAGGCGCAGCCGGCTCAACTCGCCCGGGGGCACCGTCGGGTCATCGCCACCGGCATCGCCGTCGGTCACCAGGCAGATCGCCGCGCGGGTGCCGTGCCTGACCCACCTGGACATCACGGCAGCGGCCAGGAAGTCGCAGTCGTCCGGATGTGCCACCACCACCAGCGCCGACTCCGGGACATATTCGAACAGCTCAAGCTTCTTCGCCCGAGTTTGTCCGCCCCCACCCTCCTCGGAATCGCTCATCCATCCGCTATCCTCCCAGAGATGATCCGCCCCATGCCGATCGCAACGTTCTCCATCGCCGCTACCGACGGTCAGGACTGGGGGGTCGCCGTGGCGTCCAAGTTCCTGGCGGTCGGCTCAGTGGTTCCCGCCGCGGTCGCCGGGTTGGGAGCCATAGCCACCCAGGCGATGGGCAACACCTCGTTCAAGGCCGACGGCCTCCGGTACCTCGACCAGGGTCTGGCGGCGGCCGACGTGGTGGCCACTCTCACCGCCGCCGACCCGGACCGCGACCATCGCCAGCTGGGGGTGGTTGACAAGGACGGTAACGGTGCGACCTTCACGGGCTCCGCCTGCTTCGACTGGGCGGGGGGGCGCGTGGGGCCTGGAGTCGCGTGTCAGGGCAACATCCTCACTGGCGCGGAGGTGGTGGACGCGATGATGGCCAGCTTCACCTCCAGCCATGGGGGGCTGACTGGCAGGCTGCTTGAGAGCCTGGTCGCCGGCGACGAGGCCGGCGGTGACAGGCGCGGCAGGCAGTCCGCGGCGATCCTGGTGGTGCGGACCAACGCCGGCTACGGGGGCCACGACGATCGGATGGTCGACCTGCGGGTTGACGACCACCCGCGCCCGATTCCAGAGCTGCAGCGGCTGGTCCGCATCTGGAGGCTTCATTTCGAGACGCCCGACCCGGCCGAGCTCGTGCCCCTGGACGAAGCGGTGCTGGAACGCGTCAGACGCTGCCTCTACCGGCTCGGGCGGACCGAGCCCACCGCCTCGCGGGAGGAGGCGGTCGATGCCCTGCAGGCATGGGCGGGCATGGAGAACTTGGAGGAGCGGTGCCGCAGCCGGGATCAGGTCGACCCCTTGGTCATGAGCCTGCTTGAGGAGCGTGCCTCAGGACAACCGGAGCGGGGGCCGCAACCGGCTTAGAGGTGCGGCCGCGCGGGGAGGGAAGAGCGGCCAGCGGCAGGACGGCCACCAAGGTCGTGCCCCTGGGAAGCCGCGGCCGACTCAGCTACCCGGTTCGAGCACATCCCGGTGCCGGTAGCCCCAGCCGGCATCGGGGTCGGCCGGTCCCGTCGGCCCCGCGGCGACCTCAATGCCGCTTCCCCAGCGCGCCGGGTTGTGGCGGGCCAGCCAGTTGGGCACCATCTCCACCGCCGCGGCAAACAGGAACCAGCCGAAGAAGAGCGGGAGCCCGAAGCCCCAGATGTCCAGCGCCATGTAGAAGTGGAAGTCCTGGGCGTCCACGTACTGAACCGCGGTCATCATGAGCCCCACCACCCCGAAGGCGACGTTGGTGATGACAAAAGCCTGAGCGATGATCCGGGGACGCTCCAGCCGCAGCCGATCCAACGGACGTAGCTCTCCGTGGGGAGCGGGCTCCCGGCGCCAGCCCCACCAGAAGTTGCCGAGCATGATCGCCCAGCAGATCGCTCCGACGGAGAACACCAGGATCCCGAAGTAGACGAGGTCCTGCTGAGCCAACACCGGCAGCCCCGCGGTGCCCGCGTAGACCCCCTCGTTGAGCAGCAGGCCGCCGGCGGTCAGGAACGCCGCGCCCAGAAAGCCGCTGACTGTGATGGCGGTCCAGTTGCGCACCCGGTGACGGTGCACCTCGTAGCAGCCTCCCATGGCGCCCAGCACCTTCCAGACCATGGGGGAGCCCAGCGCCCAGATCATCCAGGGTGGGACGATCGCGGGCAGCCAGTCGACCGCCAGGTTGTAGTGGAAGTCGTAACCGTCCCAGGCTCGCAGCAGGACCATGGTCGCCCAGACCGCAATGGTGTAGATGAGCAGGTAGAAGGCCGAGCCGAACACCAATTCGAAGCGCTTCTCGACCACCCGCTGGAGTCCGCCGTCCGGCCCCTGGAGCCACCCCGCCACCCGCCAGTAGAGCGGGAGCCCCAGCACCAGGATGATGAGGACCGGGGTGAACCAGGGCAGGATGTCCATCAACAGGTTGAAGTGGAAGACGTAGGGGTTGGCCACCTTGAGCACCACCATCACCGCCCACACCACCAACACGAACAGCAGGCCCAGCATCACCGCGGCGGTGGCGACCTCGAAGCGGCGTCGGATGAAGGTGTCCCAGCTCATGCGAACCCCATGTTAGCGAGCTTCCGGGCGGTCAGACCGGCCGGGGACCGGCGATTTGGGCTGGTCAGGCCCCCAGCCCCCTGAAGATCAGGATCATCCCCAAAAGGAGCAGGACCACAGAGATCACGGCCAGGCAGCCGAAGTCGAAACTGAGTAGGAGCCGCAGCCAGGTCCGCATCTGCCCCACCGCCGGAGAGCGCAGCGGCTTGGCCCGTGGGTTGAGTGGTCCCGTGCGTGGCGAGTCCTGGTCCTGACCCGCCTGTTTCCCCCAGATGCTGCGGAGGCTGAGCCCAGCCCCGAAGGCCATGAGCACCCCAACAGCGACGATCAGCGACCCCAACCCGACGCTGCCGCCGGGGTGAGTGGTCAGCACCAGCAGGGCGGATCCGCTCAAACTGCCGGCTCCGCGCCAACTGCCTCAGGAGAGCCGGCTGTAATCTCTGCGAGCGGAGCGGATCCAGCCGGCCAGGGCCACCACGACAATGATCAGGCCGATGATGAGCACCGCGTACTTGGTGATCGTCCCAACCAGGCTCATGGCCACCCCGAAGGCCAGCACCACCGGCCAGAAGCTCGGCCCCGGCAGGTGGTCCTCGGGGCCGTGATCCTCCTGCACGGGCTCAACCTCGTCACCCATGTGAGGCCCCCAGGTACAAGGTCGCCCAGGCGAAGGCGACGGCGAGCATGAGGATGGCGATGACGGTGAGGGTTATCCCCAGCCGCATGTTGCCGCCGGCGCTCTTGCGTTGCACTAACCTTCCTCCGTCGATGGACCGGATCCCATATTAAGGCCCCGCGCGGGCCCCGGCCTGGGCACGGCCTGATCTTCCAGCCGGACCGGGCCCGGGCTGGAGTCGGCACCGGTGAGCCAGCCCATGGTGGCCAGCACGACCATCGACACCCAGATGGCTGCCGCGAGGGCGATGTGGAGGTCCTGGAGGGCGTCCGGAGCGGCCAGCGTGGCGACCAGGCCACCCACGGCGATCTGGGCCAGCAGCAGGAGGGCGGCCAGGTCCGCGATCAGACGGGCCCCGGCCACGGCGCGCCACCGCCGCGCGACGTGCATGACGAACAAGACGATGAATATCGAGACGATCAGGACCGTGAAGCGGTGCGCGTACTGGATCGCGACCAGGGGCGCGGCGATCCCCCGGGCGGTGCAGAAGGGCCAGGAAGGGCAGGCATAGGTGGCGCCGCCGTCCACGACCATGGAGCCGGAGATCAGCAGCAGGAAGGTGAGGCCCACGGTGGAGTAGCCGAGCGCGCCCAGCCGACGTCCCGTGGCCGGTCTTCGGGCCACAAAGACCGCCGCCACGGTGACCCAGGTGACCGCCAGCACGATCAACCCGAAGAGCAGGTGCAGGGCGACGGTGAAGGGGGCGTTGTGGGTGATCACGGTGATCGCCCCGAGCGCGATCTGGATCGCTATCACCCCGAGCGCCGCGGTCGCCGGCACCAGCACGGAGCGATGGTCGCGAGCCAGCCGCCAGGCCGCGATCGCGGTGAGCACCACCAGCACCGTGACCAGGGCCACCACATAGCGGTGCGACTGCTCCAGCAACGCGTGAAAGCGATCGATGGGACCCAACTGGCCGTAGCACAGCGGCCACCCGGGGCAGCCCATGCCCGACTCCGTGACCCGGACGGTGCTCCCCAGGATGATCAGAAAGTAGGTGACCACGGCGGTCGAGAGCGCCAGTGCCGCCAGGATCGCAGGGGGCCGGCGTCCGCTATCGGACGGCGCGGCCATGGTCACGGCAGGACGGCACCCGGTGGATTGATCGCGTTGCCGGCCAGTCGGAAGTCCCTGAGCGGACGGTTGCTCTCGATGGGGGGCAGCTCCTTGGTGAAGTTCTCCGGTGGCGGGGGCGACGCCGCGAACCACTCCAGCGAGTTGCCCTCCCACGGGTCGTTGACCGCATTCTTGGGTCCGTGCAGGGAGATCGCCATGTTGTAGAGGAAGATCATGATCGCGATCGCGATGATGTAGGAGCCGATGGTCTCCAGCAGGTTCAGCGGGCCCCAGCCGCTGGCGGCGCTGTAAGTGGCGATCCGGCGCGGCATGCCCATGACTCCCAAGAAGTGCATGGGCATGAAGGTCAGGTTGAACCCGATCAGCAAGAGCCAGAAGTGCCACTTGCCCAAGCGCTCGTTGAGGTAGCGCCCGAACATCTTGGGCCACCAGTAGTAGAGGGCGCCGAAGACAGCGAAGAGGGAGCCGCCAACCAGCACGTAGTGGATGTGCGCGACCACCCAGTAGGTCCCATTCAGCTCGTAATCGATACCCAAGGAGGCCAGGAACACGCCGTCCAGCCCCCCGATCAGGAACATCAGGATGAACCCGACCGCGAACAGCATGGCCGAGGTGTAGCGAATCGAGCCCCCCCACATGGTGCCCAGC
>JAKABA010000236.1 GCA_021802115.1 bacterium | reverse complement strand
TCCCGTTGGAGCCGGCCCTTCGATCGGTTGCCCCAGGCTGGGTCGTGCCCGGTGCGCCGGGCGCCAACACCGGGCGCCCGGTCCTAGCCGCCCGGTAGCCGGGTCCTTCCAGTGGCAGCAGCAGCTGACCCCTCAGCCCGGTGGAGCCGCGCCCGGAGGCGGCCACGATCTGCAAGAGGGGGTCTTGTTCCGAGGCCGAAGCCAGGGCGACCAAAGCGCCTTCGCTGTCGAGCAATCGGCGGGCGCGCTCGGCCACAAGGTCCAGGATCGTCTCGACCGTGGCCCCGCCCATGGCGGCGCTGGTGATCGTCTGGGCGGCCGCCAGCCAGCGCTCGCGGGACCGCACCTCCTCATAGAGGGAGGCATTGGCGATGGCCGCGCCCGCCTGGCTGGCCAGGACCGTGAGCGTGTACTGATCGTCGGCACCGAACTCGGGTGCACCCTGCTTGTCGGTGAGATAGATGTTGCCAAAAACCCGGCCGCGGGCCATCACCGGTGCGCCGAGAAACGACTTCATCGCCGGGTGGTGCGGCGGGAATCCAAGCGCTCGCGGGTCCTGGGAGATATCGGCCACTCGCACCGGACGGGGGTCGTGGATGAGCAAGCCCAGGATGCCCTTGCCCGATGGGAGCGGTCCGATCCGGCGCCGCTCGGCGCTGGAGAGCCCGTGGGTGATGAAGTCGACCAGCGTGCCCTGCCGTCCCAACACGCCGAGGGCGCCGTAGCGGGCCGACGTTAGCTCGCAGGCCAACTCCACGATCCGGTTCAGCACCGCCGACAGGGAGAGTTCGGAGGCCAGGGCGAGACCGGCCTCCAAGAGTGCGTCGCGACGATCGGAAGTGAGCTTGGTCACCGGTGCTGGGAGCAAATCTATCACCTGGCCTCTTCGGGGCCCGGGTGACGGTACCGCAGGTCCCGAAAAAGACGGGACCTTTGGCCCTGGTACCCGTGGGTGGTTCCACCTACGATCCGGTCATAGCCAGTCAGGAGGACACCATGGCCAGCAGGAGAACCTAGGGATGGCACTGCCGCTGCGGGAAATGCCTCTGAGGGAGTTGCCCAACGAGTTGCGCCCCGCCTCTCGCGAGGGGCAGGCGGAGCGTTTCGGCCCCAGTGACCCTCCAGTAGACATCGCGAAAAGGCCGTGGGTCACGCGGGCGCTGAAGAGTCGGCCCTTCCAATTCATGCTCATCTTGCCCAACCAGATCATCTTTTGGTTGGTGATCGTGACCGGTCTGGCCGGCCTGATAGCCCCCACCCGGAACTTCGCCACCGTGATCACCTGGTACATCTGGTTCTGCGCGGTCTTCATGCTCATGGTCGGAATCGGGCGGGGCTGGTGTGTGATGTGCCCCTTCGGCGGATTCGCCGAGTGGGTGCAACGGCACACGTTCTGGAGGCGGAACGCAACCCCGATCGGCCTCAACCTGCGCTGGCCGCGGGCGCTCACCAAGTGGGGGCTGCTCCCCTCGGTCGTCATGTTCCTGGGCCTGACCTGGTTCGAGGAGTACTTCAACATTGCGGCTCCCGGCGATCCTCGATTCACCAGCTATCTCGTGTTTTTCGTCATCGGATCCGCGCTGGTGACGTTCCTGGTCTTCGAACGGCGCACGTTTTGTCGCTACCTCTGCCCGCTCACCGCGCTGATCGGAACGGTGGGTTCCACCGGGATGGTGGCGGGGATGCGCACCCGCGACCGCGAACGGTGCATCAGCTGCCCCACCAAGGATTGCATGCGCGGGAGTGAGCGTGGCTATCCGTGCCCGTGGTACGAGTGGCCGGGCAGCGCCAGCTCCAACTTGATGTGCGGGCTGTGCACGGAATGCATCAAGAACTGCCCCTATGACAACGTGGGGGTCTTCGTCCAGAAGCCGCTGACCTCGGTGATCGCGCCGGTGCGGCGCCGGGTCGACGTGGCTTGGGCGGTCGCCATCCTCTTCGGCTTGGTGATCTTCCAGCAGGTCAACGCGCTGCCCTTCTACCAGCCCCTGGATAGCTGGCTCAACCGTAGCACCGGCTTCCCGGGCTACCCGAACCCCCTCGACTACCTCGGCATCGTCGCGATCGTGGCGCTGTTGGTGGGCGCCTATGCCTGGGGTACTCGGGAGGTGCTGGCCAAGCGCAGCGTGGCCATGGTCAAAGGGCTGCGGCGCGTGCCCGGCCGGGCGGGCTCGTTCTCCGCCTGGTTCGGGCCGCTGGCCTACGGCTTCATACCACTGATGGCATCCGACTATCTGTCGCGGCAGCTGCCCCGCTTCTGGTACCACGCCGCGCGCATCATCCCCGCGATTTCGAATCCCTTCGGGTTCAACTGGAACCTGTTCGGCACCGCCCACTCGTCGCTCTACAACTTCGAGATCCTGTCGCCGCGCGGAGTGGTGATCAGCCAGGTCCTGGTGACCGTGATCGGAACCCTGGGAGCGGCCTACGCCACCTGGAGGATCTCGGGCCGAGATCTGCGACCGCTGACCGTCCACCTGGGGAGGTTGCGGGCGGTCAGCCTCGCAGCGGTCTGCCTGTGCGGCTTGGGGGTGGCGGTCCTGTACGTGAGCATGGGAGGAGCGCAATGACGGTCGTCTCGGAAGCACGGGTCACTCGGATCGGGAGCCGGAGCTGATGGCGACCGAGGTGCCCACCGGTACGCTGGTCCTGCCGGGGTCCGACATCCCCAACCACGCCTTCGTGGACGTGGACCCGGAGCGCTGCGTGGGCTGTCAGGAGTGCGTCATCCGCTGCCCCAGCGGGGCGCTCCATCTCGACGCCGAGAATTGGATCGCCCAGGCCGATGAGCGTCTGTGTGTCGGTTGTCGCCAGTGCCAGCGAGTTTGTCCATACTCCGCGATCACGGTCAGCGGGCCGGTGGTGGTGGCGCCCCGGCTGGAGCCGCCGCCGGTCCACCAAGGGGCGCTGGTCGGCAACGTGCGGGAGGTTCGGAGGGGCCTCTCCGGCTGGCGGGAGGCGGTGGCAGAGGCGAAGCGCTGCCTGCAATGCCCGGACCCGACCTGCCTGGAGGGGTGCCCGGCCCACAACGACATCCCCGGCTTCATCGCGGCTGTGATTGACCGGGATCTCGGCGCCGCGCACGCCATCCTGAGGGAGACCAGTGTGCTGCCGGACATCTGCAGCCGGGTCTGTGACCAGAGCGTCCAGTGCGAGGGAGCCTGCTCCTGGTCACTGGCGGGGGGCCAGGCGGTGTCCATCGGTCACCTGGAGAGGTTCATCACAGAGCGGGCCCCGGTCCCTGGGGTGGAGCGGCGCTCCAACGCCGGGGTGGGGCTCTCGGTGGCGGTGGTGGGCTCCGGTCCTGCCGGGTGCGCCGCGGCCTGGAGGCTGCTGGAGGCGGGAGTCAAGGTGACGATGCTCGAAAAGGATGAGCACCCGGGAGGGGTGCTGCGCTGGGGGATCCCGGACTTCACCCTGCCCACCGAGGTGGCCCAGCGACCCATCCACGCCCTGCTGGCGGCGGGGCTGGAGTTGCAGACCGGCACGGCGGTGGGCGAGGAGGTGTCTCTGGAGCAGCTGGTGGGAGCTCATGACGCTGTGATCCTGGCCCACGGGGCCGCGCTGCCGATTGTGCCACCGATCCCGGGGTTGGACTTCCCTGGTACCGAGGACGCCACCGTGTTCCTCGACCGTGCCAAGCGGGCGCTGCTCGCGGGCGAGCTCTTGCCGGAGATCGGACCGGGGGCTCGAGTCCTGGTGATCGGGGGTGGCAACACCGCCATGGACGTGGCCCGGACGGTGCGCCGGCTGGGCGCCGACGCGGTGGCGGTGGAGTGGATGGACGAGCGCTTCACCAGGGTCCGCCCCGACGAGCTCGAGGAGGCCCGGCAGGAGGGCGTGGAGGTCCGCTTCTCCACCACCGTGCAGCGGCTCGAGGGCGATTCCATCGGAGTCTCCGCGGCATGGCTCCAGCGCACCCGTCAGCGCCGGGTCGGCGATCGGCCCCAGATCCTCGCCGGGGAGCCGGAGCGGGTTCCGGTCAACCGAGTGGTCCTGGCCCTGGGCTACCGGGTAGCCCCCGACGTGGCGGGGGGAGTGGTCGAGCTGCCCCTGCCGCCGGTCGACCTGAGGCAGGCGGTTCCGCCGCGCCGCTGGCTCGCCAGCGGGATCCTGGCCGGAGGCACCGTCGGCTCCCTGTCGCTCGCCCGGGAGGTCACCCTGGCGGTGGCCGAGACGCCGGCGGACGACCGGGGATGGGTGCGCCTGTTGCGTCGCCGGCGTTCCCGCCGGATGGCCTTTCGCCCCAGCTGGTGGACCTGGCTGTGGCGGCAGCAGGAGGCGCGCGGATTGGATGCGGCTCAAGCTCCGAGAGGGGACCGGATATGGGTGGTGGGGGACGCCCTGGTGGGCCCGTCGACCGTGGTGGGGGCCATGGCTCAGGGCCGGGAGGCGGCCAAGGCGGTGCTGGACACATGTCGACCCCGGTCCGAATCCAGCATGTGATGGATCGGGCCGGAGCCAGGGCTGGCCGCTCTGACCACGATCCCGGTCGGGAGGTGGGAGCCACCGATCTGAATGGGATCATGCGGCAGGTGCTCCGCCCCCCGCTGGGGGACCGACGATTCTGGTACATCCAGGCGCTGATCCTGGCCCTGGTGGTGGGGCACCTGCTGCTGGACGTCCACGTGGTGAGGCTCCCGCTGCGAGCCCCCGACTATCCCACGGTCGGCCTCTTCCTCCTCCCGGTGGTCTACGCCGCTCTCAGGTTTGGGTTGGGGGGAGCATGTGCCAGCGCCGCATGGGGAACCCTGCTGATGATGCCCGACCTCTTTGTGGTCGATTCGCGCGTGGACATGTGGGCGGACGGGACCCTGCTGGTGCTCATCTGCGTGGTGGCGGTGGCTGTGGGGCAACGAGTGGAGAAGGAGATGAGCGCCAGGCAGCGCGCCGATGCCGCCATCAGCGCTCACAGTGCTGCGGAGGCACGGTTTCGAGCGCTCTTCGAAGCCAGCTCAGCTCCGACCCTGGTGGCGGACGGCTCCGGGGCCCTGCGAGAGGCCAATCCGGCCGCCAAGGACCTCTTCGGCGCTCGCGTCGGTCGGCGCCGACTGGCGGATCTGGTCGGTGCCGGTGTCTCACGGCGGCTGCTGACCCAGACCCCGCCGCGGGTGTTCACCGTGGCCTTGCCTGATGGCGCCACGAGGGCCCTGCGGCCGCTTTCGACTTTGGTGACGGACAGTGGTGGCGGCGCGCTTCTGCAGATCATCTTTCAAGATGTGACGGAGGCGGCCGAGCGCCAGCAGCTGGCCGAGGGGTACGCGCTCCAGGTGCTCCACGTTCAAGAGCAGGAGCGCAGGCGGATCGGCCAGGACATCCACGATGAGCCGCTGCAGACTCTCATCTACCTCCTGCGCCGGCTGGAGTCGATCGCCGCTCAGGGCGATCTCGGTGCCGCCTCGAGGGCCGAGCTCGACCGGGTCCACCGGCGATTGGTCGAAGTGGTGGTTCAGCTGCGTCAGCTGGCTGACGGGCTGCGGCCCCCGGTGCTCGACGACATAGGGCTGGTGGCCTCCCTGCGCCAACTGGTTGAGAGATTCGCCGAGCGGGCCCAGACCTCGGCCGTTCTGCACGTCACGGGCCCCGAGCAGGATCTGGGTTGGGACCTGAAGACCGACCTCTACCGGATCCTCCAGGAGGCGCTGCACAATGTGGAGCGCCACGCGCACGCAGCCGCGGTGCAGGTCGATCTGATCTTCACCAAGCGAACGGTGCGGGTGCGGATACGAGATGACGGGGATGGGTTCGAGGTGGGGGGCACCCCCTCCGGCATAGGCCTCCGCGGCATGCGGGAGCGGGTTGCGCTTGCCAACGGACGGGTGGAAATCGCCTCGTCGCCGGGACACGGTACGACGGTTCGCGTCAGCCTGCCGGTGCCGGCCGCCCC
>JAKABA010000036.1 GCA_021802115.1 bacterium | reverse complement strand
GGCCCCGAGGCTTCTTGCCCGACTCGGCGATCGCGGCGGCAGCCCAAATCTGCGACAACGCTCGCTGCGAGGTCCCTGTCTTTCCAGTGGTGGCACAGGAGCGGGAAGTTTGACATCGCGCAGCGCCGTCGGCGCGCACGGGGGGTTGGCGCTTCGCCGGGCCGCCGAGTCACGGGCGTCCCTCCCAACAGCGCGCAGCTCCTTGGCCCGACGTCGGACCAGGGACTAGAGTCGACAGGGTGGACGATTCAGCTACCCCCGGGCAGAGTGGGACGAGGCCCCACCTCCCCGCTGTCGGCGCACTCATGCTTCGGGATGATGTGCGTCAGCTGGCCGCAGAGCACGGTCGCGGGGCGACCGTCGCCGCCATCCGTGCCGCGGTCGCGGAGTTGCGGGCCCTACGGGACCCATGCGTCCTCGGGCCGCTGACCGCTGAGGACTGGGTGGTGCGGCGCGCCACCGCGGGTGTCGAGCGGACTCCGCGCCGGCTCCGGCGGGTCGTGAATGGGACCGGTGTCGTGATCCACACCAACCTGGGCCGAGCGCCGCTGGGGGTCGCGGCGGCGCGCCGAGCAGCGGAGCTCGCCGCAGGCTACTCCAATCTCGAGTTGGACCTTGCTTCGGGTCGCAGGGGCGACCGCCAGGACCTGCTCTCCGAGCTGCTGTGCTCCCTCTCCGGCGCGGAGGGTGCGCTGGTGGTCAACAACGGGGCCGCGGCGGTGCTGCTGGGGCTGGCGGCCCTCTGCCGGGGGCATGAGGTGGTGGTCTCGCGGGGTGAGGCCATAGAGATCGGCGGAGGGTTCCGAATCCCTGACATCCTGCGCCTGTCGGGGGCCCGGCTCCGGGAGGTCGGTACCACCAACCGGACCCGGCTCAGTGACTACGAGGACGCCGGTGGGGCCCGCACCGCGGCCTGGCTGCGCGTGCATCAGTCCAATTTCCGAATGGAGGGGTTCGTCGAGCGGCCCTCCGCGCGGGAGTTGGCGCGCGCCGCCCACCAGCGTGGGCTCCTCCTGCTGGAGGATGTGGGCAGCGGGCTGATCCCGGCGGCGGAGGCCGAGACGCAGCAAGAGGACCGTCTCCTGGACAGCGTGAAGGCCGGGGTCGACCTTTTGTTCTGCAGCGGGGACAAGTTGGTAGGGGCCAGCCAGGCGGGGATCATCTGCGGCCGGGCGGATCTCGTGGCCCGCCTGCGCCGCCATCCCCTGGCCCGCGCTCTGCGCCCCGACAAGCTGCAGCTGGCGGCTCTCGAGGAGACCCTGCTCTGCCACCAGAGTCCGGATCGACTGCGGGAGATCCCCGTTTGGCGCATGCTCCATCAGGACGATGCTGCGCTGGAGGCCAGGGCGCGCCGCTGGGCAGCAGTGCTGGCGCGGGCGGGAGTTGCTGCCGAAGTGGTCGGGCTGAAGGGGGCAGTGGGAGGCGGGACCACCCCTGGGCACCCCCTCGATTCCCATGGGCTCCTGATCCCCGCCCGGAACCCGGCGGCCTTGCGCCGACGGCTGCTGGCGGGGGATCCACCGATCCTTACCTTGGAGCAGGACCGCGGGGTGGCCATCGACGCGCGCTGTGTCCTCCCCGACGAGCAGTCGGGGATGCTGCGGGCGCTGGTGGCGGCGCTGGGGTCGACGCGGTGAACGAGCCAGTGGTGGGGACGGCCGGGCATGTTGACCATGGCAAGACGGCCCTGATCCGGGCGCTGACGGGCATCGACTGCGACGCTCTGCCCGAGGAGCGCCGCCGCAGCATGACGATCGAGGTGGGGTTCGCCAGCTGGCGCCTGCCCTCCGGGCGCACGGTCTCGGTCGTCGACGTGCCTGGCCACGAGCGGTTCATCCGCACCATGGCGGTGGGGGCTCGGTCCATCGACCTCGCCCTGCTGTGCGTGGCGGCCGACGACGGGGTGATGCCGCAGACCAGAGAGCACGCAGCGGTGCTGCGGGTGCTCGGGGTGCGCCAGGTGGTCCCAGTGGTGACCAAGGTCGATCTGGCTCCCGAGCGCGCCGCCGGCTGCGCCGAGGAAGTGGGGCATCTCCTAGACGACACCGGCCTCCCCCACCGCCCCTGGGTGGGCTGCAGCAGCATCACCGGGGTCGGGCTGGAGGAGCTGGCGGCGGCGGTGGACCATGAGCTCGGCCGAATCCCGGCGCCTCTGGACCGAGGAATCCCCCGGCTGCTCGTGGATCGCAGCTTCACCATGGTCGGGACCGGGACCGTGGTCACCGGACTGCTCGACGGGGGAGCGTTCAGGCAGGGACAGCAGATCGAGGTCTTCCCCTCCGGCGCTCGCGGCCGGGTACAGGCCATGCAGCGCCGCGGCCAGCTGGTCGACACTGCCGAGCCGGGGGGCCGGCTGGCGGTCGCCCTCCACGGGGTCGAGCTGGCCGAGGCTCCGCGCGGGAGCGTGGTGGGTCTCCCGCACCAGGTGGTGGCGACCCACACCCTCGACTGCTCCGTCTTCGTGCCCCGCGCTGGAGCTTTCGGGGTGCGCCAGGGGATGCATCTGGAGGTGCTGGCCGGTGCCGCCGCCGCGCCGGCGCGGATCTGGCTGGCCGGCGAGACCGAGCTGGGACCCGGTGCCTCAGCCTTTGCTCAAATTCATCTCGAGTCCCCGCTGTGCTCGCTGCCCGGGGATCTCCTGGTGCTGCGGGCACCGAGCCCGCGGGCGATCCTGGGTGGGGCTCTGGTGATCGACAGCCAGCCTCAGCGCCACCGCCGCTGGGTCGAGGCCCCCCTGGAGACATGGGGGTTGCGGGAGCGGCATTTGGTTCAAGCCAGCCTCGATGGCCTCCGGGCCCTGGCCATCCTCGAGGTGGTCGGCAGCCCGCTGGGAAAGACGCCGAAGGAGGTGGCGGCGCGGGTCGGGCTGGCCCACCCCAGCGTCCTGGAGACCCTGGAGCAGGCTTGCGCCGAGGGTGTTCTGGTCAGGCTGGGGAGCCGCTATCTCAGCGCCGAAAGTTGGCGGGAGCTCTTCCGACAGGCGCAGGCGGCTCTCAGGGAACATGAGCTGGTCCACCCCCTGGCCCCCGGGATGGTTCGGGGGGAGCTGCTGAGAGGGCTGGGGCTGAAGGCTGACGGGGACGGGGAGGCGGCGTTGCGGCAACTGCACGCCGAAGGCGCCGTGGAGCTGCGGGGCCCGCTGGCGACCCTTCCGGGCAGGCCACCAATCGGCGTCGGCACCGCTGCCACCGCTCGCGTGATGGCCACGATCTCCCGGGCGGGACGGACGCCCCCAGGGGTGGCCGAGCTCCGCGATGTCGGTCTCACCAAGGAGGTGCAGGGCCACCTCGTGCGGGCGGGCGAGGTGGTCGCCCTGACTCCGGACACCCTGATCTCCCGGTTGGTGCTGGACGAGATGGAGGCCGACCTGGAAGAGCTGCTCGCGGTGGCCCCAGCTGGGCTCACCGTCGCCGAGATCCGCGACCACCTCCACAGCACACGCCGTATCGTGGTCCCACTTTTGGAGCGCTGGGAGCGGGACCGCCGCAGCGAGCGCCGCGGCGACCGGCATCGATTGCTGAGGAGTGCTTCATGACCGAGCCCTTGCGACTGACCCAGATGACCGGTCAGGGCGGTTGTTCAGCGAAGATCGCGCAGGCAGATCTTCACGCCGTGCTCGGCGGCATCGCCACCGAGGCCGGAGGTGACCTGCTGGTCTCGGCGCCGACGATGGATGATGCCGCGGTTTACCGGCTCGGGCCTGGCCTGGCGTTGGTGGCGACGACGGATTTCTTTCCCCCGCCCGTCGATGATCCCCACGCCTACGGGGCGATTGCGACCGCCAATGCGCTGTCCGACGTCTACGCGATGGGAGGGGTGCCGCTGCTCCTGCTCAACCTGGTCGGGTACGACCTGGCCAACCTCGACGGTGGCGTGCTGCGCCAGATCCTGGAGGGCGGCGCCGAGGTGGCCGCCGAGGCGGGGTGCGCGATCGCAGGGGGCCACTCGATTCGCAGCTCAGAGCCGCTGTTCGGCTGCGCAGTCGTGGGCCGGGTCGACCCCGAGCGCATGGTCACCAACCAGGGAGCCCGTCCCGGGGACGTGGTGTTCCTCACCAAGCCGCTGGGGACCGGGGTCATCCTCAACGCCCACAAGCAGGCCGAGGTGGACGAGGCGGTGCTCGGCGAGGCGATCTCGGTCATGCGCCGACTGAATCGCGGGGCGGCGCAGGCCATGCTCGGGGCCGCCGCGACCGCCGCGACCGATGTGACCGGTTTTGGGCTCGTCGGACATGCCCACAACCTCGCCAGCGCCTCCGCGGTCCGACTCCACATCCACGCGAGGATGCTGCCGGTGCTCAACGGGGCGGTGGAGCTGGTGCGGGCCGGCAAGGTGCCCGGGGGCAGTCGCAGGAACCTGGAACTGGCGAGGGAGCAAGCCCACATCGCGACCGACCTGGAGCAGGACCTGGTCGTGCTCGCCTGCGACGCTCAGACCAGTGGGGGTCTGCTCGTCACCATCCCTGAATCGGGGGCCGCATCATTTGCCGCGGCCGTACCCGAGGCGCGGCGGATCGGCGAGGTCACGTCCACCCTCACCGGTCGGCCGAGGGTGGAGTTGGTGTGAATCAGCGGCGCCGGGCTCCGGCCCGCAGCACCTTGAACGCCGCCCGCGCCTGCCGCCTCATCACGAGGTCCGAGACCGCCCTACGCGAGTGCGGGATCTCTCCCCTCAGCTCCCTGGTCCGGTCGTCAGTCATCATGCGGATGATGGTGGGGTTCATCATATGATCTCCCGGTAACTTGTAATATCCAACTAGCCAGTAACAGAATAGCAGGCAATGGCTAACTTGTCAAATGAATTTCGATAGTTACATGGATCTGGGCGTCGAGGCCGCGGCCGAATTGGTGAATCGACTCACCCCCGGCTTCAGCCGCGGCAGGGAGCAGGTGGGCTCGGGGGCCGCCGCCGTCCGAAGGCAGGCGGCTCAGGTGGCTGAGGCCGCGATCTGGGGTCGCTCTGGGGCTCTCTCCGACGCGGATGCCGAGGGGCTGTTCGATCTGGCGCGGCGGCTCAGAGAGGTCTTCGAGGCCGCCGCTTCCGGGGATCAGGACGAGGTCGCCCAGCGGGTCAACGGGCTGCTGCACGACTACCACGCGGCTCCCCAGCTGGCTCGCCACGACGGGGAGCCCTGGCACCTGCACTTTCAGAGTCAGGAGAAGGAGGCGGGTCGAGCCGAGGCCCGAGGCGCCACCTGCGCCACCGCCTTGGCGATCGTGGTGGGCACCGGCGGCCAGGGTCGCCTCGGGGTCTGCCATGCGGAGCGCTGCGACCGGGTCTTCGTGGACACCTCCCGCAACGGCTCCAAGCGGTTCTGCAGCCAGAGCTGCCTGAGCCGCCAGAAGGTGGCCGCCTTCAGGGCCCGCCACCCCGGCAAGCCCCACGAGCCGGCAGTGGAGTTGTAGGGGCTAACACCCGCTGCGGAGGTCCCCGGCCCGGCCGGGCCGGGTTCAGCTCTGGCTCTCCACCAGGTAGCGCGGATCCTCCGCGGATTGGAACCCGGCCTGGTAGATCGACTGCCTGAGCGCGGCCGACCCGGCCAGGGTCAGCGCCGAGCCGATCACGGCCGCTCTCCGGCTGCGCCGGCCCCAGGTCACGACCAACGCCGAACCCGCCAGGGAGCTGAAGCGCTGCCACCGGTTGAGAGTCCCTGCCCGGCCCTCCCGATACGGCCTGGCGAGGTCGCCGAGCTTCCGCTCCATCGCCAGCCCCGCCCCCTGCTCCAGCACGGTGCCCCATCCGACCATGCGTCGGCCGGCCTGGGCGTCGCCGACCGGGCTGGTGACGCAAACGGCAGCACCCGCGGAGGCGAGGGAGCTGCCCGCGAACACGAACGGCAGGAGGTGCCGGGCTCCCCGCCAGATGGGGTTGGCGGTGTTACCGATCAGAACCGCGGTGTACGTGGAGAGGATGGGGCCGAGCACCCCGGCCGTGGTGTCGGCACCCGTCACCGCGAACCCGGGAAGCCCCAGCTGCTCAGCCACCTCTCCGGCGCCGAGGGCGGATCCCAGCCCCACCAGCGTCCAGCTACCGACGCTCATCGGGGAGGTGGGGCGGAAGACCCGCAGCATGTTCAGGAATCGCTCGGGCCGGCCCAGGTCGGAGATCAGCAGGATCGGGCTCACCAGGCTCCCGAGCAGCGCCATCCGGCGGGCCCGTCTTGCCAGCCGACCCTGCCCCGAGCGTCGGGCGGCCATGGCCGTGGCGGCCAGCGCGCCGGTCGCACCGCCCACGAAGAAGTACCAGGGCACCTCGATGGTCCAGGCCGGTCGCTTCACGATCGGCAGTCCGTAGTAGGAGCGGGGCTGGACGGGTGGCACCATGGCCCGCTCGGTGCCGTGGGATCCCGGGCTCACCGACGTTGCCGCCGCAGGGAGCCCACGACCCCGGCCAGGATCAGCATCGAAGCCGCCGAAGCCATCCCCCACATGGTCGCGAGCTCGGATCGCCGGTAGGTGGGGGCCGGGGGCAGTCCGTAGACCTCGGGCTTGTCGAGGAGCAGGAAGAACGCCCCGAACCCGCCGACCCCGTCAGAGCCGTCGGCCCCGTAGAGCTGGGCTTGCTCGTGGCCGGGCTCCTGGCGGACCTGCTCCAACCGTGTTCGGGCGCGCTCGCGGAGCTCGTCGAGCGGGCCGAACTGAATCGACTCGGTGGGGCAGGCCCTGGCGCAGGCCGGCGTCTCGCCGACCTTGAGACGGTCGTAGCAGAGGGTGCACTTGAAAGCCCTGCCGTCATCCTGACGCCGCTCGATGACCCCAAAGGGGCACGCCGATACGCAGTAGCCGCAGCCGTTGCAGATGTCCTCCTGAACCACCACGGTTCCGAACTCGCTGCGGAAGATCGCGCCGGTTGGGCAGACCTCCAGGCAGGCAGCGCGGGTGCAGTGCTTGCACACGTCCGAGCTCATCAGCCACTGCAGGCCGCCGCCCTGGTCGGGGTGGTGCCGCTCCACGAAGGCCACGTGGCGCCAGCTGTTGGCCCCGAGGCGAAGGGTGTTGTCGTACGAGTTGCCCGACCACGCGGGGTCGCGGTCAGGCACCCCGTTCCACTCCTTGCAGGCGACCTCACAGGCCTTGCAGCCGATGCAGATGGAACTGTCGGTGAAGAAGCCCATCCGGGTCCCCCCCGCCTGCCACACGGGCAGTGGGACGGCCGCCTGGCGCGGGCTGGCCGCGGTCACTCGAACCCACCTCGCGGGCGGCGCCCGGGCCGGATGTCACAGGTGGCCGCCTTGACCTCCTGGATGTGCACGTTCGGGTCCAGCACCAGCGGGAAGAGGTCGTTGGCGGAGTCTCCCCGGACCAAGCCTCGACTTCCCCAGTGGTAGGGCAGTCCTACCTGGTGGATCCAGCGATCTCCGACCCGCAACGCTGTCATCCGGGGGGTGATGAGCACCCGGGCCTCGATCGACGCCCGCATGGTGACGATGGTGGCCCACCCGCCGGGTCGCAGCCCGCGGGCCTCGGCCAGCTCGGGGCTCACCTCGCAGAACATCTCCGGCTGCAGCTGGCTCAGCCGCGACAGGAACCGGCTCATGCCGCCGGCGGTGTGGTGCTCCGTGAGCCGGTAGGTGGTCATCACGAACGGATACTCCTCGCTCCCGGGCTCGCCCGGGAACGGGTGGTAGGGGTTGTCGGGGCGCCGGAAGCGCTGCCGGGCCGGGTTGCGCTCCTGCTCGTATAGCGCGTTGCGCACCGGCGACTCGTGGGGCTCGTAGTGCGTGGGCAGGGGGCCGTCGACAACCCCGCTGGGAGCAAACAGCCAGCCCCGGCCGTCGGCCTGCATGATGAACGGCCGGTCACCGGCCAGCGAGTTCTCCGCCACCGCTCCCGCCGGGGGGACGTAGTCGGGCCGCCGATCCGCCGGGAAGTCGGGGGTATCGGGCCCGACCCAGCGGGCCTCCTGCTCACTCCACTCGACGTAGCGCTTGCGCTCCGACCAGGGTCGCCCGGCGGGGTCCGCGGAGGCGCGGTTGTAGAGGATTCGCCGGTTCATCGGCCATGCCCAGCCCCAATCCAGCGCCACCCAGTTCTGTTCCCAGTGGGGCCGGCGCTGGGCGGTGCGGTTGATGCCGCCCGCGAAGGCGCCCGCGTAGATCCAGCACCCACAGGGGGTGGATCCGTCGCCCTGGATCGCCCCCAGGCCCGGAAGCGGCTTCTGATCGCCGGACCAGCCGCTGATCTCCCGCAGGACCGCCTCGGGATCTGGATCCTGGGACTCGAGGAGCGGATAGTCCCAACTCAAGTCGATGATCGGCCGGTCGTCGAGCTCGGGGGCCGCGGCCAGCTTCTCCCGGATCTTGCGCCCCAGCCAGTAGGCGAACCAGAGCTCCGACCGGCAGTCCCCGCGGGGCTCGACCGCCTGCTCATGCCACTGCAGCAGGCGCTGGGTGTTGGTGAAGGAGCCGGCCTTCTCGGTATGGGCCGCTGCCGGGAGGAAGAAGACCTCGGTGCCGATGTCCTCGGGACGGACCTCCCCAGAGGCGACCTCGGGCGAGTCGTACCAGAAGCTGGCGGTCTCGATCTCATAGAGATCGCGCACCACCAACCAGTCCAGGTTGCGCAGGCCCTGGCGGTGCAGGCTGCCGTGCGCCGAGCCCACCGCCGGGTTCTCCCCGAGCACGAAGAAGCCCTTCACCCAACCATCCACCATCCCCAGGGTGCTCTGGTAGGTGGAGTGGTCCCCAGTCAGCCGGTGCAGGTAGTCGAAGCCGTACTGGTTGCCGGCGGTGGCGGCCTGGCCCCAGTAGGCCTTCAAGAGCGAGACGAGATAGCTGCGCAGGTTGCCCCAGTAGCCGCCGGCGTCGCCGCCGTTGAGACGGCAGAACTCGTCCAGATCGGTGGGATCGTCGACCTTGGGCACCGGCAGATACCCCGGCAGGACGTCGAAGAGGGTCGCGATGTCAGTCGCCCCCTGGATGTTGGCGTGTCCCCGCAGGGCCAGGATGCCACCGCCGGGGCGGCCCATGTTGCCGAGCAAAAGCTGCAGGATGGCGGCGGTCCTGATGAACTGGGCGCCGGTGGTGTGCTGCGTCCACCCGACCGCGTAAACGAAGGCGGTGGTGCGCTCGGGGCCGGAGCGGTCGCAGATCGTCTCCGCCAACTTGAGAAACTGATCCCGGGGGACTCCACACACCGACTCCACCATCTCCGGGGTGTAGCGCGAGAAGTGGCGGCGCAGGAGCTGGAACACGCACCTCGGGTGTTCCAGGGATGGGTCCTCATCCGAGACCCGGCCGACCACCGCCTGGTCAGCTTGCCTGGCTTGAGGGACTCCCCGCTGGCCCGCCGAGGCGTGGACGACGCCATCCTGGTACTGCCAGGTGGAGTTGTCGTAGCTGCGGGTTTCGGGATCCCAGCCGGAGAAGAAGCCGTCCAGATCCTCGGTGTCCACGAAGCGCTCGTCGATGAGGGTCGCGGCATTGGTGTAGCTGCGCACGTAATCGCGGAAGTAGCGCTCGTTTTCGAGCACGTAGTGGATCAGGCCGCCGAGGAAGGCGATGTCGCTGCCCGCCCGAAGCGGGATGTGCTGGTCAGCCAGCGCGCTGGTGCGGGTGAACCGAGGGTCGACGTGGATCAGCTTGCCGCCCTTCAGCTTCGACTCCACCACCCACTGGAAGGCGACCGGGTGGCACTCGGCCATGTTCGAGCCCATGACCACGATGCAGTCGGAGTTCTGGAGATCCCCGGGGAAGGTGGTGGCGCCGCCCCTACCGAAGCTGGTTCCCAGACCGGGAACTGTGGCCGAGTGTCATATTCGGGCCTGATTTTCGACCTGGACGACGCCCAGGCCGACCATCAGCTTGCGCCACAGGTAGTTCTCCTCGTTGTCGATGGTGGCGCCGCCCAGGCTGGCGATGCCCATGGTGCGCCGCAGCGGGCGGCCCTGAGCGTCGCTGCGCTCGAAGGTCGCCCGCCGGGTGGCGATGACCCGGTCCGCGATCATCTCCATCGCTTGGTCCAGCTCCAGCTCCTCCCAGGCGCTGCCGTGCGGCCGACGGTACTTCACCTTCAATTCCCGCAGCGGGCTGTTGACCAGCTCCTTGCTGGCCGACCCCTTGGGGCACAGCCGCCCCCGCGAGAGCGGGCTGCCGGGATCCCCCTCGATCTGGGTGACCTGCTCGTCCTTGACGTACACCAACTGGCCACATCCCACGGCGCAGTAGGGGCAGATCGACGGCACCACGCGATCCGCCAGAGCGGTTCTGGGGGCGATTGCCCTGGTCTTGGCCGACGCCGCGGCACGCCCGAGGCCGAGCGGATCCCCCTCCGCCAGCTGTCGCACCACCGGCCACATGGGAAGGCGCTTGCTGATCGACATACGGCCTCCAAGTCGCTCGACCCGACCCTGGCGTACAGGATACCGCTGCGTGGGGATCCCGTTGGGCCATCTCCGCCTCCCCGGAGCCTTCACTTGCTGTCCTTGCCGGTCCGAATGTCCTCGGTGGCATTCGCAGGTGGGAGGAAGATCGCATGAGCGGCCGCGGCTCGAGGACTCGACGCGCCGGCTCCCCGGCATGCGGCACGGCCACTTAGACTGGCCCGGAATGGATCCCTCCGCCGGGCACACCCAGATGCTGTTCTTCACCGAGGTCGGACCGCGCGACGGCCTCCAGAACCTAGACCGGGAGCTTTCCACCGGGTCCAAGCTGGAGCTGGTCGGACGGCTGCTGGATGCCGGGGTGGACCAGGTCGAGGCGGCCTCGTTCGTGTCGCCCCGATGGGTTCCCAAGATGGCGGACGCCGAGGATCTCATCACTCGCTTGGTGGCGACCCGGGGGCACGCGGTCATGGCCCGGGTTAGGGTTTTGGTGCCCAACGCCAGGGGGCTGGAGCGCGCCCTCAGCGCCGGTGCCCGCCGCGTGGTGGCCAACCTCGGGGTCACTGACAGCTTCAACCAGCGCAACCTGAATCGCACGGTGGAGCAGACCCTGGCTGAGCTGGCCGAGATGGCGTCAGCGGCGCAGGCCGCCCACTGCCGGTTCGACGTCGGCCTCAGCGTCGCCTTCGGGTGCCCGTTCGAGGGCAGGGTGGGGGAGGATAGGGTGGTGGACCTGGCCGACCGCTGTCAGGAGTTGGGCGCGGACGAGATCGGGATCGCCGACACCATCGGGGTCGCGGATCCGCGCCAGGTCGGCTCCCTGATCGAGAACCTGCTGCGCTCGGGGATCCCCACCGAGCAGCTCTCGCTTCACTTCCACGACACCCGGGCGATGGGCCTCGCCAACGCGCTGGCCGCCTATGAGCTGGGGGTCAGGCGCTTCGAGGGGTCGGTGGGCGGGATCGGCGGGTGTCCGTTTGCGCCGCGCGCCACCGGCAACGTGTGCAGCGAAGATCTGCTCCACATGCTGACCCGGGTCGGGGCGACCTCGCCCATAGACCTTGAGGCGCTCTGCGAGACCGCCTCGTTCCTGGAGACGATCCTGGGGACTACGCTGCCGGGCCGACTCTATCGGGCGGGGATCTGGACCGGCAACCCGACCCCTTCCTGAGGGCCGAACCTAACCGGCGGCACCTTCGGGCTGGAGCCGGCCCTCGGGTCAGCCCGCCGGCCTTCCCAGGCTGGGCTGCTCCATGGGCGCGGCACTCCCGGAGTCGGGGGTCGCGGCCCGGCCACCGCCGGGCGCCCGGGGGCCGACCCGGGGTCGCGCCCGGAGCACCCTGGTGCCGGACAGCACCAGCGCCACCAGCATGAAGGCCACCGATGAGTAGAAGGCCGCATGGACCCCGTCGGTGAAGACGGCCGCCAGGTGGTGGTCGAGCCGGGTGGTGCCCACGAAGATCGCGAACGCCAGCCCGCGGGGGATCGAGCGCGCGGCCACCAGGATCGCGACCGAAAAGGAGAAGACCATGCCCACGTTGGCAAAGGTCCGCAGCATCCCCGAGGCGGTCCCGAACGCGCGCCCCGGTGCGGCCTTCATCACCGCCGAGTTGTTGGCGGGGAAGAAGAAGCCCGCACCCACCCCGTTGATCACGGCGGCGATCGTCACCACCGCCAGGGGGGTGGTGACCTGGACCTGGGCGTACACCAGCAGGGCCACTATCTCGATGAGCAACCCGATGGTCGCCGGCCACACCACCCCGATCCGATCGGACAGCCGGCCCGCGTAGGGACCCACGAAGGCGCCCACCAGATAGCCCGGCACCAGCAGCAAGGAGGAGTCCAGGGGGCTGAGGCGCCGCACCCCCTGCAGGTACATGATCACCAGGAAGAGAACCGCGAAATTGGCCAGGCCCTGGAAGAGGGAGGCGAGCAAGGTCGGGCTCATGGTGGGGATGCGGAACAGTGACAGATCCAGCATCGGCGCCGGGCTGGCCCGCTCGATGAGCGTGAAGGCGAGCAGCAGGATCAGCCCACCCACCAGAAACCCGAGCATGCTGGGCGAGAAGCTGGAGGTCGCCAGGGATGTGATCGCCCACAGGACCCCGAAGAGGCCGCCCCCGAGTGTGACCATCCCCGCGTAGTCCAGACGCTGGTGCTGGCGACTGCCGGAGTCGCGCAGCACCCGGAGGGCGAGCGCGAAGGCGATGACCCCCGCGGGGACGTTGATCCAGAAGATCCAGCGCCAGGAGAGGAAGGTGATGATCAACCCCCCCAACAGGATTCCCAGAATCGCCCCCACGTTCCAGCCGATGCTGTTGAAGCCGTAGGCCCGGCCCCGGGTCTCGGGCGGGAAGGTGTCGGCGATGACCGCCCCGCTGTTGGCGGTGATCAGCGCTCCGCCGATCCCCTGGAAGAGGCGGAAGCCGATGATGCTGGCCTCGTTCCCGGCCAGGGCACAGAGGGCCGACCCCACGATGAAGACCAGGAACCCGGTCTCGTACATGCGCACCCGTCCGAACATGTCGCCCAGCCGCCCCACCTGAGTCGCCAACAGGGTGATCACCAGCAGGTAGCCGATGATCACCCAGATGACGTCGGCCAGAGGGACGTGCAACGCGCGCTCCATCTCGGGGAGCGCCAAGACCACGATGGTCGTGTCCACCGCCGCCATCAGGACTCCGATCACGATCACGAGCAGCGCGAGGCCGGTCCGTGGCTTGACCGGAGCTGCGGACTGGATCACAGGGCCCGAGGTCCGCGTGGGTTCCCCCGTCCCAGGTGACGGCGGTATTCGGTCAAGACATGCTCCCAACCGCGGTCCCGGACCCCAGCGCGGCTGGGGCCCCACGGTTCGGTCCGCCAGGGATTCCGGTCGAGGGTGAATCCGCAAATCGCGGCCCGCGCCCCGGCGCGCCCGCGACTTCGCCAACCGACTGCAGGAGCGTGAACTGGACGGACATGTCGTCCATCTTCGTCGGCTCCGAACCTGGCTGCTGGCCCATCTGCGTCTCCGAGCCGCCCCGGTCGTCGTCCATCGTCGCAGTCAAGCAAACGGGCCTTGCTCGAGGTCGCAGCGAGATCAGGCTTCGATGGCAGGCCCGCCGCCAGCTCCGACGGACACGGGGGGATCTGGTGAGGCTGTGCGGGCGTCCCCCTCCGGCGCGGGGCCCGGCGGCCCGTCAGGGCCAGTGGCCGCTGGCTCGCCCGGGCCCAGCTCCACCACGAATGCGTACCCGAAGACGATGATCTGGGCCACCAGAAAGGCGTAGGCGAGGAGCAGGAAGAACAGCCCGAAGGTCGAGCCATAGGAGCTGAAGCCGTGCTCCAGGTGGAAGTAGAGCGGGAACAGCAGGCTCAGGCCCTCGAATGCGAGCCCGGCCACCAGCCCCCCGCGCACGCACGCCCGCAGCCCCTGGGCGGGTTTGGGCACCAGGCGGTAGATGGCGGAGAACAGCAGGGTCCCGACCACCACAGCCAGCACGACCTGTCCCACCCACGCCAGCGGGCCGGATCGCAGGAAGCCCGGTACGCCGGGCAGGGATGTGAGCACAGCCAGCAGGCTGGAACTCAAGACCACCGGCACCGCGAGCACGGTGAACAGCACGATCATCTCGACGCTCATGAGCTTCTGGCGCAGGAAACCTCTGGTCTTGGCACCGGACAGGGCGGCGAACCCTTGCTCCATCGCCCCGAACAGGGATGTCCCCGACCACACCAGGCCCACGAGCCCCACCACCGCCAGCGCTCCGGAGTTGCGGTGGAAGGCGTTGAGGGCTCCCAAGACCACCGATCCTCTCCCCTGGGGCACGATGGAGGCGACGGCCTTGGCAACGGTCCGTCCGACCGCCGGATCGCGAAAGACCAGCCCCGCCACGGTCACCGCCAGCAGCACGATGGGGAAGATGGCGAACAGCAGATTCCAGGCGATCAGGGTCGCCTGATTGGGACCGTTGCGCCCCAGATACCGCAGCACCACTCGGACCAGCAGGGTCCGACGCAGCCTGGCCAACAACCGCTTCATCAGCTCGAGGTTAGCTGGCGAAGCCGGGCCAAGACCGCCAGCGATCTGGGTTCGATGGGGCTCTTGGCGGCGGGCCGGCTCACCCGCGGCGGCTCCGTGAGCGCCTGCTATCCTGCCCCTGAGGTCGCGAAGTCAAGGGACCCGGCCGATGCGGAGGAGCAACGCCATAGCACTCGCCACGACCCCTCCTGCTGATCCCGACCGCCCCCTGGCGATAGACGTCCGGGACCTTCGCAAGAGCTACGGGCCGGTGCCGGCGGTGCGAGGGCTCGACCTCACCGTGCGCCGGGGCCAGATCGTCGCTCTGCTGGGCCCCAACGGCGCCGGCAAGACCACCACGATGGAGATCATCGAGGGGCTGAAGCCGTTCGACTCCGGCAAGGTCGAGGTCCTGGGCACATCGCCGTCGCAGGCTCGCCGCCGCATCGGGGTGCAGCTGCAGGAGGGGGCCCTCTACGACGACCTCACCTGCGCGGAGACGCTGGACCTGTTCGGGAGGCTCTATGGCTACCAGGCCAACCCCGCCGCCCTGCTGGCCCTGGTCGACATGGAGGAGATGCTCGACCGTCGCGCGTCGGCCCTCTCCGGGGGGCAGAAGCGCCGGCTTCAGATCGCCCTCACCCTCTGCAACGACCCGGAGCTGGTCATCCTCGATGAGCCCACCACCGGCCTTGACCCACTCAGCCGTAGGCAGACCTGGGAGATGATCCGACACCTCCACCAGCAGGGGCGCACGGTGCTCCTGACCACCCACTACATCGAAGAGGCGGAACAGCTGGCGGAGCACGTCGTGATCATCGACCGCGGCCTGGTCGTCGCCGAGGGGAGCCCGCAGCAGCTGGTGGCAGGGTTGGGCGCGGCGGCTCGGATCAGCGTGGCTGCGGCCGAGTCCTGTGATCTCACCACACTTCCCGGCGTGCTCCGCAGCCGTTGGGAGGCGGGGCGCTGGGAGCTGCAGACCAAGGAGGTGGGAGCGGTGCTGGCGGAGCTGGGCGCGCGGCTGGGTGAGGAGGCGCTGCGAGATGTCACCGTGCAGCCTCCCAACCTGGAGGATGTGTTCTTGCAGAGCGCCGGTCGGCATCTCTCGGAGAGCGCCGAGTGAGGTCCTCCCAGGTGCCACCCGGCGAGCTCTCGCGTCCTTTGGGAACGGGGCCTTGGATCCCGCTGGTTGCGCTCACCTTGGCCAACGTCAAGGTCCTATACCGGAACCGCCAGGTGCTGGTGTTCAACGTGCTGGTGCCCCTGCTCTTGATCGTCATCTTTGGGGGCTTGTTTCAGCGCTCCGCGGTGACCGTCGACGTGTCGGCGCCGGCCCCGGACTATCCCGTCCTGCGTCAGGCGCTGCCCCGGAGCTCCTTCCACCTGGTCCGCACGACCGCGACGACGGCCCGCGCCGATGTCCTGAACAACCGGGCCGCCTTCGCGCTGGTGGTGACCTCAGCGGTGGACCCGGGGGTCACGGTGCGGATTCTGGAGAACTCCAGCAACGTGACCGAGAACGGCTCGTTCACGGCGGAGGCGGAGGCGGCCGTGGCCGGCCTCAACCAGGCCCTGCTCGACCGGTCCCCGGCCGTGGCCGGGGTGGTCCAGTCCGTCCACGCCCCCGGGGGGCTCAATTCCGACGCTTTGGCCAACAACAACTACATCGCGTTCCTGGCGCCGGGGGTGCTGGCGTATGCCGTCCTCGCCGGTGGCCTCTCCGCCGGCCTCAGGCTGGTCGGAGACCGGGAGCAGGGGACCCTGCGGAGGATCCGGGCGACCCCCGCCCCCGCCTGGGTGTTTCTGGCCGCCAGCGTGCTCTCGCAGCTGGTGCTGGTCGCGATCCAGATCGCGGTCCTTCTCGGGATCGGGCATGTCCTCTACGGGATCGGCTTGGGCCCCCGGCCCCTGCCGCTGCTGCTGGTTTTGCTGGTGGGGTCGCTGTGCTTCCTGGCTGCGGGGTTCCTGGTGGCCGCACTCTCGCGCCGTGAGCAGGCGGCGGTGGTGATGTCGAACCTGATCTCCTTGCCCCAGCTCTTCGTGGCCGGCGTCTTCTACCCCCTCTCAGGCGCTCCCGCGTGGCTGCAGAAGCTCTCGATCGTGATGCCCCTCACGTACTTCAGCGACGCCCTCCGAGGCCTGATGGCGGAGGGGCAGACGCTCGGCGAGGTCACCAACGACATCCTGATCCTGCTGGGGGTGGGGGTGGCGGTGCTGGTGGTGGCCGCCCGCACCTTCAGATTCGAGCCCTCGGGGCACTGAGCCGACCCGGCGGCGCGGTCAGCTCAGCCGCACGGTCCGACGAGGGTGGCGCCGGCAAAGTTGCCCACCTGC
Organism: bacterium; assembly: GCA_021802115.1. The sequence goes on along the minus strand of JAKABA010000036.1, from coordinate 12,254 downwards.
TCCTGGATGAACCGCAGGGTCGGGGTGAGCAGATACAGGCCTTGGTCGGTCGCGACCCAGGTCCCGTGGGCATCGGTGTAGGTGGAATAGACAGCCAGGCCACGCGCGCTGGCCAGCCCCGGACCGGTCAAGAGCGTCACGGCTGACGTGGGGGAGGTGGCCACGGCCAGGGTGGTCTGACCTGTCCCCTGGATGGTCTCAAGTGGATCTCCCGAACTGGTGGCGCCGACCACCGTCACCTGGTCACCCGGATGGTAGGACCAGGTGGAGATCTGGCCGGTGGTGAGGTCGTAACGCAGCGCCTCGTCCCAGGGTACGAAGACGGCCGGGGGCGAGCTGTCGGCTGGGTTGGTCCGGCCTCCCCATACCGCGCCTGCGGCAGCGAGATACCAGTCCACCCCGCTCACTTCGGGCTGCAGAGTGACGGCTGTCGCTGTCGCCGGGTCGAGGCTCAGGAGCCCCTCGGCGACGTCGCTGGTGGGAATATGGTCCACCAGCAGGAGCTGCTCCCCGTTCCACCCCAGCACCTCGGTCTCGCCCTGCGAGTAGATGACCTGATCGCTGGCCGTGGCGATGGTGACCAGATGGACCTGGACTGAGGTGGTGCTGGGGTCGGCGACGTCACCCACGGTCACATATGCATACTGCGTCCCGCTGGGCGACAGCTCCGAGGGTCTCGCCGGCACCCATTGCGCCAGCGGCTGGTCGTACGACTCCTCCGGGACGTCCCCGTACAGGGCAGGGGTCGCCTGGGTCTCCCACTCCGAGAAGGCGCCCGCCACCGCGATCACGCCGGTGTCGGGGACCGGGTCCACCGCTCCCGACGGTAACTCCAGGAATCCGCCGAGGGCCGTCCCCGGCGCGGATTGCGCGGTCACCGAGGCGCCGTAGATGGGGAGGCTGCAGCTGAGGGTGCCGGCGCCCGGTCCGCTCGCCGGGCTGGTGAACGGGGTGGCCTGTGGGGTAACCCGGGCGCTGGGTGAAGGGTGGGCTCGGTGGCCGTGAGCGACCGCGGCACAGCCCGAGACGGCGAGCGCCGCTGCGAGCGCGGTGGTGGGCCACCGGCGCCGAATCCCAGCAGTCACCATCTGACCCCGGGTCGTCCGCTCCGCCTCTGGCGGCCTCGGGGTGGGCCGCCAACGGTCGCCGGCCTTCCCAAGCGAGCTGCTTCGCAGCGCAACGCACGGTTGCCACAGCTTCGCTCAATCCACCGGGGCCGGGATTGCGACGGGATGTGCAACTCCCTAGGGGAGGGGGCCGGCGGCCCGGCATCGGAGGGCGCGGCTCAACGGTCACCTCGCGACCGCCGCCTCAGTCGTCCCGGAGCGGCCGGAGCTCGTCTCGGCCGCAAGGCGCAGGTCGGCGCGGAGCCGCAGCGGCCAGGGTCAAGTGGGGCCCGACGCCCTCGTGTTGGCGGGGAAACTGCCACCCTCTGAGAATAGCCACTACGGGAGATCCTGGAACTGCTGCAATAGTGGCGTCCCGTGCCGGCCGCGCAATCCGCGCGGGCTGGCGCCCGGGGGATGACGGAAGGCCTCAGGCCGACTGGGCCGGCCTTCGCGGCTGCCACTGGGCGCCAGTTACCGGGTCGCGGACGGGACTAGCTGTCCCCGTGTCGCTCGGCACGTGAGACGCGCCCGAGAGCGGCCGTACACTGCCTGATCCAGAGCGTCACCGACGCCGGACAGTCGGCCGGCGAACCCCGCGCAGTGGCAGTGGTTGCCCGCGTCGGCCCGAGCCGCGGGCGGAGTCCCGGGATCCGTCAGAGGGTGGCGAGGAGTTCCTGGAGGCGGGCGACCGTGTTCCAGTTCCGCGCCGTGACCGGGATGCGCCAGTGGCGCTCGACAAACGGCCCCACCGTGGGCGCGGCGAGCACGCCGTCGGGACACCATTGATAGATGACCTTGTGGCCCAGACGAATGGTTTGGGGGTCGAGATTGGTGGGGTCGTGGTCCGCCCGCAGCTCGGCTGTCGGCTCCTGATTGAGGAAGTGCACCAGAAGCCGCGACCCCGCGCCGGTGTGCTCCGGGAAAGGGTTATCGCGGATCGCCGCTGTCAGCTCATCCCGATCCCACACCAAACAGCGGACCTCGACGCTCTGCTGTTCGGCCAGAGCCTGCTCGAACTTGCACGCGAGTTCGAGGGCATCCTGAGCCGAGTGGCAGAAGATCAGGTTGCCACTCTGCAGGTGGCTCTGCACCGCAGTCGCGCCGAGATCGATCGCGAGGCTGCGGAGTTCGTCCATGGGCACCCGGTTGCGGCCACCCACGTTGACTCCGCGCAAAAGAGCTACATAGGCCGTCACTCCGGGATTATCGCCGCAGGCTGGAGGGCCTCGCGCCAACGCTCCCGAAGCCGCCGGGTGGATGGCTAGGATGGGCCCAAGGGCCAGGCCCGGAACCGCCTGGCACTGCTTGTGGCAGGCGGTCATCAACGGGGAGGTTGGCATGGGGTGAAGGACCTGACCGACGGGCAACTTGAGGCGCTGCAGCAGCGCGCAATGGAGCACGTGAAGAACGGGACGCAACCTTCCGAGGAGGACGAGCGGCTCTCGATGCAACACGCCGCCGCCCGCTGGGCGAACGAGGACGAGTGCCCGCAGAGCGTCGTCGACGGGAATGACCTCGAGGCCGTGAGGAACCTCGCCAACTTTTCCCCCCCCGTGCCCTCGGGCAACCCCGACGACCCCTCGATCTACCGGCAGCGGTACAAGGACGGCAGGTTCTTCCGGGAGAAGGTGAGCGATGGCGAAGGAAACTGAGAGCCAGGCCGAGAAGGACCTGGAGGCCTACTGCGCCGGGCGCCTGAGCTTCCCCAACCTCGCCCAGCGGTGGGCGAACCGCGTCTGGGAGGCCCCGCAGCCGGACCCCGACGGCTTCGACCACATGACGCCGGGCAATGGCACCTGGGGCGAGGTCGACCAAATGTGGGCGGACGGCAGGCTCACCGATGAGGAGTACAACGCGCTCTGCGACGCCGCCTGGGAGCAGGCTGCGAGCCATCGGCCCGCGTGACGCGACCGTGCCAGGCGCGCAGCGCGATTCGCTTGGTGATGGCTCCGGAGCACGGATTCGAACCGTGAACCTTGCGGTTAACAGCCGCCTGCTCTACCGTTGAGCTACTCCGGACCGACGGTGGCTCAAGTCTACGGGAGATGGCGTTGGTGCGCCCCGCCCGATGCGCGACAGTCGAGTCCACTGGTGGGCAGGTAGGCTGTCGGCAAGGGCGGTCCGCCGTCCCCCCAGTACACAGGAGGATCCCGCTTGGCCGCTTCCCCCGCCCCGGTCACCGCTGCCGATCTCTTCCGCAACACCTTGGAACCCGGTCTTCGTCGGGTCTCCAGCGCCGCCGATATGAGCATCTCGCCGGATGGCACGCTGGTGCTGTTCACCGGTGAGTTGAGGCTGGACCTAATCGGTCGGCCCACGACCGCCCTGTTCGTTCTCAGTCTCGCCACCGAACAGATGACGCCGCTGACCTCGCACCAGGATTGTGGCGAGCACAGTGGCCGGTGGAGCCCGAGTGGAGAGCTCATCGCCTGGATTTCGGACCACGGCAGCCCGGGGCTGTTCTCCCCCTGGGTGATGGCCACGGGAGACCCCGAGTCGGTTCGACGCCTCGATCTGCCGGGGCTCAGTGCCGAGTCGGTGCATTGGTGTGCCGACTCCAAGCGGCTGGTGGTCCTGGCGGCAGAGGAGGGGGCGGAGCAGGGAGTTGCCAGCGGATCCGGCACCGTGGCCGCGAGCAGCCAGGAGGAGGACCGCCAGCCATGGGAGCCGACCGTCCATCGAGGTGGCCCCGAGCTGCGTGGCTGGAGGGTGGCGACTGTGGTCGAGATCGAAGGCGGCGCATGCCGCCGCATCTCCGAGGAGGGGCTGAACATCTGGGAGGGTGCGGTGGCGGGGGACTCCCTGCTCGCGGTGGCCTCAAACCTGCCCTGGGAGGGCGATTGGACGAAGTCGCGGCTCGAGCTCATCGCGCTGGACGGCTCGGGGCATAGCACGGTGTACCGGCCACGGACCCAGCTCGGCAGCCCGAGCGCCTCGGCCGACGGATCGGTTCTCGGCGTCATCGAGGGCCTGGCCAGCGACCGCGGGCTCGTGGCCGGCGATGTCGTCCTCTTGGACCGGCACGGCGGCGCTGTGAGGCGCCTTGAGCTCGATGGTGTGGACGCCACCTGCCTGCGGTTCCGGGACCGCGATCGGGTCCTGGTCAGCGGTGTCCGCGACACCGAGACCGTGATCCTGGAGTGCGATCTTCGCGATGGCGCGCTGGTCCCGCATCACCAGGGGCTGGTCACGTCCTCGAACTGGGCTTACCCCGAGGCGGAACCCCATCCCGAAGGCGGCGCCATCTTCTGCGCCGAATCCTGGGCGGAGCCTCCACACCTGGCCCGCGTGGACCGCGGGGAGCTGACGACCCTGGCCAGCTTCGCGGATCCAGGTCAGCTCTGGTTGAAGGAGCAGCTGGGCCAGATTGAGGTGGTGCGCTGGGCCTCCACGGGCGGCTTGTCCATCTCCGGCTACTTCGCGGCCCCCCGGCTCGGGAGCCCGCCCTACCCCACCATCCTGGTGGTCCACGGTGGACCTGCCCATTGCTGGCGGGCGTCCTGGCCGGTCCCGCACCTGATGTTGGTGGCAGCGCTGTCGGCTCGCGGCTATGCCGTGCTGATGCCGAATCCCCGGGGGAGCAGCGGCCGCGGTCAGGAGTTTCTCGCGATGGAGCTCGGTGACTATGGCGGGGGCGAGGTCGATGATCACCTGAGCGGGCTCGACCTGCTGGTGGAGCAGGGGCTGTCTGACCCCAATCGCCTCGGAGTTTACGGGGTGAGTCACGGTGGCTACATGAGCTGCTGGCTGACCACCCGGACCACCAGGTTCAAGGCCGCGGTCGCCGGGTCGCCGGTCACGGACTGGTACAGCCAGCACTTCGCCAGCAACATCCCCGACTTCGATGCGATGTACCTGCAGGGGAGTCCTTGCACCGAGGGCGGGGTTTATTACCAGCGCAGCCCGGTCTTCTTCGCGCACCGGTCAGAGACTCCCACCCTGCTGGCGGCCGGGATGGTCGACCGTTGCACCCCGCCGGGGCAGGCGGTGGAGTTCCACCAGGCCCTGCTCGCCGCCGGAGTGGAGACCGAGTTGGTGCTGTACCCTCAAGAGGGCCATGGGGTCCGTAGCACCGCCGCCAGGATCGACATGGCGGAGCGGACCCTGGCATTCTTCGACTCCCACCTTGGGGTGGGCCGCTGACCAGGGAACGCCTGGCCGCCGCGGCAGAAGTCAATCGGGGCGGTTGGGGCGGACCGTGCTGCTCTCTGCCGCGGTGGCCCCCGCTGCCAGCCGGCCTCTCCAACCCAGCTTCGCCAACGAGATGTCGCCCACACCGGAAGCGCCAAGGCGCGAGATCGGGGGTGGAGATGGCTGGATCCACCGGGATCGGGTTGCAAGGACCGCACTGGACCGCGATTGGCCTAGCCCCAGCGGCGGTCACGTCACCTCTTATCCGGCGCGGAGCAGCTGTCGCACGCTCCTGTCACCTTCGGTCTGCCGGTGGCCCGACCCGCGTCGGTGGGCGTGCTGAGGTCCCTCAGGCAGTCGCCTTAGCCGCCCCGACCATGAGGTAAGAGGACCGGGCAGCGGTCTGGGGCACCGTCCAATCAGCGACGGGTGGGACCGTGCGCGCCCCGGAGGGGCGGGACGCCCTCGAGATCCAGGGCCACCTTGGCAGTGCCGCAGGGTGGGGGTCTGGTCCCATCGGGCGATCTGGCGATCGACCGCGAGAGCTGTTCGCCGGCGCCGAGGTCGTGCCAGCTGGTCCTTGATCGAGTCGGCGACCGCAGCCCCGGGGGTCCTGCCGATCCCATCAGGGGCCCCTCCACAACTTCCTGCCCCTGCGCGATCTGACTCCGGGCCCGGACGAGCGACTGAGGCGCTACTCCAGGTAGTCCTTGAGCTTCATGCTGCGCGAGGGGTGGCGCAGCTTGCGCAGGGCCTTGGCCTCGATCTGTCGGATCCGTTCCCGCGTGACCCCGAAGCGCTTGCCGACCTCTTCCAGGGTGCGCTGGTGGCCATCGATCAGGCCGAAGCGAAGCTGCAGCACCCGCCGCTCCCGGGGGGTCAGGGTGTCCAGGATGTCCTCCACCTCAGTGCGCAGCATGGTGAGCGACGCGGCCTCCGAGGGCGCGACCGCCTCGCTGTCGGGGACGAAGTCGCCGAGGTGGGAGTCCTCCTCCTCACCGATCGGGGTCTCCAGGGACACGGGGTCCTGGGCGACCTTGACAATCTCGCGGACCCGGTCGGGAGTGATGCCCATCTCCTCCCCGATCTCGGGATCCGAGGGCTCGCGCCCCAGCTCCTGCAGCAGGCGCCGGGAGATCCGCACCAGCTTGTTGATCGTCTCCACCATGTGGACCGGGATCCGGATGGTGCGGGCCTGATCCGCGATCGCGCGGGTGATGGCCTGGCGGATCCACCAGGTGGCGTAGGTGGAGAACTTGTAACCCTTGTGGTAATCGAACTTCTCGACCGCCCGGATCAGCCCCATGTTGCCTTCCTGGATGAGGTCCAGGAAGGACATGCCGCGTCCGATGTACTTCTTGGCGATGGAGACCACCAGGCGCAGGTTGGCCTCGGTCAGGCGATGCTTGGCATCCTCGTCGCCCTGCTCGATGAGCTTGGCGAGATAGACCTCGTCCTCCGCCTTCAACAGAGAGACGCGCCCGATCTCCTTGAGGTACATGCGCACCGGGTCGTCGAGGGAAACGGCGTCGGCGTCGGCCGCCAGCAGCTCGTCATCGGACTCGTCGGCGTCGAAGTCCTTGTCCCCGTCCGAGACCACGATCCCCATCTCCCGGAACAGGACGAACAGCCGCTCCATCTGCTCCGGGTCGGTGTCGAGCTCCGGGAACGGATCGATGATCTCGCTCGGACTCAGGAACCCCTGCTCCTTGCCCTTGAGGATCAGCTGCTCCGCAGCCTTGACCAAATCCTCGGTGCGGGGTGGCGACAGCGGTGCCGTCACCCTCATTGCCCTTGCCAAATCACGCCTCCAATCCGTCGCCGCGCCGCAGCTGTTCGATGCGCCGTCGCACGCCCTCGAGCTCGGCGACCAAAGCCGGGGCTGAGCCCGCCCGGTGATGGCCGAGCCCGGCCAGTTGGTCCTGCAGCATGCTCGCGGTCCTCTCGGCCACCTCGATTCGAATCGTCCTCACGCAGTCCTCCAGGGCCCTCTGCAGACGCCTCTCATCAGATTCTTCCGCCAGCTCCGGAAGGTCGGCGTTTCCGACTTCGACGATGCGGTGGGCCAGGTCCGGGGCCAAGGCGTCAGGCTCGGGCGTGGCGGGCAGGGACTCACACAGGACAGAGTACAAATCTCCATCCTTCGGATCGGGAAAGTCACCTCGAGTGACCTGATATCGATCTCTGACCTCCGCAACCAGCCCGGGCCTGGCCACCAGCAGACCCAGCAAATGGGTAGACGCGCCCATTGCACTGTTCCCCGTCGGACCGGGGTCCAAACCGCCACCTCGCACCGCTGGGCGCACCCCCCGCTCCACATCCTCCAGAATCCGTCCCGGGGCGATCCCCAGCCTGCGCCCGACCCGTTCGGCGTAGAGCTCCCGAATGCTCGCCTCGGGGATCCTGGCCAGAACCCCCATGGCCCGCCGCAGCGCGTCCTGGCGCAGCGCCCCGGATTGCGAGGACGCGTCGCCCAGGGCCTGGTCGATCAGAACCTCAAACGCGGGAGGAGCATCGCCGACCAGCCGACGCAGCCGGTCCGGATCCTCGCGGCCCAGGTCGTCGGGGTCGAGACCGTCCGGCATCACGGTGAGCCGACAGATCATCCCCGCCCCGGCCAGCAGGTCGACGGCACGCCGGGCGGCGCGCTGGCCGGCGGCATCCCCGTCGAAGCAGACCACGACCTCGTCCGCAAAACGGCGCAGCAAGCGCACCTGGACCTCGGTGAGCGCGGTACCTGAAGTCGAGACGGCGGTGCTGAGGCCACTCCGGTGAGCCCCGATGACGTCGAAGTAGCCCTCGACCAGGGTCGCGCGTCGCTCCTTGGAGATGGCGGCCACGGCCCGGTCCAGTCCGAACAGCACCCGCGACTTGTCGAAGACGGCGGTGGAGCGGGTGTTGAGGTACTTGGGCAGTTCGTCGCCCAGGGCCCGGCCGCCGAAGCCCACCCAGCGCTGGCGCTCGTCGCGGATCGGGATTATGATCCGGCGCCTGAAGAAATCCCCCAGGCCGCCGCGGCTGTCGCCCAAGCCGGCCGCGACGATCTCCTCGGCGGTCGCCTCCTTGCGGAGGAGGTAGCGGACAAGATTGTCCCGGCGCCGCCCCTGGGGGGCGTAGCCCAGATGGAAGGCCTCGACGTCCGCGGCCGTCAGGCCGCGCCGTTCCAGGAACTCCCGCCCGGGTTGGCCAGCCTCATGATGCAACAGGACCTCGTGATAGAAGTCGGCGGCCATCTGGTTGAGCCGAAGCGAGCTCTCCCGAAGCCGCGCCTGCCGCAGCTGCTGCGGGGTCAGCTGTTGCGGCGGCGCCAGATCGACCCCAGCCCGCTTGGCCAGCTCCTCCAGGGCGCCGCGGAAGTCGGTGTGGTCGATCAGTTCGACGAACTTGATCAGGTCACCTCCCAAATGACAGCCGTGGCAGTTCCACAGCTGCTTCTCCGGGTTGACGTAGAAGGAAGGGCTGCGCTCGAGATGGAACGGGCACAGCCCACGGTATTCTCGGCCCGCGCGCTGCAGGCGCACATAGCCGCCGATGACATCGACGATGCTGAGGCGGGACTTGACCTCCTCGACGTCAGTCGACGCGGCCATCACCTTGCCCCTGGTCCGCCGGGGAGGCCGGTCTGGAGGCGGCGATCAGCGCCGGAACAGACCGCGGCCCCGGGGCGCCTGTTCGAGCTCCCGAATGCGGTTGCGCAGTTCCAGCACCTCGCGCTCGCGCTCGGCCAATTCGGCCGCCTGCGCCTGCCTGGTCTGGTCCAGCTCCTGGCGCAGGTCGCGCACCTGGCGCATACGCTGCTCCAGCTCCGCCTCGAACCGCAGCCGCTGCTCGGCCTGGATCCGCTGCTCCAAGGCACGCTCCCACCTCTCAAAGAGTCCGGCCACGAGTTCGCGAGCGTCCAGGGAGTTGATCGCCAGGGTGCCCGGCCCCGGGGTGCTCGCGTTCAGCATGGTCGAGGGCGCCGCCACCTCCTCGCCGGCACCAGCCGCCACCTCCGCCGGGGCGCTCGGCTGAGGCGGCCCGGAGCCGACGGAGTCCTCCAGCGATTCCTCGTCCTCGTAATGACCCGTGTATCCGAACCCGGGCGCCGGGGGTGCCATGAACGGGGACTCGGCCGTCTCCGCCGCCTCCGGGTTGGGGCCGAAGTCGAGTCCCGAGTCGTCGTCGGCGACCGTGTCCGAGAAGGGTGGTGGTTCGGGCGTGGGGGTTGAGGAAGGCTGCCCCGAGCTCCATCCGAACGGGGATCCAGCATCCCCGTCGGACTCCGCCGACGGGGCGCCCTCACCATCGAACGCCCCGAATGCTCCCGTGCTGCCATCCGCTGCCGGAGGGACGGCCTCCCCGGCCCCCGCCTCGGTGGCCTCCAAGGGCTCGTCGTCCCAGGTCGCGGGGTCCGGCCTCCACACCGGGACGGTCTCGCCCTCCGGCTCCGTCAGCGGGATCTCCTCGTCACCCACGCCCCACGGGGCGCTGTCGGATGCCGAGGACTCCTCTACGGGCGTCCACAGTCCTTGCGGGTACTGCGCCTCGGAGGCGCTGGGCCAGTCGGTCCCCGGGGCATCGGGGGGAGTCGAGGCTGGGACTTCCGATTCCGTGGCGGAACCTGGAGCTGCGAACAGCGGGGCGCCGCCGTAGCCAACATCGGTCTCCGCTCCGGGGGAGATATCCTCCCGAGCTACGCGCATCTCCAGCTTTCCGTCGGCCTCCACCCAGTGGACTGGGATATCCCCCGACTCGATCCTGCGGCGGATCATCTCCGGGGGGAGGGCCAGCTGTTGGGCGACCTGTTCGATGGTGAGGAACTCGTCTGGCACCGCTGCTACCTCTGTGGGGGACTGGTCAGCGCGATCATGCGCGCTGAGTGGTCGACTTCCGGATCTTGCCGGTTAGTCGGGCGGGACCAGCGGTCTTGACCACCTCGTCGAAGATCCGTTGCCAAAACGATGGAGCGGCGACCGCGGTCCCGAAGACGGAACCGAGCAGAACCACCGCATCCACGCTGGCTCGCCCCTGGGTGCTCCAGTAGTCGTCCTCAAGCCGAAGCCAGAGAGCGAACTCATCGAAGGTCAGGGCGGCTCCGGCGCCGTAGAAGGGAGCCAGGCGCCGCCGCCAGTGATGCTCCGAGCGCAGCAGCCCCAAATAACCGCAGCAGGTCAGAGTGAGGATCCCCCAGACCAGGTGGTGGATGTGCAGCGGGTGGGTCCCCTGCCGGCCGCCCAACTCGATGTTCTTCAAGGGCAGCCAGTTGCCCTTGATCCCATGGGTGATGATCCGCACGGTGGCAAAGGTCCCCAGGAACGAGGTGAGGACCCGCAGGTTGATCTCCTCGTCAGGACGCTCCGCCGCCGTCTCGCGATATCGCCGCCGCAGCCGCGAGGGCAGGGACCAGAGCGTCGCCCGGGCCGACTCGACCTCGGACTGGGCCATGGACTTGCTCATCGGCTGATCCTACGTCCTTTGCCCTCTCCGTTACAGGGGATGCCCGGCTGGCTCGCGCCGGATTCGGCCCGGCCGTGCCTGGCACCGGCGCTCGCGCCTCCGTCCGCGGACGCAGACGATCGGCAATCGTCGGCAAACGATTAGTCTTGTTGCGTACGGCCTCGGAGCCGGGCTTGGGAGCCGCGAGAGCCAGCGCAGTGAGGAGGCGTGGAGACTCGAGTGACAGGATGGATCCGGCCATGACCAACGTCCTATTCGTCTGCCTCCACAACGCCGGGCGTTCCCAGATGAGTCGCGCCCTCTTCGAGGTGGAGGCCCAGGGCCGTCACCTGGCCGCATGCGCGGGCACCACCCCGGCCGAGGTGATCCACCCCAACGTCCTGGCGGCGATGGCCGAGATCGGGCAGGATCTGAGCGCCCGCCGTCCGGCCCCGCTCACTGAGGAACTGGCCGGCTGGGCGGACGTGGTGGTGACCATGGGATGCGGCGACAAATGCCCGTACATTCCCGGCAAGCGCTACATCGACTGGGCGCTCCCCGACCCCAAGGACCGGCCCATCGGCGAGGTGAGGCGGATCCGTGACGACATCGCCGAGCGGGTGGCGGCTCTGGTCCAGGAGCTGGATCGCAGTTCGAGTTGAGGCACCACGGCCCGGCTGGCACCGGGTAAGGTTTCTCCGGTGTTGGATCCAGCGGCAGCCGGGCCAGCCGCCACCGCGTCCGAGTTGGCCATCGCTGTGCGCGAGTTGAGCAAGCGCTACGGCCGCAAGTTCGCGCTAGCGGGGCTGAGCATGACGGTGCCCCGCGGTGAGGTGTTTGGTTTCCTGGGCCCGAACGGTGCAGGCAAGACCACCGCCGTTCGGCTGCTGCTGGGCCTCTCCGCCCCCACCTCCGGCGCGGGGGTTACGAACAGTTGCTCGTACGCTGAGCTATAGTGAGCGGAGATGAACTTGCAGGAGTGGGCGAGGGAGCAGGGGATTCACCCGGTGACCGCATACCGTTGGTTCCGGGATGGCAAGCTGCCGGTGCCGGCGCACCGCGTCGAGGGCGTCTCGGTCCGCCGTGTGGTCACCGAGGTGGGCTCCGCGCTGAACGGTAAACGGCTAAGGTTTCTGGCTCTGCTGCGGGACGAGTCGGTAACGACGATCGTGGTCGAGCCCAGGGACCGATTTGCCCGCTTCGGCTCCGAGTACGTGGAAGCCGCGCTTTCCGCGCCGGGACGCCGGCTGCTGGTGGTGGACCCCGCCGAGGTTGACGACGACCTGGTCCAGGACGTGACCGAGATCCTCTCCTCGCTGTGCGCCCGCCTCTACGGCCGCCGGGCAGCGAAGAAGCAGGCGGCGCGATTAATCGCTGCGGTGACCGGGATCGGATGCGACTCATGACCACCATGGCGTGCGCAGGTGCTGGTGTGACAGTGGAGGCCCGCACCGCCAAAGAAGCGGCGAGGATCGCCAGTGTCACCGGGGGGCGCATCTGCCTGCCAAAGAGCCGGGCAAGCTGTCGCGCCGGGTAAGGCTCAGCGGCGATTTCGAGGCTCACCGGGCGGCCGTCGAGGCCGTGACCGTCTTGTTC
>JAKABA010000235.1 GCA_021802115.1 bacterium | reverse complement strand
GCATGCAGTCCGGCCCAAGATCATCGCCGGCGGGCCGGGACCCGCTCGGCGAGACCTCCTCGCCCTGTTCGTCCACAAGTTTGCTGGCCCCGCTGCCCCGCGTCCGGCGAGGATCGCCTTTCGCGATCAGCTCAGCCTCTTCGGAGCATACGGAAGCCGGCGATGGTGGCGTCGCCCGTCGGCGGCCGGGCCACGGAGGAGGGACAGGGGTCGCGGTATTTGGCAACCCCCGACCACGGTCCAGCCCATCGTGACGGCGGGGCGCTGTTGTCCAACGCACCTACCACGCACCGAACACCCGCTTCAGTCCGCACCTTCCTTCCCGGAACTCACTCTGGGCAGCCCGGCGCTGTCAAAGAGCCAGCCCATTCGTCCCCGAGTTCGACAAGCCCGGCCCGGAGTGTCGGTGAGCGCCTTCCCCGCCGGCCGACCGGGCCTCAGGCATCGGGCCAGCGTGGGGCTGGTGGCACCCCATCTGGGGTGCCACCAGCCTGGCTCTCAGTTGACCGGGGTGGTGTGGGGTCCGAGCGCGGCGAGGGCTGGGACGAGGTTCGCCGCGATGGGCGTTCCCAGACCGGTGACCGGGTCCCAGCCGGGGCTGGCGCTGTAGCCGGGCACGGACGGGCTGGTCTGGTTGTTGCCGACGGTGACGTCGTTGAAGTACATGCCGTAGTCCGGGCCGGCGGCCAGCTGGTACAGCGAGTCGTTGATCAGGCCCAGGTTGGTGCCGGCCATCTCGTCCGCGAGGGAGACCATGGCGGCGAACTGCGGGGAAGCCGCCGACGTGCCACAGATACCGTAGTAGCCGCCGGGGATCCCCTGAGCGGAGATGTAGACCCACACGAAGGTTCCGCACGACGCCTGCCAGGCGACATCCGGCACCCCGCGCATGTCCCCGCTGAAGGTTGAGCCGGCGGGCAGGTTGTCCTGGTACGGGGGCCGGGGGAAGATCTCGCTGAAGCCGCCGCCGGACCCCTGCCACGCCACGTCGTGCTGAGCTGGGGTGACATTGCAGGCCTTGGGCCCCCCGGTGGGCTCGAGGCCCACCCCGGTGGCTGGGTTGGTGCAGAGGTTGGTCCCGCCGACGCCAGTCACGAGCGGATCCGAGGCGGGCCACTGGACGGTCGGGTAGGGGATGCTGCTCCCGCCCTTGCCGACGGGGGTCTTGGTGCTGTTGGCCGTGCCGCTGTCACCGGCTGCGGCCATGAAGGTGATGCCAGCCTCGGTGCCGGTGATGAAGGCGTGCCGCAGGTTGAGCAGCGACTGGACACTTCCGAAGGAGGCCTCGCTGGCGGCGAAGCTCTGGGTCACCACGTTGGCGAGGTGGTGGTCAACCACGTACTGCTCCGCGTTCATCATGTTGGGGAACCCCTGGACTCCGAGGGTCTCCGCGGTGGGGACGACGACCAGCAGGATGTTGGCCTCGGGCGCGATCGAGTGAGCCCACTGGGTGTCCAGAGCGACCTCCCCGATCCAACCGCTGCTCTGCTCCTGGCTGGGCCCGTACGGGTTGCTCTGGGAGCTGCTGGTCGGCGCCTTGACCTGGTGGTTGCCGAACATCAGGACTCGGAAGCTGGGCATGCCTGTCTGGCACGTGACCCCCGGCATCCCGCACATCATCGGCAGGCCATAGGCCTTGGAGAAGGTCTCGAGATTGCTGGCGACCGTCGGGTAGCCGAACGAGTCGACGATGGCGATGGTCTCTCCCGCGCCCATGAGTCCTGCCTGGTACAGCGGGGTGAGGTCGTAGGAGGCCTGCATCGAACTCGGGTCGAAGGCTCTGGCCCCGAAATAGAATCCGCCTGGCGGAGCCTGGGTCCCAGCCTCAAATGCTCCTTGGAACTGCGCGCTGAGGGGCGACGCCGCCGGATAGACCGTCCGCCCTGCGGTGACCCCCGCCATCATGCCGGCGGAGGTCGCCACCGCCACCGCCCCGACGGCCAGTGCGATCACCACCGCCCGACCGCTTCTCCACACCCCGGAGTGAGCCATGCCTTCTCCTCCCTTGTCCATCCGCTCTCCGTACATCGACCCCCACCTCCTTCGGCATCTTACGTCGGGCTTCGAAGGAGCGCCAGCCCCCGTGGCGCCTGAAACAGGTCCGAGGCTTCTGGGCGATTCTCCCAACCGCCCGCCCGCCGCTCGGCGCACCCTTGGGCGCGGTCCTATCCGGGCCGACGCGGCGATCAGGCGGTTCTGCGCTGGCTGCGCCAGCGGCTCAGGGCAGTGGCCCCACGGCCTCCTCGGCACGGGAGCGCAGCTGGCCACCAAGCACTGCCATCGCCACCGCCTCCAGCTCCGGGCTGGTGAAGCGATCCGGCCCGACCCCGCCCCCGAGCTCTCGCACCAGCTGTCCCACGGCGGCCCCGGACGGGGATGGCTGGAGAGGCGCTCTGAGCTCGAGCGCGCGGGACGCGGCCAACAGTTCCACGGCCAAGATTCTGGAGAGGTTCTCCACCACGCGCCGCAGCTTGCGAGCGGCGCCCCATCCCATCGACACATGATCCTCCTGCATCCCCGAGGTCGGGATGGAGTCGACGCTGGCGGGCTGGGCCAGCCGCCGGTTCTGCGCCACCATCGCGGCGGCGGTGTACTGCGCGATCATCAGGCCGGAGTTGACCCCGGGCTCCACCGCCAGGAACGGCGGCAGCCCCTGCGACCGCACGGGGTCCAGGATCCGGTCGACCCGGCGCTCCGCGATCGCCCCGACCTCTGCGGCGGCGATCGCCAGGAAGTCGCAGGCGAAGGCGATGGGCTCGCCGTGGAAGTTGCCGGTGGACTCCACCCTGCCGTCGGGCAAGACCACTGGGTTGTCCACCGCGGATAGCAGCTCGCGATCCGCGACCTGGCTGGCGAAGCCCCAGGTGTCACGGGCCGCCCCCGCCACCTGGGGGGCGCAGCGGATCGAATACGCGTCCTGCACGAGGTGGGGCGAGTCGCGATGGGAGGCTCGCACCTCGGATCCCGCCAGCAGACGGCGCAGGTTGGCGGCGCTGGCCGCCTGGCCGGGGTGGGGGCGAATCGTGTGCAGATCCTCCATGAAGGGGCGGTCGGTGCCGAGCAGCGCCTCGGTGCTCAGCGCCGCCGCGATGTCGGCGGTCACCAGCAGGGTTTCCAGGTCTGCCAGCGCGAGCACCAGCATCCCCAGCATGCCGTCCGTCCCGTTTATCAGGCTGAGCCCGTCCTTCACCTCCAGGTCGATCGGGGACAGCCCCGCCGCTCTCAGCGCCTCCTCTCCGGCCACAGCCCGCCCATCTGGCAGCTCAGCTCGCCCTTCTCCCATCAGCACCAGGGACATGTGCGCCAGGGGGGCTAGGTCGCCGCTGGCCCCTAGGGAGCCGTGCTCGGGCACGATCGGGGTGATCCTGGCGTTGAGCAGGTCCACCAGCGCCGACGCCAGCTCGGGGCGGCTTCCCGAGAAGCCCATGCAGAGGCTGCGAGCCCGCAGCAGCATCATGGCCCGTACCACCTCGGTCTCGACGGGCTGGCCCATCCCCGCCGCGTGAGAGCGGATGAGGGCGTGCTGGAGCTCGGATCTCCGATCCGCCGGGATCCAGGTGTTGGCGAGCAGCCCGAACCCGGTGGAGACCCCGTAGACCGGAGTGGAGCTGGCCCCGATCGAGTCCACCCGTGCCCGGGCGGCGGCCATCGCGGACGACGCCTCCGGGGTGATGCTGACCAGGGCCCCCTCCCGAGCGACTCGGACGACCTCCTCCCGGCTCAGCCCGTGGCTTCCCAGGGTGACCGGTTCGGCAGCGCTCATCCGCGACTCCCAACACATCCGGAAGGGGCGAGCGCCCAGCGCGACGGTCGTGGCGTCACCTCAATCCGTCCGGCTCCGCGCCGCCACATCGGTTGGATCACCTCCGGTTCATATCCTCTTCTTCCACATGCTCCGCGCGCCAGACCCTAAGCGTAGGGCCGCGGGGGCCGCTACGGAGAGCGCTTCCGCCCTGGGCCGGGGTCGTGGGCCCCTTCGGGGCGAAGACCGCTGGAAGGGGACGCATCGTCAAGCAGCCACGCGGAGCCAGTGCGGCCCCCCGGAGACTGGGCTACCGCCGTCGCCGGCAGCGCGGTGCCTGCCGACAGCGGCGGTAGCCGTCCGGACGTCGGTTACGGGTAGTTGATGGGGCTGCCCAAACCGGTGACCAGGTCGTACCCCGGCCCGGCGGTGCAATCGGTTCCGCAGCTGCCGTTGGTGCCGCTGGTGATATCTCTCAGGTTGGTGGAATAACCGCCCGAGTAGATCGCGGAGTCCCCCTGCAGTGTGGTCGCTCCGGTGGAGGCTGCGGCCGCCAGGATGCCGGCCCAGTCGGGGGCTCCCACGCTGGTCCCCCCGATCGTGAACCAGCCCGCCTGGCCCTCGTAGCGGGTGCTGTCGTAGACGGAGACCCCGGTGTTGGGGTTGGCCTCGAAGGAGACGTCCGGGACACCCCGGAATCCGCCGGTGAGGGCGGTGATGGTCCCGGCACCGTAGACCGGTCCGGAGTAGCTGGACTGGTAGGCCGGGATGGACTCGTAGGAGGATGCGCCGCCACCCGATCCCGACCACGCCGTCTCACTGGTGAAGCCCGCGCAGGAGGTGCCCGAGCAGCCGTTGAGGGTGGTTCCGCCGACCGCGATCACGTTCGGCGAGGCCGCCGGGTACTCGGTGCCGTGCCCGCTGTCCCCGGCGGAGGCCGTGTAGAGGGTGCCGGAGTGGGTGAAGTAACTGTCGTAGCTGGTCTCACCGCTGAACTCGCTGCTGCCGAAGCTCATGGAGACCTCGGTTGCCTTTAGGTGGGTGTTGGCGTACTGGACCGCGCCGAAGAGGTTGGCGTTGGAGTTGCTGGCCGCCTGCACCAGGACGATCTTGGCGCCGGGCGCCTCGGCGTGCGCCCACTCGATGTCCAGCGACTCCTCCAGCACCCAGCCGCTGTTCACCTTGGGGGTCCCCTGCGGGTTCACCTGCTCAAAGCAGGGGCCGCTCTGGGAGAGGCTGGTGCAGGTGCTCAGCTTCGGATAACCGTACTGGGCGTTCCAGGTGTTGAGGTCGCTGAGGGCGTTGGGGTCCCGGTAGGCATCTATCAGGGCGATGATCTGCCCGCTCCCGTCGGTTGATGACTTGGAAAGGCCGGAGAGGTTGTAGACACTCTGGACCGCCGACGGCGAAAGCCCGCTCGGCGATGAGGAGGTGAGCTTGGGCTTGCCGTTGGGCAGGTATCCCAGCACCTTCACCCGAAAGGGTGGGCTGGCGAAGTGCTGGCGCGGGGTCGTGCCCGCGGCCTGAACCGGGATGCTGAACAGCCCTGCGATCAGGGCCGTGCCGACCAGAACCGGTGTCCAAGCTCGCATCACCACCTCCCCGCAGTCACGGTCGCCGCCTGAATGTGGTGCCGATGATGAGGCGGCCCGGAGGCGGTGTCAAGGGCTCTGTCTGCTTGTGACCGGTTCGTGCATTCCGGCTGTAAGGTCGGGGCCCCGCCCAGGATGGCCTGGCCGCAGACCGGGTGGTGGTGGGGCCAGGACGAAGTTGACCTGATGGGGCTTTCCAGATCGGCTGACTGGGCCGACGCTGGACCCGTCCTGGCGCAGCTGTCCCGCCACGGTGGGGCCCGTCGCGCTCAGCTTGCGGTGGCGCCCAGCATGGCCCAGGCTGCGGCGACCATCGCCTGTACCCCGATCCCCAGGCAGTCCTCGTCGATTGCGAAGAGGCCATGGTGGTGCTGGCGGGTCAGCCCCCGAGCGCGGTTGCCGGCGCCGACGTAGAAGAAGACACCGGGCGCCTCCCTCTGGTAGGCGGAGAAATCCTCCGCTCCCATCGTGGGCTCAGCCGGCACCACCGCGCTCTCGCCGAGGGAACCGGCGATGGCGGACTTCACGATCGCGGTCACCTGGGGATCGTTGACCACGGGCTGGTAGCCGTACTGGTAGTCGAAGGAGTATCCAGCGCCGTGGGCCTCGGTTATCCCCCG
>JAKABA010000234.1 GCA_021802115.1 bacterium | reverse complement strand
CGTGGGCTCATACCTGGTCAGCGCCGCCCGGTGGATGGCCGGGAGGGAGCCCACCCAGGTCAAGTCGGTGGCGGTCCTGGCGCGAGGTGTGGATTTGGCAGCTAGCATCAGCCTGTGCTTTCCCTCCCAGCCGGGGGCCGGGGAGTGCCTGGCCGCCCTGGCGTGCGGGTTGGATGCCGCCGAGTCCGAGTGGATCACGATCGAGGGGACACAGGGCGCTGTGCGCCTTGAGCGGCCCTTCACCGCCTGGCACACCGAAGCTCTCCCGGTTGTGCGCCGGCTGGGGGCCCGGGGGTCGGAGGAACTGGCGGTGCCCGCCACCAACCCCTACACCGAGATGGTCCGGGCGTTTCACGCCGCGGTCGCAACCGGACAACCGCTGCTGACCACCGCGGTCGACGGGGCGGCCAACCTGGCGGTCCTGGACCGCTGCCGGAAGAGCTGGGGCCTCCCGGTCAGCCCGCGGTGAGGTCGATCTGGCAGCTCGCCGCCAGGAGCACGAGGCGCAGCTGGCCGGACCCGGGTCCCGGTCCCCGAGCCATCCGCGCGCAGGAGCTCTGCAGTCGGGCCGACCCCAGGCTCTGGGGCCAGGAGACCACAACCGAGCGGCCGGGGACAGCGCGGACGAGCGTCGCGCGCAGGGCCCGGCTTGCGAGGGAGTAGCTCATCCCCAGCAGCTCGCCCGGTGCGGCGCGCACGTAGGGCTGGGAGAGCACGTCCAACCAGCTCCGATCGATCGGGCCGTTGCCCTGGCGAACCCCCCAGCCGTCTGGGTCGTCCCACTGCCACCAGGCCCAGCCGGCGAGGTGGAGATTGGCGAGCCCCAGCTCGTCCTCGGCCCACCGCCGCGCCAGCGGCCGGGTGTGCTGGATCCCCACCTCGCCGACCCAATACGGCGCCAGCAGCTGCCGCGCCTCCGACAGCGCCTGATCCCACTCCTGAGCGAGTGGCAAAGACGAGCCGTCGAACGCCGATCCCAGGAGACTCCCGGCGTACAGGTGGGTCGAGTACACCACGTCGGCGGCGCGCAGTGGCCGGATCGCGGTGGGGAACTCGCCGAACAGGTCGCCTTCCAGGATGAACAGGTGGTTCGGGTCGACCCTGGCGATGCTCCGGATCCCGGTCGCGTAGAAGGGCCACAGCAGCCGGGTGGCGAAGATGCCTGGGGGGATGGGCAGGGGGTGGGGCTCGTTGTAGAGGTCATAGCCGGCGACCGCCGAATCGGCCCGGAACGCCCGCGCTACCACCGCCCAGGCCTGCCAGTAGAGCACCTGCCAGTTGGGATACAGCCAGAAGAACGCGAGGGAGGCGTTGACCGCCGGGGAGAGATGGCGCTGCCAGGCCGGGGGCAGTCCAGGCAGGTGGAGGTCAGGCACCCCGGGAAGGCCCAGCCAGGCGGGAGCCCCGCTGCCGCCGTAGGCCACACCAAAGTCCTCGGTGTGCATGTCCAGAACCACGTAGAGGTGGTGGCGGGCGCAGAGCTCAACCACCCGTGCCAACTCGGCCAAGTAGGGTTGGCTGAAGTCGCCCGGGTGGGGCTCCAGGAGCGACCAGGAGATCGGTAGCCGGACCACATCGAAGCCCTGCTCCTGCATGATCGAGGCATCTCGGGAAGTCAGGGGGGGCGGCAGGGGACCGGAGCCGGTCTGGAGCAGAGCGTCGTCGTTGAACCCGCGCAGGATGTACTGCTCGCCGGTGGTGGTGGTGATCTGCCGCCCCGTCACCTCGAGCCATGGCAGGCCCGGCTGCGCCGGCGGCCGTTGGGGGACGACCTTGACCGCCAGGGCGGGAGCCGGAAGCACCACCACGGCCAGCAGGCCGAGGGCCGCTGCCAGGAGGCAGACCGTGGGGCTCAGCCCCGGCCCGCGGGGGCATCGGTGCGAACCGGGGCGCCAGGACACGGCAGCGATTGTCGATTAAACGGTGGTGGCCCCTGAGCGCCGAACTGGCCCGCGGCCGGGATTCACTCTGACCCCACCCCGGTGCGGGGTTGTCCGGCGAACGCGATCACGCCCTCCAGGAAGCGGCCGGTGCGCGCGTCCACCAGGACCAGGTAGAGCTGGATGCGGCCCGGAGCCGGGAGATTCCCCGCGGCATCAGGCACGGCGCGCAGGAGCACCACCCAGCAGAGCCGGCCCCGTGGGCCGAGGGGGCCTCCGCCCAGGCTGGCAGCATTGGCCAGCACCACCTGCCGCACCTGGTCCTGGCGGCCCTGGCGGTGCGCGATCGCCACCGCCTGGGCCGAAGAGATCCTGGGACGGCCGGTGGGGTCGCTGAGGACCACCCCGGTGCGCGCCATCAGCTGCACCGTGTGGGGCAGGAGCCCGAAGCCGTTGGGCTGGGGCGGCGCCGCCTGCGCCAGGAGGGTGAGGAGCGCGATGGCGATGGCCAGCAGCGCGAAGAGGCTCGCCGCGATGAGCCGGTGGGGGGCGGGACGCAAGGCGGAGCGGGACATCTGACGCCACCTATGATCGCCGCTTGAGCCGGGGCGGTCCGGCGGCCGAACGCCGGTCCTGTTTCGACCGCCTCGGGCTGCGGTAGGGTAGGGATAGCGGACGGGCCGCGAAACCGCAGCCCCCGACTGATGACATGGGAGGTTTCGAGAATTCATGGCCAAGACCGTTGGAATTGACCTGGGCACGACCAACTCGGTTGTCGCCGTCATGGAGGCCGGTGAGCCCACCGTAATCCCCAACACCGAAGGTGGCCGGACCACCCCGTCGGTGGTGGCGTTCGCCAAGGATGGGAATCGCCTGGTCGGGCAGCTGGCTCGACGGCAGGCGGCCGTCAACCCCGAGAACACGATTTACTCGATCAAGCGCTTCATGGGCCGCCTTTTCAACGAGGTGGAGGGTGAGCGCAAGATCGTTCCCTACAAGGTGGTCTCCGGCAAGGATGGCCGGGCCGAGGTGGAGGTGGGGGGCACCAATTACACCCCTGAGCAGATCTCGGCCATGATCCTGCAGAAGCTGAAGGGGGATGCGGAGGCCTACCTGGGCGAGAAGGTGACGGACGCGGTGATCACGGTCCCCGCCTATTTCAACGACGCCCAGCGGCAGGCCACCAAGAATGCGGGCCAGATCGCCGGGCTCAACGTGCTCCGCATCATCAACGAGCCCACCGCGGCCGCGCTGGCCTATGGGCTGGACCGCAAGGAGTCGGAGAAGATCCTGGTCTTCGACCTCGGGGGTGGCACCTTCGACGTCTCCATCCTGGAGGTCGGCGAGGGCGTTTTCGAGGTCAAGTCCACCAACGGGGACACCCACCTGGGTGGTGACGACTACGACCGCCGGGTGGTTGACTGGATGGCGGAGGAGTTCAAGCGCGACCAGGGGATCGACCTCAAGGCCGACCGGCAGGCGCTGCAGCGGCTCACGGAGGCGGCGGAGAAGGCCAAGATCGAGCTCTCGCAGCTGCAGGAGACCCAGATCAACCTGCCGTTCGTAACGGCCGATCAGAATGGGCCCAAGCACCTCGACCTCAAGCTGTCGCGGTCCAAGTTTGAGCAGCTGACGGCAGACCTCACCGACCGCTGCAAGGGCCCCTTCGAGAACGCGCTGAAGGACGCCAATCTCAAGGTCGGGGACCTCGACGAGGTCATCCTGGTGGGGGGCTCGACCCGCATGCCGGTGATCCAAGAGCTGGTCAAGAGCCTGACCGGCAAGGAGCCCCACCGGGGGGTGAACCCCGACGAGGTGGTGGCGGTCGGTGCCGCCATCCAGGGCGGGGTCCTCAAGGGCGAGGTCAAGGACGTGCTGCTGCTGGACGTCACCCCTCTGTCACTGGGAATCATGACCGAGGGCGAGGTGAACACCAAGCTCATCGAGCGCAACAGCACCATTCCGACCAGCAAGAGCCAGGTCTTCTCGACCGCCGCGGACAACCAGCCGTCGGTGGAGATCGTGGTTCTGCAGGGAGAGCGCCCCCTGGCCCGGGACAACCGCACTCTGGGCCGGTTCATGCTCGACGGGATCCCGCCCGCTCCGCGCGGACTGCCCCAGATCGAGGTGACCTTCGACATCGATGCGAACGGCATTCTGAACGTGACGGCCAAGGATCGGGGCACCGGCCGGGAGCAGAAGGTCACCATCACCGGATCCACCACGCTCCAGAAGGAGGAGGTGGAACGGATGGTGCGCGAGGCGGAGTCCCATGCTGAGGAGGATCGCCGCAAGGCCGAGGAGGTGGCGCTGCGCAATCGCTGCGACTCGCTGGTCTACAGCTCCGAGAAGACCATGCGCGAGCACGGGGACAAGGTTCCCAGCGAGCTTCGCGATGACATCAACCAGAAGATCGAGAGGCTGAAGTCCGCGGTCGCGTCTTCGAGCACGGTCGACATGCAGAGCGCCGAGCGCGAGCTCTCCGAGGCGATCCAGAAGGTTGGCGAGGCGATCTACGCCAACACCGCCGGTGGTGATGGACAGTCGCCGGACGGCCAGCCGTCGGCAGACATCCCCCCGGCGCCGGGTGAGGGCGCCGGCGCGGGCGCCGACGGCGACGTGGTGGACGCCGAGTTCAAAGAGGTTTGAGCGGGCGGACCTGGGGACGGGCGGCAGGTGCCGCCGTCCTCGGGCTGCTGGGCTACGGGGCGGCCGTCGGCATAGCCGGCCGACGGCCGTCGCTCACCACCTCCGAGGCGGAGGTGGAACGGTTGGTGGACGACCGCTTGCGCCGATCCGGCGCTTCCGGTCGGCACCTGTATGTGGGCACGACCTGGGGGCGCATCCACGTCCTCGAAGTCGGATCGGGGACCGCGTCGGTCATTCTCGTCCCCGGGCTCGGCGGCAGCTCGGGCGCGTATGCGGACCTGGCCGCCCAGCTTTCCCACGACTTGCGGGTCATCGTCATCGACCTTCCCGGCACCGGGCTCAGTGACCCGATCCGGTTCACTGGGCATCCGCGACGGGCATGGGTTTCGGTGATCGGGGAGGTGGCGGACCAACTGGGCCTCGTCCGCCCCCATCTGGTGGGGCATTCGATGGGCGGCCTGGCCGCGGGGGCCTACGGGGTGGCCCGCCCCCAGCAGGTGGGAAGGGTCGTGCTGCTCGCGCCGGTCGGACTGGCCGAGCGGCCGCCCCGGACCTGGCAGGCGGCCCTCGTCCCCGGCCTTCCACAGCTGATCTTCGGGCTGGACGGCTGGGTCATGGACTGGCAGTGGTCACACGGGGTGGCCGATATCGCCGGACTTCCGGGGGGACCGGTGGAGGTTGGGCCCGACCCCGACGGCTACCGGCGCCTGGTCACCAGGCGCTTCCAACACGGTTTCGATCTCTTGGCCTTTGCGAGACTGGTCTCATGGTCCGGGTTTCACCCGGACACCCAGCTGCTTCCGGGGTTAGGGCTCCTCTCGGACCGGGCTCTGGTCATCTTCGGGGCGGAGGATCGTAAGGTCCCGGTCGGTCCGGCGGCTGCCCAGTTGGAGCACTATCCGGGCATCGCCTTGGAGGTGGTGCCTCGGTGGGGGCACCTATTCCCGTTTCTTGAGCCGCCCACGACCGCGTCCAGGGTGCGCTCCTGGCTCCAGGCGCCTGGCTGAGCGTGCCCTTGGGCGGGCCACAGCGACGGCGCGGGTGGGCAGAATTGGGATGGCGGCAACCATCACAGGAATCGGAATGAAGCCTCCCAAGCTCGGCCTGACCATCGGCCTCGGCGCCGGCGCCCTGGCCTCAGCCGGCTACGCCTCGGCGGTCGGCCTGGCGCGGCGGCAGCCAGCCCAGTCAGCCGCCGACGAGGAGCTGGAGGCGATTCTCGACCGCTGGCTGGGCCGGCTGGGTCAGCGCGGCTCCCACCACTACATCCAGACCCCGGTTGGACGCATTCATGCGCTCGAGCTCGGACAGGGGCCGCGGCCACTGGTGTTCCTCCACGGCCTCGGTGCCAGCGTGGGCGAGTATGCAGGCCTGGCGGCCGAATTGGCGACGGGGTTCCGGGTCATCGCGATCGACCGTCCGGGGAGTGGTCTCAGTGATCCCG
>JAKABA010000233.1 GCA_021802115.1 bacterium | reverse complement strand
GTCCACCGGTTTTTTGCGGGCCTGCTCGATTCGCTCGAGTGCTTCAGCGAGCTCCAAGATCTCCAGGTCTGTCGCCCGCTCGGCTGCCCAACCAGCGGCTGCGACTTCGAGCACCTCCCGCATGGCGAATAGATCCTGGAGGCTTACTTCGAGACTAGAGAGCCGGGCACGCATCGCCCCCTCGGCGCTTTGTGCGACGAAAACACCCTGCCCGTGGCGGACGACCAGCCAGCCACGAGCGGCCAGGGTCTTTACCGCTTCGCGCAAGGCCGGCCGGCTCACCCCGAGCATTTGTGCCAGCTCTCGCTCTGGTGGCAGGCGTGACCCAGCGCTCAGCTGGTCATGGGCGAGCAGCGCTTCGATCCTCTCAACGACGCGGTCGACAAGTGTGCCCGAGGCCTTGACCGGCGCCCACAGCGCCCCGTAATAGTCCGGCCTTGCCTTAACCATCACACGCTACGTTACGTGCTGGGCTTGTCATTACATGTTTCCCTCGAGATGTCCTGTCGGTACAGTTTACTGCTCCTAGCAGGCCGGCACCTTCGACTTGGCGGGTGGTACACGGCGTCGTCGACCGAGAAGACCTCCTTATCTCTTGGTGAACTGCTCGGGCGCGACTATGACGACCGGCGGTCCCCCGACGACACGTCGTCCATCTTTTCCAAGGCGTGCTCGGACAGCGCTCGGAGGCCGAGCATGCCTGGAGCACTCGATCTCCCGGCTCTTCTCTCCTCCAAGAGCCGCCTTGCGGTGCCACCCCAGCGCCATCGCGTCCTCCGCGCCGAGGGTGAGCATCTTGGAGCCGCCGACGCTCAACGCGCTCCCGGCCGAACCCGGCCCCGACCGATCTTGGCGGCTGACCCTCTCGCAACCCACGAACACATGTTGGCACCACCAGGGCGAACCGGGACCCGCCTTCGGGCGGCTTTGTGCGGGTCGAAGACCGCGTCCAATGTTCAGGGCTCGAACAACTTGACGGCTCCGGTCGTAAGAGAGCATGTGCGATGTTGCAACCCAGCCACACCCCACCGGACACCGTGGCCCGTTGGCCCGCCACGAGGCTCGAGCGCGCCTCGAATGCGAGGAACGAGGTCCCGAGAGGGCCCCAGACGACCAAGGTCTCCGGCCCCGCGACCACCCTGGCAGCCGGCGTCGGGCGGGGGCGTACAGGTGACGTCCCCCCGCTCCAGACAACCTAGCCAGAGTCCGGTGCCTGACTTGCATTGACACGCCCACGACACCCGACTATAGTCAGTGGTCAGACCTCAGGGGACTCGGCAGGAGGGCTAAGGGTCATGTGATTGGGAGTCAGTTTTCACCGGCATGAGCGGGCGGTCACGTCGACCCCATCCTTGACGATCATTTGGCCGATGATGCATGATAGAGCGCTACGAGAGTTACGATACCCGGCGATGCCGAGTGAGCTCTAATTCAGGGATTGGGGCGCCGTGCAGACCACCAGGGCAGATCCCACCAGGCGTGGGATTGCTGCTGTGGCGCGATACGCCGGCTCCCGCAGGCAGCCGCGCGCTACTGCCGGATGGCGACCATATCCGTGATCGTCCGCTCCCCTGAAGCCGACCAACCCCGGCCGGAAACCTGGTGCGAAAGGATTCGCAAGCGTGCCCACTCCACAAGTAGAACCTGCTGAACTGACCGACACCGATCGCTTCATCTTCGAGTCATGGGGCTACTTCATCATTCCTGGCGTACTCAGCCGACCGGAGGTTGACCAATGCCTGGAGGCCTCCAAGCGTCTCCACGCCCGAGCCGGCTCGACTACGTTCGCTCAGGTGGGGCGGGGCTACGAGACGGAGCCCGCGCTGGAGCGCCTGATCGACCATCCCGCGGTGCTTCCCAAGGTGCGGGGACTGTATGGCGACCGGTTCATCGTGCAGGCCGGGTGGAACACCGTCCAGCCAGCTGGCGGCAAGGCCGGCGGCTGGCACCAGGACGGCTCCGGCACGTACGACTTCAAGCTGCTGGGTTATCCCATCCCGCTCATCCAGCTTCGGGCTTCCTTTCTCCTAAATGACCAGCTCACACCCAGGCTGGGTAACATCGAGCTGATCCCCGGCAGCCACCGCAGCCGCGTCCCGCTCCCCCGCCACGCGGCCGGAAGGGACGGCGACCTGCCCATCGGCCAGGTGATCTGCGCCGCGGCCGGCTCGGTACTGGTCTTTCACAATGCCGTCTGGCACCGCGCTTGCGCCCATGACGGCGACTACGACCGCTACACGATGCATTACATTTACAGCCCGCCGTGGGTCAGGCCGTCTGACCGGCTGGCGAACGACGCCGAGTTCTTGGCGCGGACCACGCCTCTCCGGCGCTCCTTGATGGGCGAGTTCCAACGGCCCGACGCTCCTTATGGGTTCGGCTACGACGCGCCCGACTTCAGCAGCCTTCAAGGCCGCGACGGCGGACAGGCAGAGCTGCGCCGTCTGGCGAACACAGAAAAAGAAAAGAGGTGATCATTAATGCGATCTTTCGCCCAGATCATGGTGGTCGCTGGTATGCTGCTCATCCTGCTGGCCGCATACTCGCTGACCGGTAACCTTAACAAAGCAGACCAGGTCGCAGACGCGCTTGCGATAGGCACCAGCCTTGTCGTCACCATTTCCGGGCTGGTCTTCCTGCTGGTCACTCGGGGAGATCAACGCGTCGGCGGCGCGCCCGCTGCCGCGGAACGAAGGCAAAGATGATGCGGCCCAGGCACTACGGATGTGCGCCTTCTGCGCAGAGCTCTGCAGGGAAACCCAGGAAATCCCCAAAAGGGGAAGTCAGCAAATATATAGGAAACATAATAAAAGAAGGAGCCAAATGAGCCTTATCGAGAGTATAAAAGATCCCGGGTGGCTTCCTGGCCGGCGCTTTTCGGCAGGCCAGTTCGCCCGGAAGGCCGGGGTGGTGGGATGTGTAGGCCTGCTGGCTGCGGCCTACAGCGCCGTGCCGCTAAAGCCCGGGAAGTCCGATTCTGGCGCGAATGCCCCGGCTTTCACCACGGTCGCCACGTGGGGTCCCACCAGCTGGACCTACAATCCTCACGGGACGGGGTTCTTCGCGGGCCTCGGCGTACTGCTCCCGCTGGCACTCGTCGAGAAGTCGGCTAACCACACGAAGATGTTCCACCTGATTCCCCAGCTTATGTCCAGCTACTCGCTGGACAGCAAAACAAACGTCCTGACGGTCCATCTACTCAAGGGCGCGAAGTTCTCAAACGGCGAGCCGATCAACTCCACCGACGTGGAAGATACCCTCCTGCTCAGCATGGAGGCCGGGACGGCCCTGGCGAACGTCGAGAACATAACCACACCGAACCCGACGACGCTGGTCATCACCTTCACCTCGAATACCGCCAGCACAAGCTCCCGGGGTGACCTCGCGGCCACGTTCATGAGCCCGCTGCCGATGTCGCAGTACCGCCAGTTCCTCCCCAAGGGTATGAAGCAGACGCTGCTGGCTTATGCCCACTTGATCCAGAACCCCAAGACGGCCGCGACCGCGAGTTCGAGCCCCCTGTACAAGAAGGTCGAGCCCTACACCAAAAAGCTTGTGGAATACTCACCCAAGAAACTGATAGGCGACGGCCCGTTCATGCTCACCGGGATAAACACGAGCAGCGCCACAGAACTGAAATCTCCCACCTACTACGGCGCCTCGCACGTGCACGTCGACAAGCTCACCCTGCTCAACGGGGCCGGTTCCGCATCCCCATACGCCCAGCTGTTCAGCCATGACATCGACTGGTACGGCGACGCCACGCCGTCCTCGACGGAGCTCAGCCAGGCGAACTCCACCAGGGGCCTGCGCCATGTCAAGATCGTCAACGACGTGGTCGAGAGCATGCTGTTCAACAACAAGTCCTACCCCTTCACGCTCACCCCGGTACGGCAGGCGATCGCCTACCTGCTCAACCGGACGAAGCTGGCGGAAACCGAGGACGGGGGCACCCTGACCATCAACCAGCCTGACACCCTGCCCGACGGCCTCGGCCCGGTGCTGAACGACATCTGGCTGACCGCCTCCCAGCGCGCCCGGCTCAACCCGTACGCCTACAGCCCGTCGAAAGCCACCTCGCTGCTCGAGTCGGTTGGCTTCAAAAAGGTTGGCGGTGGACCTGACGGCCACTGGATGATGCCTAGCGGTAAGCCGTTCAGCACCACCGTGATCGCTCCCTCCACCCCGGCCAACGCGGCGCTTTTCGCCACGGAAGCGGCGGCCGAACTGACCGCGTTCGGGATCCCCGCCACCGCCAGCACCGCGCCCTCGGCCAGCTACACACCCGAACTCGAGAAGGGGAATTTCCAGATCGCGTGGGATACCGGGGTCAACGGCAACCTCCAGCCGGTGTGCGCCATCGCCAACGGCGGCCTCGGCTCGCCGTGGAACTACAGCTTCACCGCGACGGGCGCCTTCACTCCCGGCCTGCCGGGCATCGGCTTCGGGCCTGACTACAACGTCCCCGGTCTGGGCAAGGTCCAGGTCTCGCAGACCATCGTTTCTCAATGCCAGACCACCCCGACTGGGCCGGAGATGGCCGCCCGCGCCTGGGACTGGGCACAGGTGGTGAACAAGGCGGTACCGTTCCTCAACTACGCGGACGATACCGCGGTGAACTTCTACTCCACCGCCCACTACACCTGGCCACCTGCAAGCAGCTGGCTGTGGCAGGAATCCGGCATCTTCGCCACCACTGCGCTGGAGCTGATGCTCGAAGGCGGCTACATCAGCCCGAAGAGCTGACCGCGCCGGCCCCCGGACGGCGCCCCTTACATGGGCCGCGCCGCCCGGGGGCTCCCGGCAATCCAGCCAGCCAATCACCGGCACCCACAGGGGCGCACCGCGTGAACGAGGAGGTCGCAACCAATGCTGAAGCCAAATGCTGGCCTGGGGGAGATGACGCGAACCGCCTGCCGGCGCCCGCTGCCCAGGCCTGGTTACCGGGTTCCCGGGCGGTAGGGAGAGACCCCGGTGCTCAGCTATATCCTTCGCCGGTCCCTGATCAGTTTCTTCGTCATCTTTGTGGTGATCTCGGGCAGTTTCTTCCTGGTCAGGATGATGCCGGGGAACCCCATGCAGGTTCTCTACCAGCAACTGGTCCAGCAGGGTGGGCTCACACCGCAGGAGATCGACGCCGAGATCAAGGTGTACTACGGCCTGCAACCGCACGGGCCGTTGCTGTCCCAGTATTTCCAGTACCTGGCCGATGTGGCCCAAGGTAACTTCGGACGGTCGATCGCGGTTTCCAGCGCTACCGTGGCCCATATTATCAAGCAGGCGCTGCCGTGGACCGTCTTCCTCAGTGCGGCGTCGCTGCTGGTGACATTCGTCCTCGGTATCCTGATCGGGACGATCATGGCGGCCTTCCGCAAGGGAGCCATGGCCAAAGTTCTGACCCTGGTGACGTCCTTCTTCAGCGCAGTCCCGGCCTATGTCTCAGCTCTCATACTGATCTGGCAGGTTGCGGCCATCCACCACTTCTTCCCGGCCCAGGGTGCGTATTCGCCGAGCGTGCCGGTTGGCTTCAATCTGGCCTTCATCGGAAGCGTCCTCGACCACGCCGTCCTGCCCGTCACGGCCGCCGTGATCACCGGTTTCGGCGGCTGGGCGCTCATGATGAAGGGAAGCACCACCTCCACGATGGGGGCGGACTACATAAGGGCCAGTAAGTCGTGGGGGCTGACCCAGCGACGGATTACCCAGACGTACATCGGGCGGAACTCCATGCTGCCGATCGTCACGAACCTGGCCCTGGCTCTCGGCGGTCTCTTCGGCGGTGCGCTGTTCATCGAGACCTTCTTCACCTACCCGGGAGTCGCCTACTACATGGTCCAGGCCATCGACAACCGGGACTATCCCGTGATGATGGGGTGCTTCATCGTGGTCACCACGGCCACGGTGCTCGCCAACTTCCTCGTCGACTTGTTCTACCCGCTGATCGATCCCAGGATCGCCCGGCCTGGTGGCGCGGCCCGCGGGGCGGCC
>JAKABA010000035.1 GCA_021802115.1 bacterium | reverse complement strand
TCACCTCTTCGGTGGCGGTCTCTGCAGTGCTGATGCCTCAGTATAGCACATCTCGGGCCCAGATGCACCTCTAACTATTTCCGACCCACGCATCTTGATGTCCCATGGTCTGAAGTGGGCGAGCTGGGACGCTCCGACGCCCGGCCTGCGGTCCTGGTGCGCGCCGCTCGGGTCTCCTCGACGTGGAGCGCCACCACCGCCCGCTCGCCAGCCGCCCGAACCCGCGCCACGGGATCCCACTGAAGGCTGGCCACTGCTTCGATGGCGGCTTCTATGCGGTGCCTGGCAATCACTCTGGCGGCCATTTCGCGAACCCGCCACTGGTCTGCCATGAGCGCCTGAACCACCGCCGGCGCCGCCGAGTCCTCCCAGGCATAGAGAAGTCCCCGGCAGGCCCACACCCGGGGCCAGTAGCCACCCCTGCCTCCCTCGGCACCACCAAGCACGAATGTGGCGTGAGGACCACCAAGCGCCAGAACCAGGTCATCGTCGACCTCACGGCCCAGGAGCAGAGCGACACAGCCAGCTACCACCGCAGGCTCCCCTCGCCGGGCACACTCCGCCGCCACGCTCCGCCTGGGGCTGACGCCCCAGAAGCCCGCCATTGTCCAAGTGTGCCACGCCGGTCCTGAGCCGGTACGTGGCAGCCCAAGCAGGGGGGCTGCGCCGGGAGCACCGAGAGCGTGGCCAAGCCACCGTGGACGCCCGTAGGAACGCTGGCCCTGGGCAACCTTGACCGGCGCAGTGCAGATCCAGTTCAGCGGACGCAGGACCAGGGCGGGTGCGCCTTGGTCGGCGCGGCCGGGTTCCGCTGTGAGGATGGCGGCCATCTGCGCCCACACGCCCCCGAATCAGGCGGCTGGGCGGTCGCCGCCGCGGCAGACAGCGGGCGCTGGGCGGTCACGCCGGTCACTTCGGGTCTCCCGACCAGACGGATCAAGCGGGCCACACTGGGCGCTGGAGCGCCCCACCTTCGAGCCCGCGACGGTCGTCTTCTGGAGGTGGCTTCGGTCGCCACGTTGCGTCGGCGCCGCGGGGCCACCGATACGCGCCCCTCGATGGGCCGCGCCGCGGCCCCCATCGGGCAGAATTGCGGCATGAATGCTGAGGCTGGCCTGAAGGGATTGCTGGCGCGGCGGTCTCCCCGGCGCCGTCCCGGGACCTACGTGTTCGTGTTCGTCGCCAGGGGAGAGCCGCTCCCTGAGGTGGAGGCATTCGCCAGCGTGGTGGAGGCGGAGGGGGTCTCGCTGGTGCTGGCCCGTGACGATGCCGACTCGGCGGGGCTGGCCTACGAATTCCTGGCCGGCTGGGTCACCTTGGGGGTGTCCTCGAAGGTCAGCGATGTCGGCCTGACGGCAGCGGTTAGCGCCGCCCTTGCCGACGCCGGGATCAGCTGCAACGTGATCGCCGGCTACCACCACGACCACCTGCTGGTGCCCCTGGAGCGGGTTGTCGAGGCCCTCGATGTCCTGCGGAGACTGAGCGCCAGCCACCGTCCGCGGTCGACGCCGTGACGGGGACCGACCGGAGACGGACCTGATCTGGGACGCGGGCGGCGCCTACCCCTAGAGCTCCGACCGGGGGTCGCTCGGAGTCGGTCGCAGGGTCAGCCCG
Organism: bacterium; assembly: GCA_021802115.1. The sequence goes on along the minus strand of JAKABA010000035.1, from coordinate 27,694 downwards.
GGGCGGCCTGCCCGCACTGGGAGCAGAAGTGCGCGCCAGCCAGCAGCACCCGGCCGCAAGATGGGCAGATCTGAGAGTCCGGGCTGGCCACTCCGGACGGTCGTGTCGACGCCCCGGAGCGAGGGTGGTCGAGAGCTGGCGGGGCTCCCATCTGCCAGATTCGCCAGTGCACCAGACCCAGCCCGGCGATCAGGAGGGCGAGCGCCAAACCCACCCAGGCGAACGCCCCTCCAAACGGGACATCCCCCGGATTGGAGACCAGAGAGCCGAAGTGCGGTATCAGATCCAGGATGGTGAACATCAGAAGCGCGGCGCTGAGGAAAGTTGAGATCAAACTGCGGTAGGCGCTCGATAGCATCAAGCTGAGGCGCGCCAACCGAAGCGCCTCCCAGAGCAGCAGCGCCAGCGCGAAGAGCGCCGCCGCCAGCCCAGCCCCACCCAGCCCGGTCTGAACACCGCCGCAAAAGCCGAATGGCTGCAGGATCGCCGCGTGGGTCGTGAAGGGGGACCGGATCACCGGTCCGGGAGCAAGGCAGACCGGACTCGGGCCCCAGGGCAAGAAGAGGTCGATGAAGAAGCCCGCAGTCAGCCCCGCCAGCAGGACTCCTTCGGAGGCCAATCCCACCAGCCCGGAGCGCTTCGGCATCGAACTCATCGTGACCCCCACGTGAAACCCACCTGCGGGCACCATACACCAGCCCGGGCGGAGACGGCGTCAGTGGCGAAAGTGACGTCTCCCGGTCGCCACCAGTGCCATTCCAGCTTGGTCGGCTACGGCCAGAACCTCGGGGTCGCGCTTCGAGCCCCCGGGATGGATGGCCGCACTGACCCCTGCGTCGGCGGCCACCTGCAGGCCGTCCGGCATCGGGAAGAATGCGTCCGAGGCCAGGCAGCTGCCCTGGGAGCGAGCGCCGGCACGAGCAACCGCCAGCTGGACCGACTCCACCCGAGACATCTGGCCCGCCCCGATCCCAACCGCGGTGCCGTCCCGGCAGAGCACGATGGCGTTCGACTTGACCACCCTCACGACCTGCCAGGCAAGGGTCAGCTGGGCCCACTCAGCGGGGCTGGGGGAGCGTCGGGAAAGCACCGTGAAGGAGGCCTGAGGGTCCGCGGCGGAGTCCGGCGTCTGAACCAGAAAACCTCCATCCAGGCTGCGAAAATCCCAGTCGCCCGAGGCCGATGGCAGGGCCACCCGCAGGACCCTGAGACGGGGCTTGGCAGCCAGCACAAGGGCCGCTTCGGAGGTGATCGTAGGCGCCACCACAAGCTCCAGGAAATGGCCCCGGAGCGCCTCGGCGGCCTCGACGTCAAGCTCCTGATTGAGGCCCACAACCCCGCCGTAGGCAGAGCGTGGGTCGCAGTCGTAAGCCCGTTGAAAAGCCTCGGCGACGGTCACGCCAAGCGCCACTCCACAGGGGTTGGTGTGTTTCACCACCACCGCCGAGGGGGTCGGGAGCGCCTGGCACAGGCGCCAGGCGGCGTCGGCGTCCAGCCAATTGGTGTAGGAGAGCTCCGGGCCCTGGAGCTGCTGGGCGGCGGCGACCCCGCCGGCGGCAGCGCCGGCCTCATAGAGGGCGCCCTCTTGATGGGGGTTCTCCCCATAGCGGAGGACCTGGCGCAGGCTCCCGGTCAGGGTCAGGCGCGATGGCCACGGCTGAGGCGCCGGTGGGTTCACCCCGGCCAGATGGGCGGCGATGGCCCCGTCGTAGGCGGCGGTGAGTTGGAAGACACGCAAGGCCAACTCCCGCAGCCGATCCGGAGCAAGGCCCCCAGAACCAATCGCCTCCAGCACCTCCCGATACTGGTCGGGGCTGGACACCGCCGCCACGTCGCGCCAATTCTTGGCGGCAGCCCGAAGCAGCGTCGGGCCGCCGATGTCAATCGCTTCGATCACCTCCGCCAGGGCCGCTCCCGAGGCGGCCACCCGGGCGAACGGGTAGAGGTTGACCACCACCATGTCAATGGGCCGGTAACCGAACCGCTCCAGGGTCGCCAGGTCCTCCGTCCGATCTCGGCGCGCCAGGATGCCGGCATGGACCGCTGGGTGAAGGGTCTTGACCCTTCCCTCCAGCATCTCCTCCACCTTGGTCAGCTCCGAGATCGGGATCACGGGGAGCCCTGCCTCGCTCAGGACGCGGGCGGTGCCGCCGGTCGCCACCAGTTCGACGCCCAGGCCGCTCAGCCCGGTCGCGAATTCCACCAGGCCGGCCTTGTCATCAACTCCGAGCAGAGCGCGGCGAGGCTTCAACATGGCCGGCGCCGGACCCGGCGGCCCTCCACCAGCAGCCCATCGCTGGCCAGCAGCTCGACCGCCCGGGGCAGGATTCGCCACTCCTGCTCGTGGACTCGTTGGAGCAGACTGGCGGGGGTGTCGTCGTCCCTGACCTCCACCGCCGCCTGCAGCACGATCGGACCACCGTCGACGGATTTGGGATCGACGATGTGGACCGTGCAGCCGGTCACCTTGACCCCGTAGTCGAGGGCCTGCTCCACCGCGCTCATGGTGCCCGCGAAGGCGGGCAGCAGGCTGTTGTGCAGGTTGAGGATCCGCCCGGCGAAGGCGCTCAGGAGAGGGTCTCCCAGGATCCTGTCGTACCCGGCCAGGACCAGGATCTCAACCTTCTTCTCCCCCAGCCAATCGGCCATGGCGGCGTCCCTGGCCATGGAATCCCCCGCGTAGTCGCGGGCCGGAAATGCCTGGCAGGGGATCCCGGCCGACCGGGCCACCGCCAGCGCCGGGCAGGTGGTCCGATTGGACGCCACCGCCACCACCGCGGCTGGGAAGCCGGGCACCCTGGCGGCGGAGACCAGGGCGGCCAGGTTGCTGCCACGCCCGGAGACCAGCACCCCCACCCCGCGTCGTGCTGGCTGGTCGGTCAGCGGAGGATCACCCGGTCCGAACCGCTGCGGGCGATCACCTCCCCCATCCGAAAGAAGCCGTGCCCGGTCAACGGCGCAGAGAGATCGGCGGTGGCGCCGGGCACGATGCAGATCATGCCCACGCCCATGTTGAACGTCCGCCACATCTCATCTGGGGCAATGCCGCCCAGCTCCTGGAGGGCGCTGAAGAGGCTGGGCACCTGCCAGCTGCGAGTCTCGATCCGGGCGGCCAATCCGTCCGGCAGCACCCGAGGCAGGTTCTCCACGATCCCGCCCCCGGTGATATGAGCCAGAGCGTGCACCTCGCCCAGCTCGCGCAGGGCCAGGACGGGCGCCAGATAGGACCGATGAGCGGCCAGCAGCAGCTCTCCCAGGGGTCGGTCGGTGCCAGGCAGGACCGTCCGATAGGCCAGGTCCCGCTGCGTCAACAGGTGTCTCACCAGGGAGAAGCCGTTGGTGTGCAGACCGGTTGACGGCAGCCCCAGCAGGATGTCGCCCTCGCGCACCAGGGCGGGTCCCAATAGGTTGGAAGCCGAGGCCATGCCCACCAGGAAGCCGGCTAGGTCATAGTCTCCGATCCCGTACAGACCGGGCATCTCGGCGGTCTCGCCGCCAACCAGGGAGCAGCCTGCCTCCCGGCAGGCGAGGGCCATCCCCTCCGCGAGCTGGCCCAGGACCTCAGCCTCAATCCTGCCGGTGGCGAAGTAGTCCAGGAAGAACAGCGGCGTGGCCCCGGTCGTGAGCACGTCGTTGACGCAGTGGTTGACGATGTCCTGGCCGATCCCGCGGTGGTCGCCCATCGCCACGGCCACCTTGGTCTTGGTCCCCACCGAATCGGTGGATGAGACCAGGACCGCGTCACGAGGCAGGTCCTCGGGCAGGCGCCAGACCGCAGCGAAGGGGCCGATCCCCGCCATCAGGGAGGGCAGATGGGTGGTCGCCGCCAGCGCGGCCACCCGGGCGATGGCCGACTGGGCACGGTTGCGGTCCACTCCCGCCTGTGCGTATTGGGTCGGCCCCAGGTCACTCGTGGGCGGGCCCCCCACCGGGGGGGTCTCGTTCAAGCCGTCACCGGGAGCGGACCCGCCGCGGGCCCGAGCGACCTGGCGAGACCCGGCACGACCGCGACCCGCCCGAGGCCGAGAAGGTCACCACGGGGACGCAATCCAGTCGCCCCAATCCCGCCTGCTCCCGCCAGGGCCAAGCCGTTGGCGCCGGCCTCATGAGAGCCGCGCTCGGGAAAAGGCACCCGGCCGCATGGTCCGTTCATCCTTCGAGCGCCAGCTTGTCCATCTCCAGCTGCTGGGGAACCTGGAGCGGGTAGACGCCATCCAAGCAGGCGAAACAGAAGCCAGCCGTCTCGGGGCGGGAATGCAGGGCGATACGCAGCCCATCCAGGCTGAGATACGCCAGGGAGTCCGTCCCGATGATGGCACCCACCTCGTCGGAGCTGCGTCCGGCGGCGATCAGCTCGCTGCGGCTGGCGATGTCGATCCCCATGAAGCAGGGGTAGCGAATCGGCGGCGAGGCCACCCGCATGTGCACCTCGCGCGCCCCCGCCCGGCGCAGCGCCTCCACGATCTGGCGGGATGTCGAGCCCCGCACGATCGAGTCGTCCACCAGCACCACCCGCTTGCCCGCCAAGACGTGGGGCATGGGGTTGAACTTCAATCTCACCCCGGCGTCCCGCATCCCCTGCTGGGGCTGGATGAAGGTGCGATTGATGTAGCGCGACTTGATCATGCCCTCGGCAAAGGGAATCCCGCTGGCCTGGGCGAATCCGATCGCGGCCGGGGTTCCCGAGTCGGGCAGCGGGATGACCACGTCGCCGTCCACGGGCGACTCCTCGGCCAGGCGCCTGCCCATCGCCAAGCGGACCTCGTAGAGGCTACGGTTCTGGATCACAGAGTCGGGACGCGCGAAGTAGATGAACTCGAACGAGCACATCGCCGGCGGGCGCCGCTGCCCGAAGCTGACGCTGTGCAGCCCGCTGGCGTCAATCGTGACGATCTCGCCAGGCCGCACCTCACGCACCAGCCGGGCGCCCACCACGTCCAGGGCACAGGTCTCACTGGCGATTATGTAACCCTCGCCGCCAGGGGCGCGAAGGTCTCCCAGACGGCCGATGCAAAGCGGCCGCAGCCCCAGCTCGTCCCGCGCTGCCACCAGGCTGTCCCGGGTCAGGAACCCCAGCGAGTAGGCGCCGAGGACCCGGGGCAACGAGCGCTGCAGGACTACCTCCAAGCGCTCCCCAGGAGTCCGTGCCAGGAGACCCGCCAGAACCTCGGTGTCGCTGCTGGTGGCGAAGGCGTAGCCCTCCTCCACAAGGGCGTTGCGGAGCGCCTGAGCGTTGGTGAGGTTGCCGTTGTGGGAGATCGCGACCGGGCCCAGCTGGCCGTGCTCGAATGTGAAGGGCTGGGCGTTGCTGGCGTGGGACGACCCGGTGGTGGAGTAGCGGGTGTGAGCCAGCCCCCAGGACCCCGGCAAGCGGCTCAGGGACTCCTCGGAGAAGACCTGCGAGACCAGGCCCATGTCCTTGTGCACCCGCAACTGCTTCTCGTCTGAAACGCAGATCCCCGCCGACTCCTGGCCCCGATGCTGGAGCGCGTAGATGCCCAGGTAGCAGAGGTTGGCCACGTTGCCCCCCGGGGCGTACACGCCGAACACGCCGCAAGCCTCGTGCAGCTTGTCGTCGCCGACGCCAGCGGCACGGCTCTCCGCCCGGGGATGCCCCGGGTGGCCGTTGATGTCGATCACCTCCGCCAGCATAACCGCCAGCGGCCCGGCGGCCTCGACTCGATGCTGCCGCAATTCAGCCGCGCTCCATGAAGCCGGCCAGGCCCCCAGCGCTCGCCTTGGTCGCAGCCTCCAGGGCGATCTCCGCCAGGCCCCCAATTGAGATCGACCTGCCCCCAACGACTCCGAGCTTCAGGGCGGGCACCCCGTGGCCCTGGCAGACCGCGGCCAGGCGGTCGATCAGATCTGGCGCGACGCTGACCAGGTAGCGACCAGATGTTTCCCCGAAGAGCACTCCCCAGGCCCAGCCGGTTGGAGCCTGGCTCGGGAGAGCGAGCGGGGAGTCCACGACGGCGCCCAGCTGGCCGGCGATGCAGGACTCGGCCAGCGTCACCGCCAGTCCGCCCAGGGAGCAATCGTGGGCGGAGCTCAGGACCGAACCGCGCACCAGGTCCCTGATGGCGGCGGCGGCCGCCAGTTCCGCGGCCACGTCGAGGCGGGGTGGCGTTCCCAACACCGCACCGTGGGCCAGGCGCTGGTACTCGGACCCCGCCAGCTCGACCCCGGCCGGCCCGATCAGGTAGATCTGGTCACCGGCCGCCCGGAACCCGAGCCCGGTGGAGACAGCGACCGCGGGCACCTGGCCCACCAGGCCGACCATCGGAGTGGGCGGGATTCCGTTGCCCTGGAAGTCGTTGTAGAGGCTGACATTGCCGCTGACGACGGGGATCCCAAAGGCCAGCGCGGCCTCGGCGAGGCCCCCAACCGCCTCCTCCATCTGCCACATGACCTCCGGCTGGTCCGGGTCGCCGAAGTTCAGGCAGTTGGTCAGCGCCAGCGGCTCGGCGCCCACCACGGCCAGGTTCCTGACCGCCTCGGCGACCGCCAGCGCGGTTCCTTGGCGGGGGTCGAGCGCGGCCGAGCGGTGGGCCCCGTCCACGGTCATGGCCAGGCCGTCGCTGCGGCCCTTGATCCGGAGCACGGCGGCATCGCCGCCGGGGCCACGCACGGTGTCGTCGCCCACCTGGTGGTCGTACTGCCGGAATATCCAGCCGGTCTCGCCGCAGTTGGGGGAGCTCAGCAACCGCAACCAGGACTCCTCCAGCGACCACGGCGCCGGGCTGCTCAGCGGGTCCGCGGCCAGCCGCGAGTCAAGGTCGATTGGCCGGCGGGAGGGCGGCCTGCGCTCCGCGAAGCCGTCAACCAGAATCCCCAGCGGCAGCGTGGCCACCCGCACCTGGCCGTCGAGAATCCGCAGCTCGGGCTCGGAGATCACTCGGCCGATGATGTCGCTGTGAAGGTCCCAGCGGGCGAAGATCTGCCGCACCGCGTCCTCCTGTCCGCTCTCCACCACCAGCACCATCCGCTCCTGGGACTCGCTGAGCATCACCTGGTAGGGGGACATCCCCAGCTCCCGCCGGCCCACCTGCGCCACGTCGATCTCGATTCCCACCCCGCCCCGGTGAGCCATCTCCGCGCAGCTGCTGGTGAGCCCGGCCGCCCCACAGTCCTGGAGCCCCACCAGGGCCGGATGGCCACACAGTTCGAGGCAGGCCTCGAGCAGGCACTTCTCCAGGTACGGGTTGCCGACCTGCACCGCCGGCCGCCGCTCGTCGGCGCTCTCGTCCAGCTGCACCGAGGCGAAGGTAGCCCCGTGGATGCCGTCGCGCCCGGTGTCGGCTCCAACCAGCATCACCGGGTTGCCCGGGCCGGAGGCGACCGCCCGCACCAGCTGCGAACGCTCCGCCAGCCCCACGCACATGGCGTTGACCAGGCAGTTGTCGGAGTAGGCGGAGTCAAAGTAGGTCTCGCCTCCCACCGTGGGCACCCCGATGCAGTTGCCGTAGAAGCCGATCCCCTGCACCACCCGGGCGAAGCGGTGGCGCTGGAGCGACTGGTCCAGGTCGCCGAACCTGATCGCATCGAGGAGCGCGACCGGACGGGCCCCCATGGCGAAGACGTCGCGGAGGATGCCCCCCACCCCGGTGGCCGCCCCCTGGACCGGCTCAATGGCGCTCGGGTGGTTGTGGGACTCGATCTTGAAGCAGCAGAGCAGCTCGCCTCCGAGATCCACCACCCCGGCGTTCTCGCCGGGCCCCAGCACCACCCGGGCGCCCGTGGAACGCAGCTGCCGGAGCAGGGGTTTGGAGGTCTTGTAGGAGCAGTGCTCCGACCACATCGCGCCCAGCATGCCCAGCTCCAGAGGATTGAGGGCGCGCCCCAGCTGGGCGGACGCCGACTCGTACTCGGCGCGGGTCAGTGCGATCTCGCGCAGCTCCTCCTGGGTGGGAGCCTCGGGAACGGCCTGAGTCATCGGCCCGCCGCGACCAGGCCGCGGACCACTCCGGAGAAGAGCGCCAGCCCGTCACTAGACCCCAGCAGCGCTTCGCAGGCCCGCTCCGGATGGGGCATCATGCCCAGCACGTTGCGCTGCTCGTTGAGGATGCCCGCGATCTGATTCAGGGAGCCGTTGGGGTTGTACTGGTCGGCCAGCTCCCCGGTGGGACCGGAGTAGCGAAGGGCCACTCTGGACTCCGCTTCCAGCTGGGCCAGGGTGGCCGGGTCGGCGTAGTACCGGCCCTCTCCATGGGAGATGGGGATCTCCAGGGTGTTGCCGACCTCGAGCCCCGCCAGAAACCGGGTGGAGACGGTCTCCACCCGCAGCCAGGTCGGCTGGCAGAGGAACTGAAGGCCCCGGTTGCGCAGCAGCGCGCCCGGCAGCAGGCCGGCCTCGCAGAGGATCTGGAAGCCGTTGCAGATTCCCAGCACCAGACCCCCCGCCCGGGCATGCTCGGCGACCGCGTCCATCAGCGGAGCGAAACGCGCGATCGCCCCGGCGCGCAGGTAGTCGCCATGGGCGAAGCCCCCTGGCAGGACCACGCAGTCACTGCCCTTGAGGTCTCGGTCAGCGTGCCAGAGGAAGGTGGACTCGCCACCCGCCAGGGATACCGCATGACTGCAGTCACGCTCCGACCAGGTGCCCGGAAAGACGGCTATGCCAAAGCGCACCGGCAAGCTATGGCTCCTCCCGCCGGAGCTGGAAGCGGTAGTCCTCGATCACCTCGTTGCGGAGTAGCCGCCGGCACATCTCCTCCACCCGGGCGCGCACCTGGCCCTCCTCGGCACCCTCCAGGTCAAGGCTGATGAACTTGCCCACCCTGGTCGCGCCCACCTCGGGATAGCCCAGAGCGTGCAGTGCCTGGGTCACCACCAGGCCCTGGGGGTCGTTCACCACGGGCTTGAGGGTGACCACAACCTCGGCTATATATCGATGCCGGTTATCCGTCGGCATACCTCCAGGTACCGCAGTCTGGTCTCGCTCACCAGGGCCTTGGGCAGGCGGGGCCCGGGGGCGAGCCGGTTCCAGCCGCTGCTGAGCAGATAGTCACGCACCGGTTGCTTGTCGAAGCCATGGGTGGACCCTTGGGCGTCGCCCGCCTCCCAGAGCCGGGATGAGTCCGGAGTCAGCATCTCATCGATCACGGTCAGCCTCCCGTCGACGAATCCGAACTCGAACTTGGTGTCGGCCAGGATCAGGCCCGCCTCCAGGCAGCGCGCCGCCCCGAACTGGTACAGCTGAAGGCTGGTGCCTTCCAGCTGGGCGGCCAGCTCGGAGCCCACCAGCTCTCGCAGCTGGGCCCGCGAGATGTTCTGATCGTGGCCGGAATCGCTCTTGGTCGCCGGCGTGAAGCGCGGCTCGGGGAGCCGCGAGCCGAAGGCCAACCCCGAGGGCAGCTCCTCCTCGGCGAGCGTCCCGGCTTCCAGGTACTCCTGCCACCCGCTGCCGGCCAGGTAACCACGGACGACGCACTCGATGTCGACCCGGTCCGCCTTGGCGACAAACATCATCCTGCCTGCCAGCTGCGAGTAGCTGGCGGCCGGGATGGCCGCGGGGTCGTCCTCCCTGAGGTGGTTGTGAACCGTCGCGGCGGTCTGGGCAAACCAGAACCGGGACATGGTGGTGAGCACCCGGCCCCGGTCAGGGATCAGGTCGGGCAGCACGCAGTCGAAGGCCGAGAGCCGGTCGGTCGCCACCATCAGCAGTCGATCACCCAGGTCGAAGGTGTCGCGCACCTTGCCACGGCGGAAGAGCGGCAGCTGGGGCAGTTCCACCTCCGCCAAGCCCTCCCCGCCGGCCATCAGCGGGTACCCTGGGCCGGTGGGTCGCCGGCCTCGGATGTGGCGGGCAGCAACCCCAGCCGTTGGAAGCTGGCGTCGATCCCCCCCAGGTAGCGGTCAAGGGCGAGCGCCTCCTCGATGTCGGCCGCGGTCAGCAGCCGGCCGAGCTCCGGCGAGGCCAGGCAGCCGGCCCGAAAGTCCCCGCCCTCGTGATCGGCCTCGTGAGCCAGCCGCTGGACTAGGCGGTAGGCCTCCTCACGCTGCTGACCGCGGCCCAGCAGCGCCAGCAGGACCTGCTGGCTCCGAGCCAGGCCACCTCGTCGCTCGACGTTCGCCAGCATGGCCTCGCGGTCGACCTCCAAGCCCCCCAGGACGGAGGTGAGGGTGCGGACCATGTGGCCCAGGGCCATGGTGGCGTCGGGTAGGGCCACCCGCTCCACCGACGAGTGGGAGATGTCCCGTTCGTGCCAGAGGGCGACATCCTCGAGTCCGGCCACCGCCCAGCCTCGGAGCAGGCGGCTCAGCCCGCAGACCTGCTCAAGCCGGATCGGGTTGCGCTTGTGGGGCATGGCCGAGGAGCCCTTCTGGCGCGCCGCGAAGGGCTCCTCGACCTCGCCCACCTCGGTGCGCTGAAGGTGGCGCAGGGTGGTCGCCAGGCGCTCGCAGGACGCGCCCACCAGCGCCACCGCGCACAGGAAGGACGCATGGCGATCCCGCGCCACCACCTGGGTCGTGATCGCCGCCGCCGGCAGTCCAAGGCCGGCCAGGGCCAGGCGTTCCACCTCTGGAGAGACGGTCGCATGGGTCCCCACGGTGCCCGAGACCTTGCCCACCACCACCTCGGCGGTGGCGGCCCGGAGCCGCTCTGCGGCCCGGCGCAGCTCGTCCAGGTGGTTGGCCATCACGAAACCGAAGGTCAGTGGCTCGGCGTGCATGCCGTGGGTCCTGCCCATCATGGGTGTGCCGCGGTGGCGCCGGGCTAGGTCCGCCAGCGCCTGGTCGAGACGGGCCAGATCCTGGGCCAGGATCTCGGCGACCCGGCGCAGCTGGAGCGCCAGGGTGGTGTCGACCACATCCTGACTGGTGAGGCCCAGGTGGAGCAGCCGGCCCTCGGGCCCCAGCTGTTCCTGGACCGCGCTCACGAAGGCGGCCAGGTCGTGCCCCTGCTCCGCCTCCAGCTCCCTCAGCCGGGTCAGGCTGGGCGGAGTGGCACGCTTCAGGGCGGCCATCTCCGGAGGCGCTATCTCCCCCAGGTCGGCGCGCGCCTGGCAAACCGCCAACTCGACCTGCAACCAGAGCTCAACCCTGGCCTCATCGGACCACAGGGCGCGCAGGTCAGGGGGTGCGTACCTATCGATCATTCACGAGGGCCCGGGCTGAGCGCTGGAGCGGCTCGAGGATCATCAACTCCAGCCAGTATAAGGTCGGACGGGCCGGCTCCTCGACCAGGCATGGCTGGCGGTTACCTTTGACGGGTGGCCCGCCCGCTCCTTGCCGTAACCGGACTGTCGACGCCTGCGTTGATGGCACAGAGAGGAAGAGCCTGACCATGAGTCTCCCCAGCGATCATGAGGAGGCTCTGATTGCCAGGGCCAAGGAGGACCCGGAATACTTCGGCGAGCTCTATGACCAGTACTTCCCCCAGATCTATCGATACGTGGCCTCCCGGGTCCGCAGCCAGCCCCTGGCCGAGGACATCACCAGTGAGGTCTTCTTCAAGGCGCTGCGGGCACTGCCGCGCTACCAGCACTCGGGGCATCCCTTCTCCGCCTGGCTCTACCAGATCGCCGTCAACGCCATCACCGACCACTACCGCTCCCGTCGGCGGGCTGAGGACAGCTTGGACGAGGTGCCAGAGCCGGTCGACCCCACCCCCGCGGTCGACGACGAGGTGGCCAATCGGATGGGAGCCCAGGCGATCTGGGACCTCATCGAGGCACTTCCGGAGCAGCAGCGGATCGCCATGAGCCTGAAATATGGGGAGGATCTCAAACTGGCCCAGATCGGGGTCATCATGGGCAAGACGGAGGGGGCCGTGAAGCTTCTGATCTTCAGAGGCACGGCCAGCCTGCGGCAACACCTCCTGACCAGCCGCGACGACGGGCCCGAGGGGAATCATGGCTGAGTTCCCCAGCTGGCTGCGCCGCCGCAACACCCCTCCCGATGGGGTGGACCCCGAACTCTGGGAGATCCTGGAACTCGATCCCAGCGGCAGAGCGCAGCACCTGTTGGGAACGGCGGACAAGATCCAGGCCGCGGTCCGATCCGGACCGCGGCCGCAGCCCGACCCCAGCTACCGGGCTCACCTGCGCGCCAGCCTGATGGAGGAGGCTCGGCTCCACACCCGCGCCCGGCCCCCCCGACGCCGCCGTTTCGGCCTCGCCCTGGGCACCGGCATGGGCCTCGCCGGCCTCGCCATGCTGTCCTTGGTCCTGGTGTCGGTGGTGGTGCTCCCCCCGGGCGCCAGGTCGGTGACGGTGCGGGCCTCGGTGCAGGGGAACCCCAGGGTCCCGGTCACCCAGGCGATCCAGTTGAGCTTCAATCTGCCGATGGTGGAGGCGAGTGTGGTCCATGGCCTCAAGATCGATCCCGCGGTCTCCTTCCAGGCCGAATGGCCGGACCCCAAGACCCTGGTGCTGGCGCCCCGCCACGACCTGGTGGCCAATGTTTCCTACGTGGTCAGCATTGCCCGCTACGCCGCCAAGGCCCAGAGTGGCGCCACCGCGCTGTCCAACATCGTGATCCCCTTCGGAACAGTTCCGACTTCCTCCACCGCGCTCGGGTACCCCCCCTCGCTGGTGGCCGTCGACCGGGTCGCCGCCGCCACCGGGGCCGAGAGCTTGAGCTACGCCCCCGACGGGGAGCTGCTGCTGCTGGCCACCGGGCAGGTGGTGGACCAGGGTAGCCAGCTGCCGGCCAGCTCCGGATCCACGTCCGCCACGCCCCCGGCCGGCACCCCATCCACCGCCGGCGCCCTCACCGCCGCCCCCGCGGGCGGGGTGATCTATGCCCTCACCAGCCCGCAAGCGGCGCTGGCCGGCAACGCCCTGGGCCCGGTGGCGTCGCCCGACAGCCAGAACCTGGCCTACTGGGCCCCCACCACCTCCGGGACCGCCACCCTGGAGGTGGTGCCGATCGGCGGCCAGGGCCAGCTGCTGTCCCTGGCCAGCAGCGGCTACGCCGTGCCCCAGGCGGCGTGGATCAACGACAGCGAGCTGCTCTACTCGTCCGAGGGCCACCTCTTTGAGGTCAACCTGGACGGCCAGACCCTGAGCGTCTTCCCGTTCGTCAAGCTGGGCGCGAACGGCTACTTCTCAATCGCTCCCGATGGCCAGTCCCTGTTCTCCGAGCCGGCCGGGGTGCCCACCGTTTACAACCTGACCAGCGGCGCCGCGCAGCCCCTGCCCGGGCTCCAGGGCATTCCCACCTGGTCACCGGCCGGCGCCCTGCTGGCCTACGTGGCCGAACAGGACGGCCATCAGGTCATCGATCTGGCGGCCGCATCGAGCGCCCAACCCCACCAGCTGCTGGTGGCGCCGGCCGGAGTCGGACTCAGCCAACTCGCCTACAGCCCGGACGGCAGCTATATCGCCTACGTCGCTGAGACCCCTGGAACCGGGAGCCAGGTGGGCGCGGTGGATGTCGCCACCGGGACCAGCGCCCTGCTCTCGACTCGAACCGGCATGAGTCAGCCGGTTTGGTCCCCCTTTGGCAGTGAGCTTTCGGCCCTGGAGAGCTCACCGTCGGGCGCCAGCGACATCCTCTCGATGCAGCTGTCGAACCCACCTCAGGCATCCAGCGCAGGTGGGCTGGCGGCGAGCGCGATCGCCACCGCCAGTCAGCTGGCCCAGCTCCAGGTCACCGCTGGACCGACCGCCCCGGCCGCGATCGCGGGGCTCTTGGCGCCGAACGTGTCGATACCTGCCTCCCAGCTCCTGCCCGGGTCCTTCGACCGCTTCTATGCGGTCTCCAGCGCCCCCACCAGCGCTGGATCCGAGAGTTATCAGGTGGATCTGGAGCTGGTCCAAGACGCCACCGCGGCCAGCCCGGCGGCCTACATGCAAGAGCAGGTCACAGTCGCCCTGGGCGGCGCCAGCCCACTCATCGCCGCTCTGAGTCAGGGTCAGCTGACCACCCTGCCGACCGGCCCCCTGGTCCTCAACGCGACAACCTCCACCAGCGCCTCGGGCGCCACCACCTTCCTGCTCCAATTCGACTCCGACCTGGACCCGGTCACGGTGGGGCCTCAGTCGGTCACCCTGACCGATGGCGGCCAGGCGGTGGGCAATCTGCAGATCAGCTACCAGGCCTCAAGTCGGCAGTTGACGGTCACCGCAAACCGGCTGCCCGCGGGCCCGCTGGTTCTCACTGTGAGCGCTCCCCTGGCCGACGTCAACCACAACCCCATCTCCGTCCCCTACCAGCTCTCCCTGCCAGCCGTACCAGCCGGCTGAAGCCTCCGCCAGTCGGTGGCGCCGACGCCCTCGGGCACGTCGGGGTGGGTGAGACGCTCGGTTAGGCTCCCGCCGCCGCCAGCGCCGCCGCCATCGCCGCCAGCCGGCGCCGGTCGGTTCCGAACTGGGCCATCACCTGGGCCTGCTGCCGCTGCCAGTCGCGGGCCCTGCCCATCAGGTCGGGATGGGTGGGGATGAACTCTGTCGTGAGCCGGCCCGCCAGAAAGTCGGGGTCCTCGAGCAGGACCGCATGGTACGGAATGTTGGTGGTGATGCCCCCGATCCAGTACTCGTAGAGTGCCCGACGGGCCCTCGCCGCCGCCTGCTCGCGGGTCGCCCCGTGGACCACCAGCTTGGCGATCATGGGGTCATAGAACGGGCTGACCACGCCCGGCCCGGCCAGGGAGCTGTCCACCCTGACTCCGGGCCCCGAGGGCTCGTGGTAGGTGACGACCCGGCCCGGGGTGGGTAGGAAGTCCTCCCAGGGGTCCTCGGCGTTGACTCGGCACTCGATCGCCCAGCCATCCTGCCGCACCTGCTCTTGGGTGAGCGGCAGGGGCTCGCCCAACGCGATCCGCAACTGGGCCACCACCAGGTCCACACCGGTGACCAGCTCGGTCACCGGATGCTCCACCTGGAGCCTGGTGTTCATCTCCAGGAAGTAGAAGGAGCCGCGGGACTCGATGAACTCCACCGTGCCCGCGTTGACGTAGCCGACCGCGCGGGCGGCCTTGATGGCGGCCTCCCCCATGCGCTGCCGCATCTCATCTGTGACCGCGGTGGAGGGGCTCTCCTCGAGCAGCTTCTGGTGGCGCCTCTGGATGGAGCACTCCCGCTCGCCGAGATGGATCGTGTTGCCATGGGAGTCGGCCAGCACCTGGATCTCGATGTGCCTGGGCTCGTCGACCAGCCGCTCCAGGAACACCCTCGGGTCTCCGAATGAGCGGGCAGCCGCGTCGCTGCAGACCTGAATGGCGTACCTCAGCTCATCCTCGTCCCGGGCCGCGCGCATGCCAATGCCCCCACCACCTGCGGAGGCCTTGACCAGGATCGGGTAACCGATATGGTGCGCGGCCTCGATGGCGGCCCCCGGATCCGAGATGGCGTCCGTCCCCGGCACCACCGGGACCCCAGCGGCTTGCATCCTGCCCCGGGCGGTGACCTTGTCGCCCATGGCGGCCATGGCATCCGCCGGAGGGCCGATCAAAGTCAGGCCGTTGTCTACGCAGGCCTGGGCCAGGCGCGGGCTCTCGGACAGAAACCCGTAGCCGGGGTGGACCGCCTGGGCACCGCTCTCCTTGGCGGCGGCTATGAGCCGGTCCAGGTTGAGGTAGGACTGGGTGGCCGGGCTGGGCCCGATCTCCACGGCAGCGTCGGCGAGGCGGGTGTGAAACGCGCCCCGGTCGGCCTCCGAGTGGACCGCCACCGAGCGCAGCCCGAGGTCGCGACAGGCTCGGATCACGCGGACTGCTATCTCCCCGCGGTTGGCCACCAGAACGGTGTCGAACACCTGGCTCTGCCTCAGGCGATGGTCACCAGGGAGTCGCCCCGGCTCACCACCTGCCCCTCGGCCACGTTGACCGCCTGGACGACGCCGGCGAGGTCCGAGGGGATGTCGTTCTGCATCTTCATCGCCTCCAGGACCGCGACCGTCTGGCCAACCTCGACATGGTCGCCCACCTTGACCGGGATTCTTGCGATCAGGCCCTGCATGGGAGCCTTCACGGCGCCGCCTCCAGACGTTGCCGGCGGTCGCGGAGCGACGCCCGAGACGGCGAAGCCCGCGTCCCGGGCCACCACTTTGACCTCGAACACCTCACCGTCGACCTCGACTGTGAACTCTCGCGAGGGGACGGTCTCCTCGGCCACCGGGGCCGGGCCGGGAGCCGGGAGGGTCGGGGCCGGGATCGCAGCAGCGTCCCCGACCGGCTCACTGAGGTCGCCCCCATCCACGACCGCCGCCGCCTGGACCCCCTCGGCCGCCGCCAGCTCGGGCTCGTCCCCGAGGCGCTCACCCTGCAGGTCTCCTCTCATGGTGGCCGCAGTCGCCTCCGGGAAGAGGACGAATTCCAGCAGCTGCTCGTCTGAGGGATCCCCCAACTGGTGCTTGACCATGCGGCGACGGGCATCGGCGAGCATCGGCTCCAGGACATCGCCAGGGCGGACCGTGATCGGTTCCTCGGTGCCGATCACCAGGCGTCGGATCTCGGGGTCGGCAGGCCCGGGAGGAGCTCCGAAGAGGCCCAGGAAGTAGTCCTTCAAGTCCTGCCCCACGATGAGGTAGCGGTCCTGCGAGGCCACGTTCGCCACCGCCTGACTCACCACCACCTCCGCCACCGGGCTGATCAAGGCTGGATAGCCCATGTCGGCCCGGACCCGGGCGATCTCCTCCACCACCGCGGGGATCCGCTCCCCGACCCCCTGAGCCGCGCACTCCCAGAGCAGGTGCTGCTGGACCGACGGAGCCATCTGGGTGCGCAGCGTGCTCGAGTCCAGCTGCCAGCCGCTGGGGTCGGCCACCAGCTCGTACAGGGGCATCAGCGCGTCCAGAGTGTCGGCGGCGGCCAGGACTGCGCTGGGGTCGACCCGGGGAGCCATCTCGGTACCCCGCAGCGCGGCCAGGACGCCCTCCGTGCCGGGGAGCGAGGCGCCTCCGGCGAGCGGCGACAGGCAGACATCGAGCGAGCTGGCGCCCGCCTCGGCGGCCGCCAGGTAGGCAAACGCCGCCTGGCCGGTGATGGTGGCGCAGTGGACACTCACGGGAAGGCCGGTCTCCTTGACCAGCCCGGACACGATTGCCCGGGCGCTGCCGGCACCCAGCATTCCGGCGGGATCGAAGAGGCTGAGGCTCTGGAAGCCCATCCCGGCCAGCTCCACGCCCAGGCGCACGAAGCCGTCGGCGGAGTGGACTGGGCTCTCGGTGTAAACCAGGGCGGCCTCGGCACGCTTGCCGGAGGCCCGGACAGCGGCCACCACCCGGGCCAGGTTTCGCAGGTCGTTGAGGGGATCAAAGCAGCGAAATACGTCCAGCCCAAGCTCCGCGACGGTGGCGATGAAGAGGTCGACCACCTCGTCCGGGACCGGCCGGCTCCCCACCAGCGACTGGCCCCGAATCAGGCCGTACAGGGGCAGCTGGGTGGCGGCCCGGACTGCCCGCAGCCGCTCGAACGGGTCCTCTCGAAGATTGCTCAGGGCGACCCCGAAGGTGGCTCCCCCGAACACCTCCAGGCCGGCCAGACCGCTGGCGTTCAGCTCCTCGGCCAGAGTGACCATGTGACGGGTTCTCAGGCGGCTGGAGAGCAGTGTCTGCTGCCCGTGACGGAGGCAGCTCTCGATCAGTCCGACAGCAGGCATAGCGTGCCAAGGTTAGCGGGCCTTGGCCGTAGTCTGCCGAGCTGAGGCACGGCGAGGACTCTCCCACGAGAGGCGGGGGAGCAGCGCCGGGATGCCCGCCACCGCCGCGGCCACAATTCCGGCCCTAGCGGTGGAGTCCGCCAGGCATCCGCATGATCCCACCTAAGCGAGGCCGGATGGTAACTCGCTCGTCGGGCGGCCCGCCCCGACCTATCCTCGCTAGGTGGGGTCGTGTTGCTGCGACCCCGTGAGGTTCTGGCCACCGGGTCGCGGCGGCCTGGATCGGTTGGGCATCGGGGAGGCGTGGGCGTGCGGGACTTTCGGAGCGCGGAGCTGGCGTTGTCGGTCGAGGCCTCACTCGTCACCCCGGCTCCCACCCGCGAGGAGCTCGAGGAGTTCTTCGAGTCGCTCGCCGGCTGGGACTACGCCGCGGTGATGGTGGAGCCCGCCTACGTCACCTCCTCCAAGCCAATCCTGTCCGCCATGGGCCAGCGCCTGGCGACTGTGATCGCCCATCCCCTGGGAGCCCTGACCACCCAGGCGAAAGTGATCCAGGCGGAGCAGGCCCTGGAGGATGGCGCCGACGAGCTGAACGTGGCCCTCGACCTCTCCGCCTTCCGATCCGGGGACTACCAGCGAGTGATCGATGACCTGACCGCAGTGCGCCGGCTGGCCGACGCCGGCGCCATCAAGGTGATTTACTACGCCCCCGCGCTGACCGACCAGGAGTCGCTGCGAGCCGCCGAACTGATCGGCGAGGCGGGAATCACCTTCCTGATCACCAGCTCCGGGTTCCAGGGCCCCACCGAAGGTCATCAGGTAGAGGTCATCAGGGCGCGCTATGGCACCGACCTGCGCCTGATGGCGTGGGGGGGGATCGACTCCAGACCAGAGGCGCTGGCGATGCTGGCGGCGGGGGCGGACCGGGTGGCCACCAGCTCGACCCGGGCCCTGCTGGGGACGGCACCATGATCCCGCCGGACTGGCGATGAACGGTGGGTTGCCGAGCACGGCGGGCGCGCTGGCGGCGTACATCGACCTGACCAACCTGAGCGTGGGCTGCACCCGCTCTGAGATCCGGGCCTTCGTCCAGGCGGCGGTCGATCAGCGCTTCAAAGCGGTCTGCATCCTGCCCAACATGGTGCCCACGGCGCGCACGGTCGTCCGCGGCTCGGAGGTCAAGGTCGCGACCGTGGTGAGTTTCCCACTCGGTGCCGACACCCCCACTGTCAAAGCCGCGGAGGCCCGAACCGTGGCTGACATGGGTGCCGACGAGGTCGACATGGTGATCGACATCGGTCGGGCCAGGGCTGGCGAGTACACGTCGATCCGTGACGAGGTGGCAGGCGTCCGCGGCGCGCTCCCGGCCGGCGTTGTGCTCAAGGTGATCATCGAGATGCCGCTGCTGGACGCCGAGGAGTCGGTGGACGCCGCCCTCGCGGCCGAGCGGGGCGGGGCGGATTTCATCGAGACCTCAACCGCGTTCAAGGAGCTCTCTCTGCGCCCCATGGTGGCCTCCGACATCGAGCTGCTGCGGTCCGTGCTCAAGCCTGAAACCGGCGTCAAGGCCAGTGGCGGAATCCGCACCACCCAGGACTCCCTGGCGGTGATCGCCGCCGGCGCCGATCGGATTGGGGCCAGCCGCGGACTCGCGATCCTGGACGGACTCCGGACTCAGGGCAGCGGCCAGGCTCGGCCGGAACGGTGGGCGCCCGCGGTCCGCTGATCTCACCCGCCGCTGCCGCCGGGCGGCGCCCGGGATCCGGTCAGCCGCCTGCCTTCGGCTCCCGGAGCGCGGCGCACGCGACGCACCTGATCGCCCACGGCAGCGCCTCCAGGCGCCCCTCGGGGATGGCCTCTCCGCAGCGCTCACACCGGCCATAGCCACCGCTGTCCAGCCGGCCCAGGGCGGCTCGCACCTGATCGGACAGCTTCTCCAGCTCCTCCCCGGCGCGAGACCTGGCGAGCCGCTCCGAGACCTCCGAGATGTGGTCTCCGGCGCGCTTGCCGTACTGCACCGGAGCGGTGGGCACCGCCAGGCCCAGGCTCAGGTCGGCCAGTTCCGATGTGAGCTCCGCCAGCTTGGCCTGCAGCTTCAACCGAGCCGATTCGGAGTCCGCCTGGGCCACCTTTTCGAGATCTGTCATGCCTCGGTTTGGTACCCAGATGGCGCCGCCGCCAATCAGGCGGCGATGTCGGAGCGGTAGCGCATCCCCGCGAAGTTGATCTGGCCCAGCCCCGCATAGGCCGCGCCTCGAGCGGCGGGAAGGTCGACCCCGGTGCCGACGCAGATCAGAACTCGGCCGCCGCCAACCTCGACCCCACCGGTGGCGGCCGCGCTGGTACCCATCTGAAAGATAAGACAGCCGAGGGCCTCGGCGGCCTCCAGGCCCTCCACCTGGCCGCCGGCCTGGACCGCTTCGGGATATGGCGCTCTGACCGCCACCACGCCCACCGACGCCGCCGGGCCGACCGGGGCCAGCGGCGAGGTCAGCTCACCGGAAGCCGCC
The DNA here is from genome assembly GCA_021802115.1 of bacterium. Next base: position 7,638 of record JAKABA010000035.1, on the reverse strand, counting down.
CCCCAGAGCAGTGGCACGGGGTCGGCCAGAAGCGGCAGCAGCACCTCCGTCTCGGGGTCCCCAAAGCGGACGTTGAACTCCAGGACGCTGATCCGATCCCCGACCAGCATCCCGCCGACGTACAGGCAGCCCTGGAACGGCCGCCCCAGACGCGCCATCTCCGCCAGGGTGGGGGTCACTATCTCGGCCAGGGCCCGACTGTTCAAATCCTCCGCGCCGGCCACCCGCGGCGGCGAGTAGGCGCCCATGCCCCCGGTGTTGGCCCCCAGATCACCGTCGAGAGCGCGCTTGTAATCGCAGACCGGGGGCAGCATCACGGCCCGCTCGCCATCGCAGATGGCGAACAGGGAGACCTCCTCACCCTGGAGGCAGTCCTCAATCACCACCGATCGGCCGGCGTCGCCCAGCTCCGCCCTCACCATCAGGCGCTCGACGACCGCCGCGGCCTCGGCCGGGCTCCGGCAGACGAACGCCCCCTTGCCCAGGGCCAGCCCATCCGCCTTCACCACCACCGGGCCGTCACGGCGGCGGAGCTCGCGAAGCGCCTCGTCAGGTTCGCGGCACACCTTGAATGGTGCCGTGGCGATGCCCACCCTTGCCATCAGCCGCTTCGCGAACGCCTTGCTGGTCTCCAGCTCGCCGGCGGCCCGCGTGGGACCGAAGCGGCGGATCCCGGCGGCCGCGAGGGCGTCGCCGACGCCGGCCGCCACCGCTGCGTCGGGACCCAGGATGACCAGGTCAACCGCCTCCGACCGGGCCAGCTGGGTGATCCCTGCAGGATCAGTGGCGGCGATGCTCCAGTTGGACCCCAGCGCCGCCGTGCCCGGGTTGCCCGGGCTGCAGCTCACTCGGCTCACCAGAGGGCTGCGGGAGCAGGCCCAGGCCAGGGCGTGCTCCCGGCCCCCTCCACCCACCACCAGGACGTGCAATCCCCGGGCGGCGTGGTCTGCGCTCACTCCCACTCAATGGTCGAGGGCGGCTTGCTGCTGATGTCGTAGACGACGCGGTTGACCCCCGGAACCTCGTTCACGATCCGGCGGCTGATGTCGGCCAGGACGTCGTAGGGCACTCGCGCCCAATCGGCGGTCATGCCGTCCTCGGAGGTGACGATTCGCACCGCCACCACGTTGGCGTAGGTCCGGAAGTCACCCATCACCCCCACACTGCTGACCGGTGTCAGGATGGCGAAGCTCTGCCAGACCTGGCCGTACAGCCCACTGTGCTTGATCTCGTCGATGACGACCCAGTCAGCGCCTCGGACCGTCTCCAGGCGCTCCCGGTCGACCGCGCCGATGATCCGGATCGCCAGCCCCGGCCCCGGGAACGGCTGGCGCATGACCAGGTCGTCGGGAAGGCCCAGGGCCCGGCCCACCCGGCGCACCTCATCCTTGAAGAGGTAGCGGAGAGGCTCCACCAGCTGGAAGCGCATTCCCAGGGGAAGGCCGCCGACATTGTGGTGGGTCTTGATCTTGTGGGCCCCGAAGGTGTCCGCCGAGGTGCTTTCGATGACATCGGGGTAGAGCGTCCCCTGAGCCAGGAAGGGGACCGCCCCCAGGCGCCCGGTCTCCTCCTCGAAGGCGGCGATGAACTCGCGGCCAACGATCCGGCGTTTCTCCTCGGGGTCCACCACGCCGGCCAGAGCGTCCAGGAACCGGGCCTCGGCCTCCACCCGGATGATCTTCATGCGCATGTTGCGAGTGAGCACGTCGATGACGCGATCTGCCTCGCCTCGCCGCAGCAGGCCATTGTCCACGAAGATGCAGGTGAGCTGATCCCCGATGGCACGATGCACCAGGGTGGCCACCACCGCCGAGTCGACGCCTCCGGAGAGCGCGCAGATCACCTGGGAGTCGCCGACGCGATCCCGGATCTCGGCGATCGCCTGGTCGACGAAGCTGGTCGCCTCCCAGTTGGGCTGGCAACCGCAGGTCTGATACAGGAAGTTGGCCAGCATCGCCGCCCCCTGGGGGGTGTGGGCGACCTCAGGGTGGAACTGGATGCCCACCCGACCACCCGGCCCTGCCATGGCCGCGACCGGGCTGTTGAGGGTGTGAGCCACAGACCGATAGCCCGGCGGCAGCTGCTCGATCACATCGCCGTGACTCATCCAGACCGGCATCTCCTGGGGCAGTCCCGCGAACAGCCCGTCGTCGCTGTCCACCACCACCGAGGCCAGGCCGTACTCCCGCTTGGTGGCGGGCTTTACCCTGCCCCCGAGGTCATGAGCCAGCAGCTGCATGCCGTAACAGATCCCCAGGATCGGCAGACCCAAGTCGTAAATGGCGGGGTCCGGATGGAGCGCATCTTGGTCATAGACGCTCGCCGGTCCCCCGCTCAAGACCAGCCCGCGGGGCCGGTGCCGGCTGATCTCGGCCGCTGAGGTGGTTCCGGGCACCAGCTCGCAGTACACCTTCAACTCCCTGATCCGGCGAGCGATCAGCTGGCTGTACTGGGATCCGAAGTCGAGTACCAGGACGCTGTCGAAGGCCAGCTTGGAAGGCGGCGGCTGCGACGCCAGGTCCGACGCGGGCGGGACGGCAGCGATCATCGGCCGCCCCCGCTCCCGGCCATCAGCGAGCCATCCCGACCTGCTGGGCCTGCTGGAAGAGCTTGCCCTCGGTGAGGATGGCCGGGGCCACCACCATCTCGGTCTCCTGGAACTCCGCGATGGTCCTGGCCCCGCACACCCCCATCGCCGACTTGATCGCCCCCACCAGGTTCTGACTGCCATCATCGACTCGGGCCGGCCCCACCAGGAGCTCCTTCAACGTGGCTCTGGTGCCCACCTTGATCCTGGTCCCCCGGGGCAAGTTGGGATCGGGAGTCGCCATGCCCCAGTGGTGGCCGCGCCCGGGAGCCTCCTGCGCCGACGCGAATACCGAGCCGATCATGACCCCGTCGGCTCCCGAAGCCAGCGCCTTGGTGACGTCACCGCCGACCCTCATGCCGCCATCCGTGATCACCGTGACCGGCTTGCCGCCGGTGCGCCGGTGATCGTTGCGAGCGGCGGCCACGTCGGCGGTCGCGGTCACCTGGGGCACCCCGATGCCAAGTACGCCACGGGTGGTGCAGGCGGCGCCCGGGCCCACCCCCACCAGGATCCCGTCGACTCCGGTCGCCATCAGCTCCAAGGCCGTGTAGTACTCGACGCAGTTGCCCACCACCACCGGGATCGTCGCCGCAGCCGCCAGGTGGCTGAAGTCGAGCTGTCGGTAGGAGCGGGAGATGTGACGAGCCGTGAGCACCGTGCCCTGGACGAAGTACAGGTTGGCCCCCGCCTCGGTCACGATGGGAAGCCGATGCTCAGCCTCGGCGGGGCTGGTCGAGACCCCGCAGATGACGCCGGCCTCCTTGATCTGCTCAATCCGGCGGGATATCAACTGGTCCTTGACCGGCTGCCGGTAGAGCTCCTGGAGGAGGGTGTTGATCCTCTCGCGGGGCGCCTCGGCGATCTCCTCGTACACGGCCGCCGTGTCCTCGTAGCGGCAGTTGATCCCGTCCAAATTCAGGACCGCCACCCCGCCCAGGTGGCCCATCTCCTGGGCGAAGTGGGGGTCGACCACCCCGTCCATCGCGGCGGCCAGGATCGGGATCGGAATCTCAACTTCGCCGATTTGCAAGGAGATGTCGATCTCGTCGGGGTTGATGGTCACCTTGCCGGGGACCAGGGCGACCTCGTCGAAGCCGTAGGCCCGCCTCGCCCGCTTACCTCGTCCCAGTTCAATGTCCAAGCAGGGCCACCTCCGTATGCGGGTGCACGGGGACCACCTGACGTGTGCCACCCCGGGTTTGAGCATACCAGATGGGCTCGGATCGTCCCCTATCTAGTGGGCAGGTTCTTCCCCGTACACGTCATGTGGTGTTCGCCCCCGGCCGCCGACCGGGGCGACCGCTGCTCAACTCCCGGTCAGGACGGCTCGGATCACGATCCGGGAGGTGTCGATCCAGAGCGGAGTGCAGGTGATCACGGTCAGGTAGCTGCCTCCCTTCAGGGCTTGCAGCTGGGTCACCTGGGCCGGGCTCTCCACCCAGATCTGGGTGATGGTGTACGTGAACTGCCGGCAACTGCGGTTGGTGACCACGATTGGGTCGCCCACCTTGAGCGTGCCCAGGGGCTCGAAGTTGGGCTCCCGATGCACGGCTATCAGCATGTTGCCGGCCTGCCCCGGGCCGGGTGAATCGGCGTAGTGCACCACCGACCGCTGGGTCAGCATCGACCAGTTCCCGTTGCCGGCCACACCCTCAATCCCAGGAAGGCTGGGGAAGCCGAGCAGCGCGAACTCGGAAGTGGGCGATCCGCTGCCGCAAGCGGGGGCCGTCGCCGGAGATGAGGAGCCGGCCGGGTTCTCGCTCTGGGCGGGGATGACCTGGGTCAGGGCCCCGTTGGGCCCGAGCCAGCTCTTGAGCAACTTGTGATCGTTGCTGCCTCGATGCAGCACTCCGAGCACGGGCGGCACCAGCACTCCGACCCCGACCAGGACCAGGATCACTCCCAGACCGGCCAAAGCCGTGCCCACCTTGCGGCGCCGCGCCCACCCCGCCATCGGTGTCTTCATCGGGTCTCCTTCGCCCTGCCCAACCCATCCTACCCCAGCCGGGCACCACGCCTGCTCCCGTCACACCAGGCGCGGAGCTTGTTACGCAGCCGTTGTCGTTCCCGGACTTCGAGTTCAGCCCCTCCGGGGACACAATCGCCATGTGATACAGGCCAACGTCGAAGACCGCAACTGGGAGCCTCCCATCGCCACGGTAGTGAACCCCAGCGCCAAGCTGATGGTCATCGATGATGACCCGGCCATGCTGCAGCTGGTGGAGTTGATCGCCGCCGAAAACGGCTACGAGGTGACCACCGCCGCCAGCGGCGCGTCCGGGCTGCGGCTGGCCATGGAGAGTGAGCCCGATCTCATCCTGCTGGACCTGGTGCTGCCCGACATGAGCGGCATCGAGGTTTGCCGGCGGCTGCGCGCGGCCGGCTACAAGTCCACGGTGATGATGGTCTCCTGCCTGCAGGAGTCCGAGGACGTGGTCATCGGGCTGGAGGTCGGCGCCGACGACTACATGCGCAAGCCGTTCGAGGTTCGGGAGCTGGTCGCACGCATCAATGCCCGCCTGCGCCGCACCCGTCTGTTGCGCCAGAGTGCGGGCCAGGACCGGCTTCAATTCCCCGGCTTGTCAATCGACCTGGGACGACACGAGGTCCGCCGCGACGACCGCCCCGTGCCCCTGACTCCCACCGAGTTCGGGATTCTCATGACCCTGGCCCGCAACGCCGGCCGGGTGGTGTCACGACCCCAACTAATCGCCGAGGTGTGGCGCCGCCGGGACCCCTACCAGGTGCACTCCCTGGATGCGCATCTGTACCGCTTGCGGCGCAAGATCCAGGGCCGTTCAGACGGGCCGCAGTACATCCATGTGGTGATCAGCGCCGGCTATCGCTTCGAGTACCAACCCGGACGTGAGCCGGCGATGGGCAGACGCCTCAGCCTGGTCCGCTGATCCACTGACGTCTCGCCGCCGAAGCCGCCGCGCCCGCGGCGCGAGCTTGGAGAGGCTCAGCGACTCAGGGATAAACCCCTCGAGCGCTGGCGGCGCGGGCCACCCGGCCGATCGCAATCGCATAGGCGGCTTGACGCAGCGAGATGTGGTTGTGGGCGGCGAATCCCCAGACATGGTCACTGGCCCGCAGCATGGCGCGCTCCAGCTGAGAGTTGATCTCCTCTTCGTCCCAGAAGAACGATTGCAGATCCTGCACCCACTCGAAGTAGGACGCGGTCACGCCACCGCCATTGGCGAGGATGTCGGGAACCACCACGATGCCGTCCTCCGCCAAGATCGCCTCCGCCCGTGGGGTGACCGGTCCGTTGGCACCCTCCGCGACAATGCGCGCCCGCACCTGCGCGGCATTTTGGGAATTGATGACGCTCTCCACCGAGGCGGGCACCAGCACCGTAACCGGCAGCGCCAGCAACTCCTCACGACTGATGGCTTCGCCGGGAACCCCACCGTCACCCAGACGGCCACCCTCGAGCTTCAGGCGCTGCAAGGCCGCGATGTCCAAGCCGGAGCCATTGTGCCAGCCACCGGCGTGGTCGGACACCGCGATCACCCGGCAGCCCGCCTCCACCAGCATGCGGGCACAGGTTGCCCCCACCGTGCCGAAGCCCTCCACCGCCACTGCGGCACCCTCGAGGGTGAGGCCGGTGTTGCGCAGGGTGTGCATCAAGACCGCGGCCAAACCCCGGCCAGGGGCCTCGACCCGCCCCACCGAGCCGCCCACCGCCTGGGGCTTGCCGGTGACGGAGGCGGTCACCGAGAACCCCTGGTGCATGGAGATGGTGTCCATCATCCAGGCCATCACCTGCGGACCGGTGCCAATGTCGGGCGCCGGGATGTCGCGCTCCGGACCCAGCAGCAACCCGATCTCGGTCGTGAAACGGCGGGTGAGACGCTCCAGTTCGCGCGCACTGAGCTCGCTCGGGTTGACCTCCACCGCGCCCGCGGCGCCTCCGAAGGGCAGCGACATGACGGCGGTCTTCCAGCTCATCAACATGGCCTGAGCTTTGGTGCCCTCTAGGGTCGCGTCACGCTCGTAGCGGATCCCCCCCTTGGCCGGTCCGCGCGCGATGCTGTGGTGGACGCGATAGCCGGTGTACACCGCGACGGCACCGTCGTCATGAACCACTGGGAAGTGGACCTGAAGGACCCGCTTGACCTCCCGCAGCACCGCGTGCAGGTCGTCATCCAGATGCAGAAACTCCGCAGCCTCGTCGACCCGGTGTTGCCCGGTGGCGTACAGATCCTCGATCAAACTCTCGCTCGGGGCCACGCTCACGGGCTCAGTATATGGGCTATCGCCGGCGCGCGGGCGACTCCCGACAGGCGCCTCACCGCAGCGGAGCGAGCGTCACATGGGACCAGCGTGCGGACTTCAGTGCGCGCGCGCTGCGCGCACATGTGTAACAATCTATGCAATCGAAGTGGCGGCAAGCTGGTTGCACCGGTTCTGCCACCTCGAGGGATCGGCCCTGCACTGGTTAGGACCTACAGCGCGGCGACAGGATTCGCCGCTGAAATCACGAGGAGATCGTACATGCCCCGAACCACCAGAAGGACTGGCACCAAGCGCACCACCGCGCGCACGGCCAGTCGCACGACTCGCAAACCGGCCGCGCGAAGGACCACGGCAAAGACCGCAACCGCCAAGCGGACCACCGCCCGGCGGACCACCCGTACCCCAGTGGCGCGGATGTCGCCCGCTGCTCTCAACAAGAGCTTGGCGGCTCAGCTGAAGTCACTGGAGCGGCGGCTTGGCGATATCGAGCGCAAGCTGGACGCGGCCGTGACCAGGGGCGCAACCGCCGTGCGGGTAACGGCTCGGCGCAGCACCTCCGCTCGCAGCGCGGCCCCGGCTCGTCGTAGCACCACCGCCCGCAGCACCTCCGCTCGCAGCGCGGCCCCGGCTCGTCGTAGCACCACCGCCCGCAGCACCACCGCTCGCAGCGCGGCCCCGGCTCGTCGCAGCACCACCGCCCGCAGCACCACCGCTCGCAGCGCGGCCCCGGCTCGTCGCAGCACCACCGCCCGCAGCACCTCCGCTCGCAGCGCGGCCCCGGCTCGTCGCAGCACCACCGCCCGCAG
>JAKABA010000232.1 GCA_021802115.1 bacterium | reverse complement strand
GAACCCTTACGTCGAAAGCTTCAACAGCCGGGCCCGCGATGAGCTCTTCGCCCGCGAGATCTTCGACAGCGTCCTGGAGGCGAAGGTTCTCTATGCCGACTGGTGCCACGCCTACAATGTCCACCGCCCACACAGTGCTCTCAGCTACCAACCACCAGCGGTCTTCGCCAAGGCCATCAGTCAGTCGTAACTCTTACTCAGACTGGACCGACTTCCGGGGTCCCCACATTGTGACACGCCCAGCCAAGTTTGATCTCACTTCAGCCGCTCCGTGTCAAAGTCGGGCTGAGTCGTGCTGAAGCCCCCGTGACAATACTATCCTTGACTGGCTATATGGACGAAACCAGCCCGCCATCGACCCGAAGGACGCTGCCAGTCACGTACGAGGCAGCGCTGCTGGCAAGAAATGCCACTACGCTGCCGAACTCTTCCGGGGTCCCATATCTTCCGACTGGTATCGTCGCCCAGCTACCAGCGCGAACCGCTTCGACAGCTACTCCCTCTCTAGCGGATCTTTCGTTGTCAAGTTGCTGCACTCGCTCAGTCGCGATCCGCCCGGGCACAATCACGTTCGCAGTCACACCGTCGTGCCCAACCTCACCTGCCAGCGACTTGGACCAACCCACGAGAGCCAGCCTAAGTGCATTTGACAGAACCAGTCCGGGAATCGGGGCAAGCACCCCAGACGAGGTGCTCGTAATGACCCGACCCCACTGGCTGTGCCGCATCGCCGGCAAGGCCAATGTGGTGAGGCGGATGACACCCAGGACCATCTTTTTGAACTCTTGCTCCCACGCATCGAACGGCACGTCCGACGCCCTGTACGTTGGTGGCCCACCAGTTATGTTAACCAGAATGTCTGGACTACCGAAATCGTCGCTCACTCGTGCATATAGTGATTCTATGGACGCCTCGTCACCAATGTTACAGTGGTAAGCCTTTGCGCGGCCCCCCGCTTCGAGAACCCTGAGAACCGAGTGCTCCGCGCGGTCCTGTGATATGTCCGCAACTGCCACTCTGACGCCCTCACTTCCCAGCGCAAGTGCCGAAGCGGAACCCAGGCCTCCGCCGCCAGCAAGCACAACCGCGCACCGACCAGCAATGCCGAGATCCATACTCCATCCTCCACTTCAACGCTTCGTTCATCCGCGCTAACTCGCACCCAGTGGACTAGAACGCACAATTACGCGCCGGCACCAAACTCATCGCTGACCAAAACGCCTGCTGATGCCGAGCCCAAGCGCACCTCCACTCCCCAGGCCCAGACGGCGTAGAAAACAGAGTGGGCCCAAGTGCGCCGCACTTCTTCCCCTGCCGGGTCGCATCGGCCAGTCACAACTGGTAATCCAATGAGCTCAGGAATCCCCGACCAACTCGATCCATGCGCCTTCAAGTCGCCTCAGTTCGTCTAGCGCGAGCCCCACAATCCATGGGTCCGCCGCGATGCCCGGGCTCCGAACGACAGGTGTGCTAAGCACACTTCGCTTCCAATACATGTGTTTGCGCAGCGACAAAGAGATGCGTGGCATCGACTCGACTCTGGCCAGACTTGCTCCTACCTCCATAAACCGACGCGCCTCACTGGCCCTCCCAGCCTGGTACGCGTCGGCACAGGCGACGAGGGCCTCGGGGAACGAGAATCCCGTCATGATGCCCGCGGCCCCCGCCAAGAGTTCTTCTAGCGCGTACACGCCAGCCGAGCCGCCAAGGCATTGCACACCGTCCCGCGTGAGCTCACGAACCCGCCGAATCTTGGGTGGCGATGGCAGGTCCTCAAGTTTCACATAAGCAATATTGGGGTGCCGTGCCGCCAACCGCGAGACCGTTTCGGGCGCGAGTGCAAAGCCCAAATTCACGGGGTCGTCCTGCATGATAAGGGGGACATCCACTGCCAAGGCTACTGAATCGTAGAATGCCTCCACAGTCTCGGTGGTCACGGCGCCAATCGGTGGCGGTGGCACCAGGAGGTAGGTAGCTCCAAGCCTCACCAAGTCCCTCGCTAGGTCAATAACCGTGACGGCCGAGAGGTGTCCGACTCCTGCTACCACAGGGACCCGACCGCGCGCACACCGGCAAAACTCGGAGACCACGGAGCGTCTCTCGGCGTCGCTAAGCCTGAAGGCCTCTCCCATCGTTCCCGTAACGGCCAGTGACCGAACACCCTTGGCAATGGCCCAGTCCACGATCCGACCGATATCTTCGTAGGCGATTTCCTCGGACTCCGTGAACGGCGTTGGGGCCACGAGGCTCACGCCAGAGAGTGCTGTGGCAATTGCTTTAGTCACGCGCCTATCTCCATTCGAAGGTTTACAAAAGGTCGCTCGCCGCCACCTCGGAGTGTCTGACAATTTTGCAGAGACGGAGCGTTGCACCTCAAGGTACGGCCGGGCAAACGAGTGCTGCCGCAGCCGGCCAAGGTGAACCTGCGGGGCGCATCGACTCCATCGTGCTGATGCAGAACCACTGGCCCGTACTTGCTCTTGGAAGCGTACGGCCACTGTACGCTGTGAACACGTGGAGTGAGCGAAGTGTCGCGACAGATGGGTGGACTTTTGCACTGCGGTCTGAACGAGGGGATCCTCATGTCAAACGTACACCGCGTGAAACGGGGGGCCCATCTGTGTGGTAGCAAATCGCTTGCCGTAGCCTGGTGCTCCGCCGAAGGAGCGCGCCTGCGCCGTGTAGCCACGCTAGTGGCAGGGGTGGTGCCGCTTGCCAGGCCAAACTTGCACCATCGATAGCTGTGGCCGCAGTGGTGGTGATATAGTGGCCCACTTCGCGTATTCACGCTTAGCATTACAGCTGCTGAGGCGGCGCGAGAAGTCTTGGTACGCGTTGGAGGCTAGTGCCGCCGCGCGAAACGTAGGGCGCCGTCGAGTCGGCAGGTGGCACCAGTCGCGGTCTTCGGATGCGGCCATCCTTAGCCGCTCTGGATGGGGAGCTCGGTGCTTTGTTGCTGCGCGGCGTGGTAGAGCCGTCGATGCTTCAGAACAGTCTTCATTGGGGAGGTGAATTTGGGCAAGCGCAAGCCAGAGCCTGACGACGTGTACCTCAGCTTTCACAGTGTGAAGAGAGGCGAAGCGTACTATTACAGCGCCCTCTGGCAACTGGCGATGCTGTAGTCGCGTTCGCTCAGGGTTGGAACCCTGTATAGCGGGGCGCAACTGGCTCCAGACTAGTGAGCGTGGCCTGACACGACCTCGGTAACAGGTCACCCGTGGTGCGGAGGGCCGGGTGGGGCGAGGGCGGCGAAGGCGTGTGATGTGGTCGAAGGGAGCCTCCTGAGATCTGGCATTGGGATGCGAGCCCGCGAGGTACTTGCACTGCACCGCTTCCTTCATGTGATCTGGATGAGTGTAGACCAGTTAACGTGGCGTGTCAACGGTTGACAATCGACGGGCCCGGGCGTCGGCAAGATCGAGGGAGTTGAGGAGGGCTCGAGCGGGTCACGAGGGCCACCTTCGAGTTGGCGGACACTGCGGGAGCGAAGAAGACTGCTCCCGGGGAGTGGGTTGGGGCGCCGTGAGCACGGCGAGAGGGGGCCTCAGGAGCGAACTGGACGGGCGATGGTAGTCCACGCTGGGATCTGGCGTGCGGTTCGCAGGGAGTCCGACAGAGTAAGGAAGGTGAACTTGAACCGGACGCACGGTACCACGCGTGGAGGGCTGGTGGAGCAAAGTGCTCCATGGGAGGGAGGGGTGACAACGCTGAGCGGTCCAGGCGGGCGGCGATGTCCACAGAATCCTCGGGGGGGCGTTGGTGGAGCAAATTGATCCAGCCACGGATAGGTCCCAACGTGGGTTTGAGGACGGTGCCTAACCATTCGGTGTAGGCGTCGTGTGGCAGCTCTCAGACCACTCCGGAACCGGTCGAGCAGCCGCTCAGTCAGCGAGCAACAGTCAGGACCATGGCCAGCAAGACGCCAGTCCACTCATGTCGCGTGGCGTGCGATCTGGGCGATGACTGTCGTGGCGTAGCTCGCTCTACTGCCCGGTCGAACTTCAGCTCGAGTTCCCGACGGCATCTGCTGGGTGGCGAGGGCGGCAGCGATAGCGGCGCCTGGGCCCCCAAAACTCCTCGGAGCGAGTCGTTGGTCAGCCGACGCGGAGTGACGGTCTGCTCGGACAGCCGCCGAGTGCCAGCCTTCGGACCCTGCCCCTTCGGAGTTGGCGTCTCAAAGACCAAGAGGATCCGTCACTCCAGAACAGCCGCACCCGAATGATTCTGAAGCCGGTCGGCTAGTGGGCCATCCCTCTAAACAAACGCAGAAACCCGCCGGAGCGGGCCTCGCACTTGGCCGCCGAAGCGACCAAGGGGATACTCGGATGCTACTCCAGCCCGCCATAGTACTGCAGGCGATGGAGGGACAATTCAGTCACCTCTTGGCACACGGCTCTGATCTGACGCCCCTTCAAAGGCGGACGACCGACGCACCTTGGCGAGGGGCCGCACCCGGTCGGGCTCGGCTCGTCGGCGCCCTCAGGGTTTGGTTTGGTGCGGGGCGGAGATGGCAGGAAAGAAGGCACCTCGCGGCTCCGACCCGAAAGGTCAGCGCTTACCCATGGCGGCGTTGCGCAGTGCCAGACGGAGTCAACTCACTTCGGATAGGCGTAAACTCAAACTTGAAAAAGGGGGTGGCGCGACCCGTGGAAGACCTGCTGCCCGGCCACAGAGAGGTGACCTCTACCACGCGTAGGGCGTACAGCCGCGAGGTACCCTTCCTGGCCGCCGAACTTTCGCCTCGACCTCGCGGCCGAAAGCGCGCCAATGGCGAGGGGTCGGTCTACCAACGATCCGATGGGCTCTGGGTGGCGGCGATCACTGGGGCAAACGGCAGTCGTCAGCGCCTCTATGCGCGCTTTCGCGCCGAAGCGGGAAGGCGGTTGACCGAAGCCCTCCACCGGCGGGATCAGGGAATGGGCGACGCGGCGCCTGCCGGGCGGGACACGGTGGCCACCTACTTGATGCCTTGGCTCGATGGCCTCGGGGGGAGCGTGAAGCCGGCGACGGGAGAGAAGTACCGCCGGGACATCACCCTTCATGTTCTGCCGCACGTGGGGCGGCTGCCGCCGCCCCGCCTGACTCCTCCGCGGCTGCAACGGCTCTACGGAGACCTCGCCGAGGAGGGTCTGAGTGCCATGAGCATCAGGCACGTGCATGCGGTGGCGCACAAGGCCCTGAAGCAGGGGGTGCGGTGGGGCAAGGTGGCTCGCAACGTCGTGGATCTGGTCGACCCGCCACAGGCTCCACGCCATGAGATGCAAACCCTACATTGGAACAAGTGCGGACCTTGCTCAGGACCGTGGAGGACGATCGGTTGGGGGCACTGTACGCCCTCGCGGTGACGACGGGGATGCGGCGCGGAGAGCTTCTCGGGCTCCGGTGGTCGGACGTGGACGTTCCGAGCCAAGCCCTGGCGGTCACTCGAAGCTTGCAGAGGGTGAGGGGCAAGGGCTTGGTCCGAGTCGAGCCGAAGGCGGCTCGGTCCCGGCGGCGGATCCTTCTCACCCCGACCGCTGTCGGAGCTCTCCGACGGCACCAGAGCGCTCAGGCCGTCGAGCGCCAGAAGGCAGCGGACTGGTGGCAGGACCTGGACCTTGTGTTCTGCTCTGCTGTCGGAACGCCGCTGGAGCCGGGGAACATGCTGCGCCGCTCGTTCCATCCCCTCCTGATTCGGACCGGACTGCCGTCTATACGGTTCCACGATCTCCGCCATACGGCTGCCACCGTCATGCTCGGCAGGGGTGTCCATCCCAAGATCGCCTCCGAGATGCTGGGGCATGCGACCGTCGGGATCACCCTGGACACCTACTCCCACGTCACCGAGACCATGCAGCGAGCCGCGGTCGGGGCGATCGAGGCGGCTCTGGCCGAGGGGTGAGCAGTCCTCATCGTCCACCCAAGTCTCCTGGTGTCCACCCGGGTTGGATCAACGGTTGGATCAGTCGCTCGCATGGAGTCAGCTACTGACGCCCGAATTGAGATCAAAAACTGGTGCCGAGGGGCGGGATCGAACCGCCGACACCGGGTTTTTCAGACCCGTGCTCTACCAACTGAGCTACCTCGGCCCGAGCTATTGCGCCGGGCGACCGGAGAGTCCTGACCG
>JAKABA010000034.1 GCA_021802115.1 bacterium | reverse complement strand
GCCCGCGGCACCTGGAGAGCGGATGTAAGACCACTGCCTCGGCGGTGTGCGTTCCGCGGTGAGGTCAGAACCGAACCCGGCAACGGGAGAGGAACCCCGAGCAGGGGTGCCACCAGCAGTGGGCTTACTAGAGTTCACTCTGTGGCAACGGCGGAACCAGCCGCCTCCGGGCGCAGGGTGGGAAACAGCAGAACGTCCCGGATGGTGGGCGCCCCGGTGACCAGCATCACCAGCCGGTCGACCCCAAGTCCGATCCCGCCCGCTGGCGGCATCCCGTACTCCAGCGCCTCGACAAAGTCTTGGTCGAAGGGCTGGGCCTCCAGGTCGCCGGCCGCGAGCAGTTTGGCCTGTTCCTCCAGCCGCCGTCGTTGGTCGATGGGGTCGTTCAGCTCGGAAAAGGCGTTGGCCAACTCGCGACCCGCGATCACCAGTTCGAACCGTTCGGTGAAGCGAGGGTCTGGGCTGATCCGGGCCAGGGGCGACACCTCGAGAGGGTAGTCGGTGACGAACACGGGGGCCTCCAGCCCTGGCTCCACCAGCTGCTCGTAGGCGGCGAAGAGTATCACTCCAGAACTGGTGCCGTCCGCGACCTTCGCCCCCTTGAGGCGCGCCTCCTGGAGCATCCGGGTGGGGCTCTCCCAAAGCGAGTCGGGGTCAATGCCGGTGACCTCTCGCACCAGTTCTGTCATGCTCCGCCTGGGGTATGGAGGCCGCAGCTGCGAGGTTCGCTCGGCTACCTCACCCTCGCCTGCGGCGGCCTCGGCCGCGGCCCAGACCATGGCTTGGCTCAGGTCCATCATGGACTCGAGGTTGCCGTAGGCCTGATATGCCTCCAGAAGAGTGAACTCGGGGTTGTGCCGCGGTGACAAGCCCTCGTTGCGGAAGACGCGCCCGATTTCGAAGACGCGCTCGAAGCCGCTGACAAGAAGCCGCTTCAGATACAACTCCAAGGCGATTCTGAGGTAGAAGTCGGTGTCCAGGGAGTGGTGATGGGTGCGGAAAGGTCGAGCGGCACCGCCGCCTGGTATCGCCTGCAGAATGGGGGTCTCAACCTCCATGAAGCCGCGCTCGTCGAGCACTCGGCGCAAGGCGCTGACCACCCGGGACCGCTGCCGGAAGATCCGCCGGTGCGAGGGGTCGGTGAGCAGGTCCAGATAGCGGCGGCGGTAGCGCAACTCCTGCTCAACCACGCCGTGGTGCTTGTCGGCCGGCGGTCGCAGGGACTTCGCCAACAGGGTCAGGCCATCCAGAGCAAGGCTCGCCTCACCCGCCCTGGAGCGGGTCAGATGACCGCTCGCCCCGACCAGATCACCCAGGTCCAGGTCGGCGAGTCGGCGCAGCAGCGAACCGCCGTCGACGTCGCGGCTTGCCAGCAACTGGATATGGCCACTCTGGTCATGGCAGTCCGCAAACGCGATCCCGCCGGCTCGGCGGAGCCCTAGGATCCGGCCCGCGACCGAAACCCGGTTGCCGGTCTCGCCAGCGGCAAGGGGCGTTGCCGCCACCGCCTCGGCGCAGGTGTGGTCAGGCTGAAAGTCCACGCCCCATGGAGCGGTGCCCTGGATGGCCAGGTCCGCCGCCTTCCGTCGGCGCTCCGCCATGATCTCTGCCAGAGAACCGCCTTCGGTTGGCGGCACAGAGCTCACCGCCAGTTCCGGCGCGCGGGCCGCTCGCCGCTCACGCCACCTGAAGGATCTGGACCGTCCGCGCCCCGCCAGGCGTCTCGACCTCCACCTCGTCCCCACTCCGGCGCCCCAGGAGCGCCTTCCCGACCGGAGATTCCAGGGAGATCTTGCCGGAGCCGGCGTCCGCCTCGGCCGAACCCACGATGGTGTAGTCGGTCTCCCCGAATTCGTCCTTCACCTTCACGGTGGAGCCCAAGTGGACCCAGCCGTCGGTCTGGTCATCGGTCTCGATGAGACTGGCATTACGGATCATCTGCTCGAGCTTCATGATCCGACCCTCGATGAAGCCCTGGTCGTTCTTGGCATCCTCGTACTCGGCATTCTCGCTGAGGTCGCCGAACTCTTTGGCGTGTTTGATCCGTTGCGCGATCTCCGGGCGGCGCACGCTGATTAGGTTGTCGAGCTCCTCCTGCAGCTTGTGCAGACCCTCGGGGGTAAGGAGTACCGGCTTGTCCTGCATCACTCCACACGCTCCTCGCCGGCTGTGGCCGGCATGACTGACACCTCCCGCGCCTGCCCATGGCGGCACGGGCCGGGGAAGGGAAGTCTACCGAAACCTTGCGAGAGTCGCAACTTCACCTTCAACACACCCGTAGCGACTCCTTCACCAGATCGCAATTTGCCGCCCGACAGACTTGGTGCTAGGCTACGAGCGTCAGGTGAGTTGCGCTGCCTGAACCTTTAAGACACCCCCCCCTCTCGGGGCGTCCCTTTCGGGGGGCGCCCTTTTTTTTGCCCAGAGCGCTCAGGCGCGGGGCCGGTTGAGCCCGTCGAGCACCCGGAGCCCCTCCAGCAACACCAAGGGATCGGTGAAGTCGACTCCCCGCACCAATGGCGCCACCAGCGGCGACAGGCCACCGGTGGCCACCACCTTCACCTCGAAGTCTAGCTCCCGCCGGATCCGGTCGATCAAGCCCTCCGCCTGGGCGGCCGCACCATACATGATGCCCGCCTGCATTGAGGCGACCGTGGTCCGGCCCAGCACCCGGGATGGAGCGACCAGGTCCACCCGTGGCAGCCTGGCTGCCCGCGCGAACAGGGCATCGACCGAGAGCTGCAGCCCGGGGGCGATCGCACCACCCAGGTAGTTGCCCGCCCCGTCGATGACATCGAAAACGGTAGCGGTGCCAAAGCTGACCATGATCGCGGGCCCGTGATAGCGGTGGTGCACCCCGACGGCGGTGGCAATCCGGTCGGCACCCACATCACGGGGTGAGTCGTAGTGGATGGCGATCCCGGTCCGGGTCCCGGGGCCCACCATCAATGGCTCCAGCCCCAGGTACGTCTGGGCCATTTCCAGGAGGGGCTGATTCAGGGTAGGGACCACGCAGCTCACCGCCACCGCCGCCACCTGCACCGGCAGGCCCCGCTGCTGAAGGAAAGTGAGAAGCTGCCCGCCCAGCCCGTCAGGGGTCGCATCTCGGCGGGTGGGGAAGCGACCATGGGCCCTCAGCTCATCGCCCTCGAAGACCCCTATGGTCAAGTTGGAATTGCCCACGTCGATGGCGAGCAGCACAGTCTTGGCCTCCGCCACTCTGGGACCGGGGATCCGGCCTCTCTGGTGACCTGCCGACTATATCCAGGCTGGAGACCCGGTGGGGCCGCCCTGAGGGCGATGGGAGATACTGAGCCCATTAGTCGGGCCCGGCCCCGGGACCAGCCCGACAGGCAACTGTCACGAGGCCAGCCCTTTGATCACGCCCCTCAACACCGAACCAGCCGCCGCCACCGGCTATCCAGTTGGCGCGGGGTTGCGGATCGGCAGTGTCGAGCTCTTCAGCCCGGTGTTCATCGCGCCCATGGTGGGGATCACGGACCGCGCCTTCCGCGACCTGGCGCGGGAGCTTGGCGCGGGCCTGACCTGCACCGAGATGACCGCGGCTGCGGCGCTGGTCAGAGCGCCGGAGGAGGCCCTCGACCGGATTCTCGACATGGGCTCGGACGAGCGCCCGGTGGCCGCTCAGCTGGTGGGCTGCGACCCAAGCCTGATGGCGGATGCCGCCCAGATCTGCGTCGCTCGTGGGGCCGACATCGTGGACGTGAACCTGGGCTGCCCGGTTCCCAAGGTGGTCAGGTTGGGTTCGGGCGCCGCGCTGGCCCGTGACATCGACCAGACCGTGGCGGTCCTGGAGGCCATGGTGAACTCGGTCTCGGTGCCAGTCACCGCCAAGATGCGCCTCGGTTGGGACCAGCAGAGCATCAATGCCCCGGAACTGTGCCGGGCACTGGAGCAGGTGGGCGTGGCCGCGGTCACCGTCCACGGTCGCACCCGGGCCCAGCGCTACACCGGCTGGGCCGACTGGGATGAGATTGCCCGAGTTCGGGAGGCGGTTGACCACATCCCAGTCTTCGGGTCCGGGGACGTGCGCGACCCAGCGGAGGTGGAGGCTCGGATCCGCCAGGGCGTGGTCGACGGAGTCGTGGTGGCCCGGGGGATGTTGGGAGACTGGAATTTCCTGGAGCAGACGGTGCGGCAGCTGCGGCGGGGTGATCCCGGCCCAGAACCCTCGTTTCAGGAGCGCCTGTGGCTGGCCCGACGGCACTGGGATGCGGTGGTCGACCAACATGGCGAACGCCTCGGAGTGCGTCTTGCTCGCAAGTTCGTGGTATGGGCGATCAAGGGTTGCAGCGGGGCGGCCCGGCTGCGCGCTCGGGTGGCGGATCTGAACACCCGGGCCGATCTGGAGGAGCTTTTTGCCGAGATCGCCAGCGCCGGTGAGGGCCCCGGAGGCTGGCACCGGCCAGCGTTCACCTCTGGGGAGGGCTGAGCCGGGATGGCCTCCGCGAAGCGAAAGTTGGTCTGTCCCTATGGCTGCCAGCCGGCTCGATTCGAGCTCCTGGGGGGTGCCGTGTTTGTCGACTCCAGCGGCTCCTACCTGGACCACCAGGACAAGTTGGCCGCGTTCCGCTGCGCCAGCTGTGGCGCGGTGGCTCTCGACCTGGCCTCGGCCGCGGCTGCCATGGCCAGGGAGAGCCGATACGCACCCGACATCTCCATCACCTGCCCAGCCTGCGGCGCCGTCCTGCTGCCCCCCGGAGACTACGAGGTGGGTGCCGAGATGGAGTGCCCGGAATGCGCTAGCGTCTTCTCCCTGGAGGAAGGCAGCCCCCACCTGCTGGGTGACTTCAGCGCGGATGAGGACGCGTCCGAGAGGCCATAGCGCAGCGGCGGGCTGCCGAGGACCCCTGGCTCCAAGCCAGGATCCCGCTCCCCGGAACTAGGTACCAGTCGAAGCGGGCCAGGCGCGGGGCGCCAGCCCTGGCGACCAACGGCTTTGGGTCAGCAACCGGCCACGGAGGCACCCCATCAGCCTCGGCCGATTCCCCGGCTCCTTCCCGTCGGGACGTGCCTTCGAGGTCGCCAAAGCTGGGTCGACTGCCCAGGCCTCAATGCGTCTACCAGAGCGCCGACGCTGCCGCCCTGAAGTGCGGCAGCCAGCTCGTCCAAGAGCCGCTCGCGCCG
Source organism: bacterium (assembly GCA_021802115.1). Next base: position 24,483 of record JAKABA010000034.1, on the reverse strand, counting down.
ATCGGGTCGGCGCGGCTGGTGGCGGGAAGGGCCGGGTCAGCCCTCTCGCCCCACCCCCTGCGAGAGCGCCGACTCGATCTTCTGCTGGACGTCGGGCTGGCCGTGGAACGGGCACTGAGGCGCCGGAGCGCTCCCTTCGGTCCCAACGGGCCCCTCCGCTCCATCCAGGACGCCGCCAAGGCCAGGAGTGGTCCCCTCATCGCGCGGCCGCAGACGGGCCACGGTCGGCGACGCCTCACGCGGGATGAAGCGGCCGCCACTGCCACCGGAGGCGTAGGTGTGCAAGGCCAGGTCCACCTCGTCGGCATCGGCTGCGGGATCCTCGAAGCCACCGGCAGGGACCAAGGCCGCCGCCGGGGCGTCGAGCTCGTCCTCGAGCGGGGTGCGGTGGGGTTGGGCGTGAGCCGACCGGCCCAGCTCCGGGTCGATGATGGGGGCCGCAACCTGCACGGTAACCACCGCCAGGCGCCTGGTGCGGGCGACCTTCTCAACCTTGGCCTTGATCCGGCGCCGGAGGTAGCCCGCGGGCATCTCATGGAGCAGGTTTCGAGCCTCGGTTGACCATCCGATCTTGCGATTGTCGAAGGTGACCTCCTCGGACACCTCGCCCTCCTCCTCGGCGTCGCGCCGCATGCTCTCGTGGTCCACCTTGGAGAACTGCTCCTGAGCTGCCCCGCACACCGGGCAGGCCACCGGACGGACGCCCCTGGCGGTGTAGCCACACTCACGGCAGATGTGGACCTCGGTCTCGGTGATGGCCACCGCCTGGGCCCCACGCTGGATCCCGATCGCCGCGGATGCCTCCGGGGGCAGGATGTCCCCGAGGGCCGCGCTGACCAGGTCCTGCGAGATGATCGAGTGGCCCCGCTCCATGGCCCAGCGCAGGACCGCCGTCCTTGCCAACCCCTGAGCTGAGCAGGGGATCCGATCCAGCACCCCATTGGCCTCCGGGGTCCAGACCACCGAGGCTGCCCCCCTCATGTCGATGGGAGGCACGTAGGTTCGCGAGGAGAGCATCACACTGCAGGGGGCGAGCCGGAGCAGGTTCTCGCTGTTGCCGCCGATGTCCATGTCCTGGTCGGAGTGGACCCCGATCCGGCCACACACCAGCAGGGAGGCATCTCGGTCGCGGACGTAGCGCAGCACCTGCTCAAAGGCCTTGCCATCTAGCAATGTGATCGGGAGGTCGTACCCATCCGCCTTGGCGACCTCCTTGGCCACCTTGAGGTGGGAGGAGTAGATCATCGCCAGCCCGGTGTCGATGATCTCCTCGTGGAGAGCCTCCTGCTCCTTGAAGCGGAATACCTTGCTGGCCTTCTCGGAGAGCACCCCCACGATGCCGTTGAAGAGAACGTAGTGAAGGTATGGGTCGTAGACGGAGACCGCCTCCACCGGCAGGTCCAGCGCCCGGCCCATCTCCAGCGCCGAGCGCAGCCCGGCGAACGACTGAGATGAGCCGTCAATGGCCACCACAATTGGACCTGCGAGTGGGTCACGGCCCTCCCGATGGCGGACCACGATCGTGTCCTGGTGCGCCCTCCGGACCACCCGGTCCACGCAGGTCCCGATCTGCGTCTCCTTCACCTGGCCCAGGCCGCACGCTCCCATCAGCACCAGGTCGTACTGGGACTCCTCGATGTCCTTGACCAGGACCTCCCAGTTCTTGCCATCGAAGGTCTTGGGGGTGAAGGGAATCCCCTCCTCCAGGCAGCGCCTCTGGGCGACCTCCAGATAAGAGTCCGAGATCAGGCCCAACCCGGTCGTGATCAGGCTGTCGTGGATCTTCCGCTGCCGCTCCAGCTCGACCTCATCCTGGTACTCCTCGGGGAGGGTGTACTCCATCTGCTTGAAGCGGTAGTCGTGCATGCGGGCGGCATACACGTGACTGCCCACGATCTCCGCTCCGGTGGCCTTGGCCAGGCGGATCGCCACCTCGGCGGCGGCGGTGGAGTGATCGGAGTTGTCCAGCGGCAGATAGAGCTTGCGATACATCTCAGGAGAGTTGGTAAACCTGCACCGTGTTCCTGATCGTAGCAACTCCCGCCTCGGCCAGGCCGGTGGCGGCACCGCGCAGCCGCCTCACCGCCTTTGCCCGGCGACCCACGCCCGGCTTCGGCGAAGACGGGCTGCCGCCTCCCTCAGCGCCGCCTCGGTCGCGCTTGGACCGGGCGCCCCGGGCTGCTCCCGGCGAGCCAGGGCGGCCCGGGCGTCGAACAGACCGGAGCTGTCCGGATCGTCGGGTAAGCCCAGCTCCCGCCAGCTGGACCTGAGCCATGAGTCCAACTTCTGGCCCCGCTCCTCGGCCTGGCGCACCGCCTGGCCGACCAGCTCGTGGGCCCTTCGAAACGCCACCCCGTGGGCCACCAGGTGCTCAGCAAGATCGGTCGCCAGCAGCTCGGGGTCGCGGGCCGCCAGCTCCATCCGCTCCCGGTTGAAGCGCGCCTCCGCCAGCAGCCCGGTTAGGGCCAGCAGGCTGGCCTCGGTCGCGGCCACCGCCGAGAAGAGATGGTGCTTGTCCTCCTGGAGGTCGCGGTTGTAGCTCATGGGCAGCCCCTTGAGAACGGTCAGCAACCCCATCAGGGAGCTGATCGGCCGCGCGGCCCGGCCGCGGACCAGCTCCAGGACATCCGGGTTCTTCTTCTGGGGCATCAGACTGGACCCGGTGGCCCAGCTGTCCGGAAGGCTGACGAAGGAGAACTCCCTGGTGTTCCAGAGGATCAGGTCCTCGGCCAGCCGCGACAGGTGGACCGCGACCAGAGCGCAGTCGAAGACCAGCTCCACGGCGAAGTCGCGGTCCGAGACCGCGTCCAGGCTGTTCCCGGTGACCCCGGCGAAACCGAGCTCCCTCGCCACCGCGGCCCGCTCGATCGCCAGCGTCGTGCCGGCCAGAGCTCCAGCCCCCAGGGGCGAGAGGTCCAACCGTTGGCGGCACTGCCGCAGCCGCTGCACATCTCGCTCCAGCATCTCGAAATAGGCGAGCAGGTGGTGAGCCAGGTGGATCGGCTGGGCCCGCTGCAAGTGGGTGTAACCGGGCATCAGGGTGAGCCGCTCTCGACGCGCTCGGGCCACCAGCACTCCCTGCAGCCCAGTTGCGGCTTCAACCAGCCTCCAGCACGCCTGCTTGGCCCAGAGGCGAAGGTCCAGAGCCACCTGGTCGTTGCGACTGCGACCGGTGTGAAGCCGGCGCGCCGGGTCCCCGATGAGCTCCGTCAAGCGGCGCTCCACCGCCATGTGTATGTCCTCATCCGAATTCAGAAACTGGAAGCTACCGGCCGCGAGCTCGTCGCCAACGCGCTCCAGGCCAGCTAGTAGCTCGACAGTGGTGGCAGCGTCGAGAAGCCCAGCCCTGGCGAGGGCCCGCGCGTGCGCCCGAGACCCCTCCAGATCGAACGGCGCCAGGGGCAGGTCCTCCTGGAGCGAGCTGGTGTAGTCCTCGAGGGTGGGGTTGCTGCCCCCCTCCAGACGGCCGCTCCAGGCCTTGGCGAAACCGGGCTTCGGCTCAGGGCTTGTCGGCATCGGCAGGGTCGGCGGGGTGGCCGCCCTGGGCGATACCCCGGGGAGCGGACTGGAGCAGAGGGATGGATTCCTCCCAGAGGTTGCCCTGGATGGACGCCTGGGTCCGCAGCGGCAGACCGAAGATGTTGAGGAACCCCTCGGCCGATTGATGGCGGAACTGGTCCTCGGCGCGCTCGTAGGTGGCGAGCTCCCGGCGGTACAGGGAGCTCGGGCTGCTCCGCCCGAGCAGACGGATTGCGCCCTGGCGAAGGTGCAACCGCACGTCGCCCGTGACGAAATGCTGAGTCGAACCCACAAAGGCGGCCAGGCTCTGCCGGAGCGCCGAGAACCAGAGTCCATCGTAGGTGAGTTGTGCCCACTCGTCGGCAACCAAGCGCTTGAAGCGAAGCACGTCGCGGGCGAGCGTGAGCGACTCCACCTCCCGGTGGGCGAAGTCGAGCACCACCGCGGCGGGCGCTTCGTAGAGCTCACGTGACTTGATCCCCACCAACCGGTCCTCGATATGGTCGATCCGACCCACGCCATGGGCGCCCGCCAAGAGGTTGAGTCTGGTCACCAGCTCGACTGGCGCCAGTTCCTCTCCGTCGAGCCGGGTGGGCAGCCCCTGCTCAAAGTGCACCTCCACCACCAGCCCGGCCTCGGGAGCCCTGGCCGGGTCAACGGTCCAGTCGAAGGCGTCCTCCGGGGGCTCGACCCAGGGGTCCTCCAGGACTCCGGTCTCCACGCTGCGGCCCCAGAGGTTGGCGTCGATGCTGTAGGGACTCTCCTTGGTGGCCCTGACCGCCAGCCCGTTCTCGGCGGCGTAGGCGATCTCCTCGCTGCGCCCCATCTGCCAGTCGCGCAGCGGCGCCACCACCTGGAGCGCCGGGGCAAGAGCCCCCACCGCGACATCGAAGCGCACCTGATCATTGCCCTTGGCGGTGCAGCCGTGGGCGACAGCCGCCGCTCCGGTCTCGCGCGCCACCTCCACCAGCAGCCTGGCTATGAGCGGCCGCCCAAGGGCGGTCGCGAGCGGATAGACGCCCTGGTAGAGGGCTCCGGCCTGCAGCGACGGCCACACAAAATTGGTCAGGAAGAGCTCCTTGGCATCGACCACGTGGGCAGCCGTCGCCCCCGCGTGGAGGGCCCGCCGCTGCAGCTCCTCAGCATCCTTGGTCTCGCCGAGGTCGGCGGACAGAGTGATCACCTCGAAGCCGCGCTCATGGGTGAGCCAGTGGACTGCGACCGTGGTGTCGAGCCCTCCAGAGAATGCCAGTACGCAGCGCGGTCGGTGCTCAGCCATGCCCCCCATCCTCGCCCCTGGGGCTGTCGGCTGGCAACCAGCTCGACCACTCCAGGTGGTCGTCGTCCATTGCGCTTCGGGCCAGCTCCAGCCGCTCCACCACCTGCCGCGCGGCGGTGGCCGACCGAGCCTGGACAAAGACCGTGTCGTCCCCCGCCACCGTGCCTGCCACCTGGGGCAGGCTCAGCCCATCCACCGCCGACGCCACCACCGGGGCCGCCCCAGATGCGGTGTGCAGGACCACCATCGCGGCCACCTGCTCCACATGGACTAGCTGGGTCCGCAGCACCTGGGCCAGCCGTCCCTGGCGGTCCTCCCGTGGGGGCAGATAACGGCGGCCCGATGACCCCTCCACGCGAGCCACTCCCAGCTGGCGCAGATCTCGGCTGATGGTGGCCTGATCAGCCTCAATTCGGAGGCGCCGCAGCTCCTCGGCGAGCTGAGCCTGGGTCTCCACGGGATGGTTGCGGAGCACGGCCACGATGGCGGCCTGGCGAGCGCGCTTCAGCTCCACCGAGGTCATGGCCGGCTGGCTCCGGAGGCTCGTCCCAGCGCCCGCCCGAGGGCTGCGACCGCCATCTCGATCTCACCGTCGGAAATCGTCAGAGGCGGAGCCAGGCGGATGGTCGAGTCGCCGATCGGGTTGACCAAGATCCCCTCGTCGAGCGCCAAGCGCCCCAGATCGGCTGCGATCGGAATGGCTAGCCCGACCCCCAGCAGCAGCCCACGACCTCTGGTCTCGACCACCGGGTGGCCTTCCTGGCGGAGGCCCAGGATGGCCTCCTTGAATTGATCCCCTGCCACTGCCGCCCGCTGCCATAGATGGTCGCGCTCGACCACCCTGAGCACCGCCAGGCCGGCGGCGGCGGCCACAGGATTGCCTCCGAAAGTGCTGCCGTGGTCACCGGCCTCAAACACATCGGCCCGCTTCCCAACCAGGGCCGCCCCCAACGGCAGGCCGCCCCCAACTCCCTTGGCGACCGTCATCACGTCCGGCACCGCGCCGGAGTGCTGATGGGCCCACATCCTGCCGGTCCGCCCCATCCCGGTCTGGACCTCGTCCAGGATCAGCAGAGCCTGGTGCTGGTCGCAGAGTTCGCGCAGCCCGCGGAGATAGGAGTCCTCCAGAAGATGCACCCCGCTCTCGCCCTGAATCGGCTCGGCCATGACCGCGACCGCGGGGCGGCCTGCGTCCGCGAGGGCCAGCTCGACTGCGCCCAGGTCATCGCGCGGCACCTGGCGGAAGCCATCCGGAAGGGGCCGGAAGGGGTCGCTGTAATGAGCGTTGCCCGTGGCTGCCAGAGTGGCCAGGGTGCGGCCGTGAAAGGCGCCCTCCAGGGTCAGGATGGTGTAGGCCCCCTGACGGTGGAGCTGGCCCCACTTGCGGGCCACCTTGATGGCGGCCTCGTTGGCCTCGGCCCCACTGTTGCAGAGGAAGGCCCGGCTGGGGAATGCGCTCGCCGCCAGCCGCTCGGCGAGCTCCACCTGGGGCTCGGTGTAGTACAGGTTGCTGGTGTGCATCAGGCGGCCCATCTGCGCGGTGGCGGCAGCCACCACCTCCGCCTGACAGTGACCCAGCAGGTTGACCGCGATCCCGCCAACCAGATCCAGCAGCCGGCGCCCGTCGGCTGTCTCCACGAAGCAGCCGTCCCCTCGCACCAGGGTCACCGGAACTCTCCGGTAGGTCCCGCAAAGGGCGGCGGCCTCACGCTCCGCCAGGGTCGGTGAGGTCACCTCAGGCTGCCCCGGAAGGGGCCGCGTCGATCATCGTGCCAACCCCGGACGCGGTCAGCAGCTCCAGCAGGATCGAATGAGGATCACGGCCATCGACGATGTGTACGGTGACCCCAGCCCGGGCGGCGTCGCAGGCGGCTTTCAGCTTGGGGATCATCCCATCCCGGGCGATCCCATCCGCCAGCAGCCCCTCCGCCTGGGCCAGGGTCAGCTCGCTCAGAAGCTCTCCCTGGCGGCCCTGGACGCCCACCACGTCGGTCAGCATCAGCAGTTTGGCGGCCTTCAGCTCGGCCGCCAGGGCGGCCGCCACGGTGTCCGCGTTGACGTTGTAGCTGAGCCCGTCGTAGCCGAGTCCGATCGAGGCCACCACCGGGATCAGACCTCGCTCCGAGATGGCCAGCACCGGCTCGGGGTTGACCTCCTCGACCGCTCCCACCAAGCCCAGGTCCTCCCCCTGGGGCCCCATCTGACGGCGCACGAGCAGAGTCGGGCCATCCTCGCCGGAGAGGCCCATCGCGCGCCCCCCCAGGCGGTGGATGGCGGCCACCAGTTCCGGCGTGATCTTGCCGGTCAGCACCATCTTGGCGACCTCCATGGTGCGCTCGTCGGTGACCCTCAGCCCGCCGATGAACCGGGTCTCCAGGCCGAGGGCGCGCGCCATCGCCGTTATCTCCCGGCCGCCTCCATGCACGAGCACTGGCCGGAGCCCCACCAATCGGAGCAGGACCAGGTCCTGGAGCACGGTGTCACGAGCTTGGGGGTCGTCCATGGCCGCCCCGCCCAGTTTCACCACCAGCAGCTCGCCGTGAAACCGCCGGATGTAGGGAAGGGCCTCCACCAGGATGCGGGCCCGGAGGGCGGGGCTGATGGTGGACAGAGTGGGGTCAGGTGGAGTAGTCGGCATTGATCCTCACATAGTCGGAGCTCAGGTCACAGCCGATGGCGGTGGCCTCGGCGTCCCCGACTCCAAGGTTGATTTCGATCGCGATCCGAGGTTGGGACAGCTTGGGCACCAGCCGCTGCAGAGACGCCTCCAGCACCTGACCCAGGGCGAACATCTCCTCTCCCTGGATTGATAGGCGGCAGCGATCCAGGGCGAGCTCGGCGCCGGAGCGACCCACCGCGGCCAGGATCCGTCCCCAGTTGGGGTCGCCGCCGTGGATCGCCGTCTTCACCAGCGGCGAGCTGGTCACGGTGCGCGCGGCGGCCCGCGCCTGAGCCTGGTCGACGGCCCCGGTGACCCGCACGGAGAAGGTCCTGGTGGCGCCCTCGCCATCCGCCACCACCTGCTCCGCCAGGTCTTGGAGCACCCGGCCCAGGGCGCTGGCGAAGAGGTCTGCCGCTGTGGAGCCGGGCTCCAGCAGAGGTCCTTCGGCGGCACCGTTGGCCAGCAGGAGACAGCAGTCGTTGGTGCTGGTGTCACCGTCCACGCTGATCAGATTGAAGCTGTCTCGAACCGCGGCCTGGAGCAGCGGCCGGAGCAGTTCCGGAGCCACCCGAGCGTCTGTGGTCACGAAGGCGAGCAGCGTCGCCATGTCGGGATGGATCATGCCCGAACCCTTCGCCATGCCCCCGATGCGATGGACGATCCCGTCCGCCTCGAAGGTGGCCACGGCCTCCTTCGAGCGGGTGTCCGTGGTCATGATCGCCTCGGCCGCGGCCATGCCGCCTCGCTCCGTGGCCGCCCCGGCGGCAATGGCGATGGCGGGCAGGACCCGAGCCATCGGCATGGACCGCCCGATCACCCCGGTGGAAGCCACCAGCACCTCGCCAGGGGCACACTCGACGGCGTCCGAGGCGGCCTGGGCCATGCGGAGAGCGTCTCCCAAGCCCCTGGCCCCAGTGCAGGCGTTGGCGTTGCCGCTGTTCACCACCACGGCCCGGGCCACCCCTCGCTTGAGGTGCAGCTGGCTGATCACGACCGGAGCCGCCCTGACCAGGTTGCGGGTGAAGACACCGGCGGCCGCCGCCGGCCGGTCGCTGATCACGAGAGCCACGTCCGGCCGCTGCGACCCGTCGCCTCGGACGTCGGCGCTGGCGGTGCCGGCGCGGAAGCCCCGGGGTGTGGTGACCCCTCCCACCGCGCTCTCCACCCGCGAGGTCAGGGCCATTGCGGGGCCGCCTCCAAGCCGGCGGTGAGCGCCATCCCGAAGCGCTGGTTGAGCACCTGGACGGCCTGCGAGGAGGCGCCTCGGCCCAGGTTGTCGAGGACCGCGCAGACCACCAGGTGCGGACCCTGGACCTCGACGCTGATGAAGCAGAGGTTGGTGTGGCTGGCTAGCTTGCTCGGTGCCGCCTGCTCCACCAACGCTACGAAGGGCGCGGCCTGGTAACGGGCCCGGTAGGCCGCCCGAACCTCCTCGCGGCCCGCTCCCGCCCGCAAGCTGAGGTAACAGGTGGCGACGATCCCCCGGGTCATCGGGGTCAGGTGAGGAACGAACGTGACCCCGAACTCCTCTCCCCCCAGCTGCGAGAGGGTCTGCTCCATCTCCGGCCGATGGCGATGGCCGGCGACCGCATAGGCTCGAACCGACTCGTTCAGCTCCGAGAAAAGGTGCCCGGAGTCGGCCTGACGGCCCGCCCCGCTGGTTCCCGTCTTGGCATCCACGACCACCTGAGGTTCGACCAGATGCGCCATAGCGGCCGGGCCACAGGCCAGGATCGCAGCTGTGGAGAAGCATCCGGGAAGTGACAGCAGGGAGGCTCCGTCGATCCCTTCGGGGTCCAGCTCGGGCAGGGCCACGACCGCCCGGTCCAGCAGCTCCGGGGCGGGATGGTCGTGGCCGTACCAGGCGCGATAGGCGGCCGGGTCGCGCAGCCGAAAATCAGCCGCCACGTCGATTACCACCGCCCCCTGAGCCAGCCATGTCCCAGCTGCAAGGGCCGCCTCTCCGGGCGGCAGGGCGCTGAGCACCGCATCGCAGCGGGCGGCGTCTATCTCGGGCGTCAGCTCCAAGGAGCAGGTGGATCCGGGATACACGTCCTGGTGGCGGCGACCGGATTGGGAGCGGGAGCCGACCTGGACCACCTCTACATCCGGGTGCGCCATCAGCAGTTGCACGCAGCCGGCGCCGGCGTAGCCGGTGGCTCCGGCCACCGCCACCCGCAGTTTGGCCCCAGAGGCAGCGCACATATGCTTATGGTTGCATATTTATGCGCCCCCACGCACCGGGCCGGCCCCGGAGAGTGATAATGCCTGCCGTGCTGAGGCGGGCGTCGTTACGCCAACCGCGGGCTCGCCAGCTTTGGGCGGGCGACTCGCTGGCCGTCGATGTCTGCTTGGAGTCCAGCCCGCTGGAGACGGTCTACCTACGCAGCGAGATCCGGTGTGGCGCCCTGCGGCAGGGAGCCCTGGTCGGCATCGAGCATCCCGAGGACCATCGTCTCCACGCGGTCGCCATGAAGGGCCCGCTGTTGGTCCCGTGGGCCCCCGGGAAGCGCGACCTGGTGGCGCTGGCAGGCGCCCTGCGAAGTCAGGTCCGGTTGGTGCAACTGATCGTTGGACCGCGGGACCAGGTGGCAGGCTTGCAGCGGCTGCTGGCCTCCCAGTTGGGTCCGGCCCGGCTGCTGCGCGCCGAACAGCCCCATTACGCGGTGGATCTCGATGGCTTGGTCGCGTGGCCCCTGGACCCCCCCCCGCTTCGGAAGGCCACCGTGGGCGACTTGGAGCAGGCGGTTCGGGCCGGGGCGGCCATGCATCTGGAGGAGGTTGGCTTCGACCCTTTGGCGTCCGACCCGATCGGCTTCCGGCAACGGGTGCTCACGTTGATCCGGCGCGGCTGGGTGTATGTCTGGATGGAGGGTGACCAGATCGTGTTCAAGGCTGAGTGCTCGGCCGTTACCGCCGAGGCGATCCAGCTTCAGGGGGTCTGGACCAATCCCAAGTTCCGCGGCCAGGGGCGCGGGACCCTGGCGATGGCGGGCCTCTGCCGGCTGCTGCTGGCCGAGACCCAGACCGTCACTCTCTTCGTCAACGACTTCAATGCGGTCGCCATCCACGTCTATGAGCGGATCGGCTTCCGACGGATAGGGACCATGCGCTCGGTGCTGTTCTGAGCTCAGTCTCGACCGGCCAGAGGCGGCCCGGGCCCCACCGCGATCGGGGCAGCGGTTCCCGGATCAGCCGGTACCGACGCTGGGCACCCCCGCCCGCAGCCGGCGCCGCCGGGCCAGGTGGGGCCCGCTGACCATCAGAACCACCCCCACCGTGATCAGGGCGGCGGCCATCGCACTCCCCCGGGTGAGGCCCTGGCCGAGTATGAAAAAGCCCAGCACCAGGGCCACCACGGGGTTGACGTAGGCATAGGTGGCCACGGTGCTGGTGGGCAGAACCTTGAGCGCATACGCGTAGCAGGTGTAGCCCAGCAGCGAGCCTCCCAACACCAGCCAGGCGAAGGCAATCAGGGGCCCCCCCACGACGTGCGCCCACTGGACCTGGGTGCTCTCGCCGGAGGCCAGCCCCGCGACCACCAGTCCCAGGCCACCGAAGACCATCTCCACGGCGGAGGCGATGAAGATGTTATCGGGCAGCGGGGCCCGCCGCGCGTAGAGGGACCCGCTGGCCCAGAACAGCGCGGCCGCCAGCAGGACCGCCGTGTAAACCGGGGCCATGTGCCCGGCGGTGGTTGGGCTGGCCAGGACGCCAACTCCGACCAGGCCCACCATCACCCCCAGCCAGCCCAACCGGCCTGGCCCAACCGAGTGCCTCCCGGCCAGGCCCAGGACAGCCATCCAAAGCGGAACGGTGGCGATGATCAGAGCGGCCAGTCCGGACGGCACCTTCTGCTCCGACCAGCTGAGCAGGCCGTTGGCACCCAGGAGCAGGAGCAACCCGACCGCCGCTGAGCTGTACAGCTCCGGCCAGCTGAGGCGCCGCCACCGCCAGCGACCGCTGCGACCCGCCACCAGGTACAGGACGACCCCGGCCAGGAGATACCTGGTACCCGCCATCAGGAGCGGTGGCATGGCCCTTACCGCCACCTGGATGCCGGTGAAGGTGGAGCCCCAGACCACGTACACGACCAGCAGGGCCAGCCCGCCTCGGAGCGCCTGGCTGGCGGCGACTGCCACCCGCATCCTTCCGAAGATCAATTGCGCGTCCCGTAGCCTGGCTGAAGATTGGAAGCCAGTTTAGCTGGACAAGCTTGGAAAGTTAAGTCAAACTGTGCTTTCATGGACGAGATCGACCGGCGGCTTCTGGCTGCGGTCGTGGGCAGTGGGCGAATGACCCTAGCCGCGCTGGGAGAACGGGTTGGGCTCTCCGCTCCGGCCGTGCATGACCGCATGCACAAGCTGGAGACAGCCGGGGTGATCAGAGGCTACACCGCGATCGTCGACCCTGACCAGGTGGAGCGATCGACCGCCGCCCTAGTCTTCCTGCGTCTGGACGGGAGTGGCGACGAGCGCCGACGCCTGGAGGCCCGGCTGACGGCGAGCCCGGACGTTCTCGAGCTTCACGAAGTGGCCGGCGAGGACTGCTACGTGGCCAAGGTCAGGGTCTCCTCGCCGACCGGGCTGGCGACCTTCCTGCGTCAGCTGCGAGATGAGCACGCCGGGCTCACCAGCCGCTCCTCAGTGGTCCTTCGCTCTTGTTTTGAGAGGCCTTTGCTGTGGCCGGTAGACCAACCAGCCCCGGTGAGCCGCCCCTGACCTGACCGACGGTCGGCCGGATCGGGTGGACGCTGGCCGGGGCCAGCGCTCCTCGCTCAGTAGTCGTCCTCAGCTTCGTCGCCGTCATCATCCAGGCTCGGGCCGTCGGCGGGGTCATCCATCTCCTCGAAATCCCCGAAGCCCTCCTCCATGTCATCCGTGGTCCGGGGGGACCGGGGCGCCAGAGGCTCGGCATCGTCGTCGTCGATGACGACCGGTTCCTCGTTCCTGGCCAGCAGAGTCTCCTTGGCGTAGGGGCGGTAGTCCTGCTCACGTCCCTTGCGGACCGGGAAGGAAACCGTCCCCACCATCGCTGGCGCCTGGTAGATCTCGCGCAGAATCACCTGGACCGAACTCTGGTCGACGTGAGCTACCGCCCCGGCGTAACGATTGCCGCCATCCACCATGCGCCGCAGGCGCTGCGCTATGCGGGGCTCGAGGGTGCCGACCTCCACTCCGCGGACGCTCCGCACCGCCACCTGCCCAGACCCAATGACCAGTTCGATGGGCTCCCCGGGAGCCACCCTCAAGGAGGACGCGTCGGACTCCGCAACCACCCGGGTGAGCACGGTCTTGCCGGGCTCCTCAGTGAAGAACTTGATGTCAAGGGCAGCGGCCACCGGGACCTTGCCGCCCGCTCCACCCTGCCGATCCCGAAGTTTGGCCAGCTGTCGCTGGGCGATCTGGTTGAGTGGATTTAGCTCTAGCGCAGCTCGATACGACGCCTCCGCCTCGGACCACTGCCCCAGCTCGAGCAGGGCCTTGCCCAGCCGGTTGTGGGTGTCAGCATCGGCCCCGAACCTGGCCAGCAGCTCCTGGTTCACAGCCACCGCCTCCTCCCACTTGGAGGCCAGCGCCAACTGGATCGCGTAGTCGACGGACTGCACCTTGGACTTGGGCGGTTCGGTGCGTTCGGCCAAGAGGGCAGATCTCCTTGTGTCGGGGGGTCGGTTTCGGTCGATTCCGGCGCGGCCCGGGCAGAGCAGGGGATCTGCAATGTACCGGTCGGCCCGGCCGGGATGCAACGAGGAACTGGGGATAATTGCCTTGCGGTGCCACCCTCCGCACCGGCGGGCGGCCATATGATAGCGGCGGGCTCACCAGACCGGTCACAGGCGACCGGGTGTCCCATCGAGGTTCGGCCCGACATGTCCTCAAATCACCATTCCGCCCCTGAGGTTCAGGTGTTCGCCGTGGCCAACCAGAAGGGTGGCGTCGGCAAGACCACCACCGCCGTCAACCTGGGCAGCGCCCTGGCGGAACGGGGCGCCCGGGTGCTCTGCGTGGACCTGGACCCCCAGGGCCACCTCACGGTTAACATGGGGGTGGCCAAACCCGACGAGCTTCGAGTCACGGTCTACGACATGCTCTGTGAGCACAATGTCACAGCTGAGGACATCCGGCTCCACTCCCCTGGCGTGGGGGTGGACTTTCTGCCCGCCAACGTGGAGCTGGCCGGGGCCGAGCTCCAGCTGGTGACCGAAATCGGGCGTGAATCGGTGCTGCGGGAGAAGCTGCATCCCGTGATGGCCGACTACGACTTCATCATCATCGACTGCCCTCCCTCCTTGGGATTGCTGGCGATCAACGCGCTGGTCGTCGCCACCGACGTGATCATCCCGCTCCAGTGCGAGTACTTCGGGATGAAGGGCATGGAGCAGTTGCAGCGGACCATCGAACGAGTTCGGACCAAGCTCAATCCGCGGCTCCACATCCACGGGATCCTGCCCACCATCCACAAGGGCCGCACCGTCCATGCCAACGAGGTCCTGCGCGAAGTGCAGGCGAACTTTGGGAACCTGGTCTACCCCTTCCAGGTGGGCGACAGTATCCGCTTTGCGGAGTGTCCTCTGGCCGGCCAGTCGATCCTGCAATACGCCAAGGATTCGGATGGGGCCACCGCCTACCGCCAACTTGCCGACTTCGTCCTCAGCAGCCGGGAGGCGAACTGAGATGGCCTTCAAACGGGCCAGCCTGGCGGGCTCGGCGCAGCTGTTCCAGCCCACCAAGGTGCCCCCGCGCGAGCCTGGAAGCGAAGCCGGCGAACCCGCCGAGCTCCTGCTCGAGCCCCGGGAGCGCGAGCCCCAGCTGGTGACCGAGGCAATCCCCACCACCGCTCCGCAGGGGCACCTTTACCGGCTCACCGAGAACGATGTCGAGCTGCTCTTGGGTGCGCTCCAGCACGCCAAGTTCCCCCACTCCTATCAGCGTCTGCCCAAGCCTCCGCTGGAGGAGTTCGAAGAGCTGGAGGCGCTCCGCCAGAAGCTCACCCAGCAGCGCGAGGAACGTCTCTGAGCACGCCCTCCCCCCGGCCCCGGCTGCAGATCGCCCGGGTCAAGGTGGATGGTACCCAGCCCAGCAACTGCTACGTGGTGGCGTGTGCCCGCGGCCAGGAGGCGGTGGTGATCGACCCCGGGGCTGACCCGGCCAAGATCGTCAGTCAGTGCCAGGGACTGACCGTGAGCCACATCCTGTGCACCCACGGCCACCGCAACCACGCCGGCGCCAAGGATGAGGTCAAGGCCGCGGTCGGGGGAGAGACCGCCCTCAGCCTGCTGGACGCCAAGGCCTACCTGCGCTCGGCCGAGCGCTACTTGGTCGACGGTGATCGAATCGCCTTCGGCGACTTCGAGCTGGAGGTCCTGTTCACTCCTGGCCACAGCCCGGGCAGCCTTTGCTTCAAGGTCGGCAACCACCTCTTCACCGGGGATACCCTGCGCGCCGGGGACCTGGGACCGACCGACCTACCGGACATCGACCTGTCCCGCCAGCTGATGGCGGTGCTTTCGAAGTTGCTGGTGCTGCCGGAGAACACCGTTATCTACCCCGGCCACGGCGCCACCACCACGGTGGGCCAGGAGCGGCGCCAGAACGTGGCGGTGCAGATGCTCCGGCAGATGGGCTGAGCCGTCCCGGTTCGAGACGCCCACCCACTTGCCTGAGTCCGCTTCAGGGGACCCGAGGTGAGAGTTCCTAAACTACCCGGGTGGTGATCGGCAGCCTGGTGCTCACGCTCCATCTCCCCGATAGTCAGTCACTCAAGGCCAAGCGTCAGGTGGTGAGTTCGCTGACCGCCAGGATGCGGCGAACCTTCAACATCGCGGTCGCGGAGGTGGATAGCTTGGACAGTTGGCAGTTGGCGGTGATCGGGGTCACCTGCGTCAGCAACGACGGTCGGCATGCCGAGCAGATGCTGCGCAAGGTGGCCGACTGGGTGGCCGAGGACGGCGGCGGCGGCGAAGCGCTACTGACCCGGCAGGACATTGAGTTGATTCGCCTGTGAGCCCGCTGGTCGCGGTAATCAAGATTGGGATCGACCCGATCTTCCACCTGGGGCCGCTCACCATCCACTGGTACGGGGTCGGCTACGCGGTCGCCATCTTGGTCGGCCTCCAGGTCGCGCTGCCCTATGCCGAGCGCCACGGCATACCCCGGAGCAAGACCAGTTGGATCGCCTTCTGGGCGGTCATCGCCGGCCTGATCGGAGGGCGCCTGTTCTATGACCTGCAGTCGGGCGCCCTCTACTACATCACCCACCCCGCCCAGATCCTGGCCTTTTGGAATGGCGGGATGGCCTTCTTCGGAGCCATCTTCCTGGCGGCCGCGACCATGCTCTTCTTGGCCTGGCGCGAGAAGGTGAGCTTCTGGATCCTGCTCGACGCGGCCGCGTTCTTCGCCGCCGTGGGCCAACCCATCGGTCGGATCGGGAACGTCATCAACGGGGACATCCTGGGCTACCCATCCAACCTGCCGTGGGCCACCGCGTACACCAACCCGCACACCTTCGCCCCCCGGCTGGACGTCGCCTACCAGCCCGCGGCCGCCTACGAGGCGATCCTCATCCTGATGGTCCTTGGCCTGCTGGTCTACCTGCGCAAACGCCAGGTGCCCGACGGCTGGATCGGCATCACCTACATCATCATCTACCCGATCACCCAGTTCGGGCTATTCTTCCTGCGCAACCCGGTCAATGTCCCCATCATCGCCTTCGGCCTGAAGCAGACTCAGCTGACGTCAATTGGAGTCCTGGTGTTGGGTGTGCCGCTGCTGATCTACGCCTGGTACAGGACCAACCCGCGACCGTCGCCGGCCCCTGAGCCACCGCCAGCGCCCACCCCGGAGTGACCGCGGTCGAGCGCTCCGCTGGGAGCGTCGACCTGGCCGAGTTCGAGGGCTCGCTCCCGTTCTTGCTCGATCCCTTCCAGCGCCAGGCGATCGAGGCCCTCGGCCGCCACCAGGGGGTTCTGGTCAGCGCCCCCACCAGCAGCGGCAAGACCGTGGTCGCCGAGTGGGCGATCTGGCGCTGCCTGGCGGCGGGCGACCGGTCCTGTGGCGAGCGGGTGCTCTACACCACTCCGCTCAAGGCCCTCTCCAACCAGAAGTACGGCGACCTGTGCCGCCGCTACGGAGCCCAGCAGGTGGGCTTGGTCACGGGCGAGACCTCGATCCACCCCGAGGCCCCCGTGGTGGTCATGACCACCGAGATCCTGCGCAACCTGATCTACGATGACCCCTCTTCGCTGGCCCAGGTGCGCTGGGTGATCCTGGACGAGATCCACTACATCGACGAGTATCCGCGGGGCACGGTCTGGGAGGAGGTCATCATCCAGGCCCCGGCTCACATCAGGTTCATCGGCCTGTCCGCCACCATCACCAACGTCGATGACGTGGCGGCCTGGATGACACAGCGACGGGGGCCGATGGCGGTGGTGCTCCGGACCGACCGGCCAGTCGAGCTCCGCACCTGGCTGGGCGTGCGGAACCAGATGCTGCCGCTGTTGGACTCGCGGGGGCAGCTCGATCGCGCCACCCTGGAGGCGGCGGGCAGGGAGGCGGCGGGCGACCGGCGCTTCTATGGCAACCGGGCGGTGCTGGCCGCGGAGAACGACCTGCTGCGGATCATCGAGGAGCTGCGAGTCCAGGACATGCTCCCCGCGATCTACTTCATCTTCTCCCGCAAGGGCTGCCGGGAGGCGCTCTCGCGGTGCGCCACCCACCATCTCGACCTGACCAGCCTGGAGGAGAAGTTCGCCATCGACGACGTCCTGACCGAGCGCCTGGCGGCCGTGGACGATCCCCAGGAGGCCGCCGTCTACAGCTCCGGGCTGAACATGGAAATGCTGCGCGCGGGGGTGGCGGTCCACCACGCCGGGCTCCTGCCCTACGTCAAGGAAACCGTCGAGGAGCTCTTCCAGAAGGGCCTGCTCAAGGTCGTTTTCGCCACCGAGACGCTGGCGCTGGGGCTCAACATGCCGGCCCGCGCCTGCGTCATCTCGACGTTCACAAAATTCGACGGCCAGAACTTTGCCCCGCTGCGCTCGGGCCAGCTCAGCCAGCTCCTGGGCAGGGCCGGGCGCCGCGGCATCGACTCCATCGGCCACGGCGTCATCCTGCGTGACCCGGAGGTGGACCTGGGAGTGATCTGCGAGACCCTTTTGGGCAACGACATGGCGGTCGAGTCCAAGTTCGCGCCCACCTACAACATGACCCTCAACCTGCTCCGTCGGCATACTCCGGAGCAGTCTGAGGAGCTCCTGGAGCAGTCCTTCGGGCAGTACCAGCGGCTCCAGGCTCTGGATGACTTCCGGGCCCGCCGACCAAACCTGGAGGACCGCCTCGAGGATCTCCGCCGGCGCCAGTTCCACCACCCCAAGGTGCGCTGCAGCGAACGCACCCTCTCCCAGTTTCTGGGGGCCAAGCAGGCGCTCGACAAGGCGCGCGCGGACGCCCGCCAGCTCCGCCGCCAACACTTCCGAGACCGCCGGGGAGGTCGTTATGGGGCCGACACTCGCGACCCCGGGGGCAGGCTGGAGCATGCCCGCCGAGCCATCCACGAACAGGAGAAGCGGTGGGCGGCGTCCCCCTGCCGACACTGTCCGCTGCTGGGCGAACACCAGGCATGCCAGCAGGAGGTGCGAGAGCTGGAGCAGTCGCTGCTGAGCGCTGAAGCGACTGCCCGAGAGCGCCAGCACGAGTTCCGCGACCAGCTGCGTGCCTACCGTCAAGTGCTGAGCGAGCTGGGACATCTGGAGCACGATCAGCCGACCCGGTTGGGGCTGCTGGCGGCCAGTGTCTACGGCGAAAACACCCTGCTGGTGTCCCAGGCGGTGCTGCAGGGCTGGCTCACTGGACTCGAGCCGGAGGAGATCTGCGCGGTGCTGGTCATGCTGGCCGCTGACGACCGCAACCCGGGCCGGGCTGCCCCCCGGCGACGAATGCCCACCCGCCGGATCGAGCAGCTGGCGCACCGTCTGCGACAGGCGCAACGGGAGCTGGCCGAGCGGGAACAGGAGGCGGGGATCGCGGAGAGCCGGCCCCCGTCACTGGACTACGTCGAGTTCGTCTACAACTGGAGTCGAGGGGTGCCCCTGACCGAGCTGCAGCCCCCACCGGGAGTCGATGTCGGGGACGCGGTCCGAGCCACCAAGTCCGGCTACGCGCTCTGCCGGCAGCTGGAGCAGGGACTGGCGGGCTGGCCGCTGCTCCCGGCGGTCCAGCGCGCCCGGCAGAGCCTGGAGCGCGATCTGGTGCGCCGGCTCTGAGCGGAGGTGGCGCCGGCGCCGGGATGGACGGGGTCGATCTAGAATTGCGGACGCTGTGAATAGCTGTCCTGGCCATGTCTGATCGGCTGATCACTGCGGAGATCCGCGCCAAGGTCGCCTACCTGACCCTGGACTCCCCGGCCAACCGAAACGCTCTCTCCGAGGCGATGCTGGAGCAGCTGCTGGCCGCCCTGGTGGCTGCGGTGGGGGCGCCCGAGGTCAGGCTGGTGGTCCTCAGCCACACCGGCAGCGCCTTCTGTTCCGGAGCTGACCTGAAGGAGCAGGCGCGGATCCACCGGGCCACCGGAGCCAGTCCCGGAGCCGGGGGGCTGGTTCCCATCCTGGAGGCCATGCTCGAGAGCCCCAAGCCGATCATCTGCCGCATCGACGGAGCGGTGCGCGGAGGCGGCATGGGCCTGGTCGCCGCCAGTGACGTGGCGATCGCCAGCCCGGCTTCGTCCTTCGCGTTCAGCGAGGTCCGGGTGGGCGTTGCCCCGGCCGTGATCTCGGTCCCCGTCCTGGGCAGGATCTCGCGGAGCGCGGCTCTGGAGCTCTTCCTGACCGGGAGGGTCTTTTCCGCCGATGAGGCACTCCAAGCCGGGCTGCTGACCCGCGCCAGCCAGCCGGGAGAGCTCGACCAGGCGGTTTCGGCGATGGTGGCGGAGTTGCTTCGGGGAGCTCCAACAGCTCAGGCCGAGGCCAAGCGGCTGATCTCCGCCGTGCCCTCGATCGAGCCAAGAGCCGCCTTCCAGATGATGATCCAACTCTCGGCGCGCCTCTTCTCCAGCCCCGAGGGGCAAGAGGGGATGGCCGCCTTCCAGGAACGGCGTCCGCCGGGCTGGTCGCTCTGAGCGGCCGGCTCAGCCGGCGCCCAGTTCGTGAGACCGCCAACCAGGAGGCGCAGGTGGGACGACGGGCCCACCGGAGACGGCGCCGCTGACCTAGAAGTGGCGAGCCGGGCCACTTGGCGTCCCGCCACTGGCCGCCTGCCGACGGGTCCCAAGCGGCACCCTGCCGGTGCCCGCGCGTTGCTCCGGGGGCCTGACTCTGGGTGGGGGCGCACAAGCGTCGTTTGCGGAGGCCACGGTCACCGCCCACGCCTCGGCGGCCGGGCGGAGCGCTGACCCTGAGTAGGTGCGCGGAGCCCTGATACGGTTCACCCCGGGGCCGCAATGACCGGCCGCGCTCCGATGTCCGCCTGACCGCGCCGCGCGTCTCGGGCGCGAACGCCGCCAGCGGTTTGCGAGTGCCTCGCCGCACCGTCAGTTGATGAGGTTGCAGAGGGGACTCGGGGCTCTCAACTCGTGCCCGCCCGCCGGTGGCTATGTAGTCGCCGGTGGCCGAGGTGTGTGAAACTACCCGGCCATGGCCGACCTGACTGTGTACGGTGCTTCCTGGTGCCCCGACTGCCACCGCAGCAAGGCCTTCCTGAGCGCTCACCGGATCGCCTTCCAGTGGGTGGACATCGATGAGGACAAGGCGGGGCTGGCGGTAGTCGAGCGGCTCCAGAAGGGGGGCCGGACCATCCCCACCATCGTCTTTCCCGATGGCAGCCAGCTCTTCGAGCCCTCGGACGAAGAACTGGCCACCAAGCTGGGGATCTCGGTCAAGGCCGAGCTCAGCGCCTACGACCTGGTGATCGTGGGGGGTGGCCCGGCGGGCCTCTCGGCCTCCATCTACGCGGCGCGTGAGGGCATCAGCGTGGTCGTGGTCGACTCGGGAGGTCTGGGTGGTAATGCCGGGGTGACCGAGCGGATCGACAACTACCCGGGCTTCCCCGAAGGCATCGGAGGCGCCGCTCTGATGGACCGCTTCGAGGCCCAAGCCCGCCGCTATGAAGTCGAGCTGGTGGCCGGCGTCGGGGTGAAGAGTCTGCTGCGCTCGGGCCAGGACCTCGAGGTCGGCCTCAACACCGGACAGCGGCTTCAAGCCCACGCCGTGCTGGTGGCGACCGGGTCCACCTACCGTCGCTTGGGCATTCCCGGTGAGGACGCCCTGATCGGGGCTGGCATCCACTTCTGCGCGACCTGCGACGGCCCGTTCTACCGAGGGTCCGACGAGCTGCTGGTGGTGGGAGGGGGCAACGCCGGCCTGGAGGAGGGGCTGTTCCTGGCCCAGTTCAGCAAGAAGATCCGCATTGTGCAGAACGCGGCCGCCCTGACCGCGTCGCGGCTACTCCAGGACAAGATCGGCTCAGATCCTCGGTTCGAGGTCCACACCGGTACGGTGCTGGAGGAGTTCCGGGGCGAGGGGAAGCTGGAAGAGGTGGTGGCCCGGGAGACCGAGAGCGGCCGGGAGATTCGCTGGCACCCAGCCGCCGCCTTCATATTCATCGGCCAGACTCCCAACTCGCAGCTGCTGGGGGGGGTCGCCGACCTGGATCGCTGGGGCTTCGTGATCACCGACGACGCCTACCGGACCTCACTTCCGGGAGTCTATGCGGCGGGCGACGTCCGGGCCAGGTCGACCAAGCAGCTGGCGTCCGCCGTCGGTGAAGGCGCGGCCGCTCTGCTATCGGTGCGCAGCTACCTGCAGAAGCATGACCATCTCGCCGCGGTGGACATCAACTCCTGACCGCGGGGAGGGAGCTGGCGCCAGCTCCCGAGTGGCCCAGCTGGGCTGCTGTCGGTTACCCTGAAGGAGCGGGGAGCCAAGCAAGGTGGTACAGGTATGCGTATAGCGGGCGAGACAGTTGGTAGGCGCGGCGCCGTCGCGCTCTCAACGGCGGCCGTGCTGGCGGGGATTCTGGCGGTCCACGGCTACGGCCACCCTGGGAGTCTCGGCTTGGCTGGGAGCAGCACGATAAGCGGCACCAGCACCGGGCGTCCCACGACCGCCCCGTCTACTCAACCTAGCGGAGCCAGCTCCCCGGCCCCCAGCAGCAGTTCGTCGCCGACCGCGGCGCCAACTGGTTCGGCGACGCCGGGGCCGTTGCTGTCATCAACCCCTTACGCCAGCTACACCTATCAGCTCTATCCCGGGACCCCGAGCGCGAGCGCCCAGGTGGCGCTGGCCGGATTCTCATTCAAGGCGCAAAGCTCCGGGTCCTCGGTGAAGTTCACTCTTTCCATAAACGCGGGCGGCCAGGCTCCCATCACAAAGAGCTACCCCAGCTCGGACCACGTGTACTTCGTGGAGGCCAACCTCGGCGACGACTCGGCCAACACCGAGTACAACTACGGCGATGACGGCCTGGTGGTCACGGACGCCACCGGCCACGTGGTGGCTTGACCGTGGCAAGGAGAAGTCGGACGGCCCGCGCCGCCGCCCGAAACGCCGCCATGCCTCTGGCCTCGGTGCCAGCGTTCGAGGGCAGTCCGACCGAGCCCAAAGGCGCTTTGGAGGCCGCCCAGGATTGGGCCCCGACTGTAGCCCGGCTCGCCCTGGGCCTGGTCCTGCTGTGGTTCGGCCTCCACGAGCTGATCCAGCCCAGCCTCTGGACCGGGTACGTGCCGGCCATCCCCCAGTCCTCGGGGCTGGCTCTGGGGATGGTCTTGGTGCATGGCTGGGTGCTGGTGCTACTGGGCGCGGCGCTGCTGCTGGGGATAGCCCCGCGCGTGGCCTCCGCCGTGAGTGCCCTGCTGCTCCTGGAGATTGTGCTATCGCTGTCCTTCACCGGAGGGGTCTCCGACATCGTGGCCCGCGATCTGGGGGTGTTCGGGTTAGCGGTCGCGGTTTTCGCCAGCGAACGGCAGCATCTGGTGCTCAGGGGCTGAGGGAACTCCAGCCGCTTTCGCCAGGTCCAGTGCGAGCCAAGAGGCCAACCTGAGACTTCCAGTCCGAGCTGGCCAGGGGCGCGTCGTGGCGAATCTGGGCCGGGGGGGGCCGCTGTGGACTCGAATCGCGCGCCTCAGGCCCATCGGTGAATCCCCGTGTCCGTTGGTTGTCCGACCCGCCACGCGGGGGAGCGCCGTCCGGCCGGTGCGCTGAGCCCCCGCTCGGACCGGCCCTTCGGCTGTGGCGGGCATAATCTGACGATGGCGCTCAGATGGATGTTCCCCCGGTCGGAGCCGTCCGGAGAGAACCACCGCGCCGGTGGCACCGGCGGGCTCCGGGCGGCGGTCCTGGGCGCAGACGATGGGATCGTGTCAACCGCCAGCCTGATGCTGGGGGTGGCGGCCTCGCGCGCGTCTCATGCTGGGGTCATCACCGCTGGCATCGCGGGCGTGGTCGCCGGTGCCATGTCGATGGCAGCTGGGGAATACGTCTCGGTGTCGTCCCAGCGAGACGCCGAGCTGGCAGATCTCACAAGGGAAGGGGCCGAGCTCCGGGCGGATCCGGCTGGCGAGTTGGAGGAACTGACCCAGATCTACGTGGCTCGGGGCATTGACTACGACCTGGCCCATCAAGTGGCCGTGCAGCTGACCAAGGTGGATCCGCTGGCGGCCCACGCCCGTGACGAGCTTGGGATCACGGAATCAGGCCGAGCTCGCCCCCTCCAGGCGGCCGGCTTCTCAGCGACGTCCTTCGTGGTGGGCGGGCTCCCCGCGGTGCTGGCGTTCGTCCTGGCCCCGGCGCCGGCCCGGATTCCGGTGCTGGCGGTGGTCGCCGTGGCAGCCCTGGGGCTGCTCGGAACCTTGGGCGCCCTGGCCGGAGGCGCCAACTGGCGACGCGGTGCCCTGCGGGTCCTGGTCGGGGGCACGGCAGCCATGGCGATCACCGCGCTGGTCGGCCAGCTGGTGGGCTCCGCCGGCCTCTGAAGGTCACCGGGTTGGGCAGCGCTGAGCGCCGGGACGCGCCCCCCAGGCGCTGAACGTGTCACGATCGTAACCGAGCCACAAGGAGCAGATCGCGAAGGGGCTGGCAAGGTCTTCGGAGATGGAGACGGCAGCTGGTAGGCCCACCCTGAGACCCTGGCTCATGGTAGCGGCCGGGGCCCTCTATCTGGTGGTGCTGGCCGCTGTGGCCGGGGCCGTGCGCGGAGGCCCTCCCAACCAACTGGCCCGGGGCTACCTCAAGCTGCTGTTGGCGGCACTCATGATCTTGGCGGCGGCCAGCTTCGGCTTGCCCATGCCGGCGGCAAGTCCTCGCTACTGGCGGCTGTGCCAGGCGGCACTGACCCTGTGGGCGCTCAGCTTCGGCTTCGCTGCCGACCTCAGCGGCCACGCCGCCCTGGGACTTGCCGCCGGATTAGCCCTCGCGCTCGGCCTGCCGCCGCTGGTGGCGGCCGTGGCCGTCTACGTGGTCGAGTACCAGCGTTGGCAACACGGGCCGGCCGACCTGCTCGACCTGGCGGGTCTGGTGGTGGCGGTGGTGGCCATCTGCGCTCCCCCGGCGGTCTCGCCGCTGCTGGCTGCGGGTGGCCCGCGGGCACTCGCCCTGGGCATCAGCTGGACCGCCGAAGGCGTTCTCTTCGTTGGCGCGCTGGAGGCTGGGGTGGGCTGGGCCCACGCTCGTGTCCAGATGGACTACACGATCCTGATCGGCCTCCTGGGTTGTGCGTGGCTGCTGGCCCCGGTCCGGCTGGGCCTGGTCCTGGCTGGCCACGTGTCTGAGCCCTGGTGAGTGGTGGCCGCCGACGGGCCAGGATGCCTGCGGGCCACACTGGCTCCAGCTCTGGGCACTACCGTTCCTACGGAGTGCCCATTAGTGACACCCGGTCGGGACGAGCGGTCTTTCCCGACCTGGACGCTGCCAAGGTTGCCGTCGCCGTTTCGGGTCTTGCGCCACTTGGGTGGCTGCCCTGACGCCTTCGGAGCTTGGACTGGCCCTCGCACCCGGTACCCGCCATGCCGACGCTTCCCACGTGGTAGCTCTCCA
>JAKABA010000231.1 GCA_021802115.1 bacterium | reverse complement strand
TGACCCAGCCCACTACGCCTCAGGCGCGTGCCCTGGCCCTGGCCGGCGTCCAGCTCACCACCAAGTAGACAGAACCCCGCAGCTCCGGCTGAACTCAGCTGAACTCGCCTACTCGCTCAAACTTCCGATTAGTGTTCTGTCCACCGGCAACACCCTCGAAACCGCCCTCGGCGCTGTTCGCGTACAGGCGGGTGCTCTTGATGGCCATCAGCCGAAGAACCCCATGATTTTTTCGAGGGTCGGGCCACCAAGGATGTGCCGCCCCGCCTTGGTGTTGAACGGCTTCGTGACGCATTGGGCGGAAGGGGCGATCGGCCCGCCTGGTTGGCCACGGGCTCGAAGTTCGACGCTCACGTCGACGGACCCGCCGCAACTCTGGGGATCTGGCGAGCGACGCCGCGCCACCGGCCACCTGCCCAGCAACTGGGGGCCGGGGTCGGCCGGGGACTCCGGGGCAGGATGCCGGCCGGCGGGTCCACAGCCCTCTGCCGGTCAGGTGCCGCGGACTTTGTCCCCGCGCTCGATGAGACGGGGGCAGGCGAGGCCGAGAGGGCACAGCTCGCAGTCGGGGTGGCGGGGGTGGCACCACCGCCGACCGATGTCCCAGGCCGGGAGATCGAGGGCTCCGGGGCGCCCGGGATGGAGCGCCTTGGCCGCGGCGACCATCTCGTGGACATCGTCGTGCTCGGCGATCCCGGAGCGCAGGAAGACCCGGCGGAGGTGGACATCGAAGGCGATGTCGCTGCCATCCAGGTCCTGGAGGGGCACCCCGAGGTCCCGCTCCAAGATCTCGACGGCCATAGCCGCCTTCTTCTGACCGATCCCCGGGAAGCGCTCCAACCGTCGCCGCAGCTCGGTGGCGGTCGGGGTGTCGCCCCAGATGCGCCCGGCGTCCCCACCGTATTGGAGGTTGACGATCCGGGCCGCCTCAACGATCCACTTGGGGATCAGGCTGATGAAGCGATGGAGCTTCGGACTCGCCTGCACGGCCTGGGCAACAGCGTTGCCGCTGGCGGCGACCCTCTCCGGCTCCAGGTACCCGAGGCGCTGGCGAAGCTCATAGGGGACAGCCCACGCCCGTTCGGCCTTGATCCCCATGTCGGCGATGACCGCCACCAGGAAGGCGAAGGGGTCGTCGATCACCATCTGGTTGGCCTGGGCATCCGGCGTGAACTGAGCGCCACCGGTGGTCAGCTGGTTGGCCAGGGCGGTGGCATGCCGCAGCAGGGCTGCCGCCACGGCCCGAGCGTCATGCACACGGGGTTGGTCCACGGGCTTAGTAGGTGTCCGGCGGAAGGATGCGGGGCTGGCGTCGGGCGGTGGCACCGCGGGGGGTTTCATCTTGGACAGCTGGCTCCGCAGCCAGGCGTGCCGGGCCCAGGACGCGAGGTCGTCCTCGCGCACCTTCACGGCCAGGCAGTTGGGGCTGTGGGGAGCGTCGATCTCCACCCTGTGCCGGACGATCGCGAACCCTTCGTAGCCCCGCTGGACCTCTTCCAGCCAGCGGGCCAGTTTTCCGTCCGGACGGCGCAGCCGGCTGATCAGCGCCTGACTGGTCGGGTAGTCGTCCGCTTCGACGCCCTCCACCTGGACATTGCGGTCGAGCCAGGTCACGGTGTGGACCCGTGGCCGCCCGTATACCTCGCGCTGGCCGATACCATGCCGGACGACGTGTGGGACACCGTCGATGGTGACGTGGCAGTCCCAGCCCCCCTCGAACGGCTCCACGTTGGCCGGCCACCGGAATTCGAAGGGGCCAAGGCGCTCGGTCTTGGTGATTACGATGTCAGTCATTAGGGGTCCTCATCCATTCGGCCGTGGCCCGCGACGGTAGAGGGCCAACTGCTCACCGAGCCGCAGGTGCAGGGAGGGTATCTCGACCGCCGCTCCCTCCGCCACCAGGCTGTCCCTAAGGCCAAAGTCGAGGTATGCGGCGCCCGGATGGATCTCGAACGTGTACGCGCTCAGGTCGTGGAGCTTGGCCCGCAGGGCGGTGACCACCGCCCGGGACCAGGCGCGGCGCTCCTCTCTGCTCATCCAGCCAAGCGTCTCGTCGCACGGTTCCACCACTTGTTCGGGTGCCACCACGCCGTACTTGGCCGAGAGGATGAACCACTTCTCGCAGGTCCGCTCGACCCAGCGCCGGCGTCCGGCAAAGAGGGGGCTGGTGTACAGCTCCCGGGCTGGCGCCGGGCGGCTCAGCTTCGACTTGACGCAACCGACGAGCCGGATCCGTTTCCGGAAGGCTGCGGGGTCCCGACCCATCCCATAGATGATGCTCCGCCTAAGCCCCGACTCGCTGCTCTGCCCATGCGCGGCACCGCGTCAGCACAGGCAGGGACCACGGCCACCTGCAACTGACGGACTGGAGCGACCAGAGCGACCTCGGCTACCACCCTGTTGCCCCTTTGGGCAACGCGGTGGTAGGATCGTGGCGTGGGGAAGAACAGAGAGACGGCGCTCCTGCTTCGGGAGCTTCGCGTGGAGAGCGGCCGCTCACTACGGAAGGCTGCGAGCGAACTCGGAGTGGCTCCCTCCCACCTGTCCCGCTTAGAGCGTGGCGAGAAGTCGCCTGGCAGCGATCTCCGCCGGCGCGCGGCGAACTACTACGGCGTCCACTCTGACGTCCTAGAGCTCGCTGAGGGACGCGTGCCTCCCGACATTCTCCGAATTCTCCAAGCGCACCCTGAGCTACTTGACGCGCTGCGGCGTAAGTACGCACAAGTCACCGAGTATCCGGAGCTACCGTGACTCCAGGCACGCTCTTTATCAACCTGCCTCTTGGTGATTACTGCCCGATCGCCTTTCTTGGCAGTGGCGCATTCAGTCTCGTGTACGAAGCCATGCATGTGCCATCAGGCGCACATGTGGCGCTCAAGATCCTCAAGCCTGGTGCCAGCCTTGACGAGAATCGCGAGTTCGAGAACGAGGGACAGCTTTTGGTTAAGCTGTCCGGCTCGTCTGGTGTAGTGAATCTTCTAGACACCACGTCGGCTCAGGTCTCGGTGACCCTCGCAGCGACTGGGCAGAACGTGCTACTCAACACGCGCTTCCACGTTCTGGAGCTTGCAAACGCGTGCCTCGTTGAACTGCTAGCCCACCGTGGTCGCCTACCTTGGTCCGAACGACTCGAACTGTATCGAGGGGTCGCCCTTGGTGTGCACCAGATGCATTGCAAGCACGTTATGCACCGCGACCTCAAAACTGCAAACTGCCTACTCTTTGAGCGCCCTGGCCATGACGTAGCAGCCAAGGTCGCTGACCTTGGCAGATCTCGTGACCTCACGCAGTTACCTGGAGCGTCACCTTGGCAGTACATCGTTGGCCGAGGAGATCCCAACTTTGCGCCTCCTGAGACGTTGTGGCAGCTAGGGCAAGATCAAGCGGCCTCACACCGGCAGGTAGACCTCTATGGTCTCGGTTCCCTCTTCTTCGAGCTGGCTACGGGGATTGGGCTAACGGGGATTGCCCTCCTTCCGAAATGGAGCGTTATCGCTGGAGACCTCGCCTTGCCAACTGATCGTCGACGCTTACTGTACGCGTCACGCGCTCACGAGATTCGTGGCTGGTTTGAAACTGCCTATGCGCTCCTTGGAAAGGAACTACCACCGTCGATCCGAGCGTATAGCACTGGACTGGTTCGCCATATGTGCGATCCGGTACCCGAACGACGTATGCCTGTGGTTGGACCAGGGCGTCATGCGACGAGTACTCACGACCTAAACTGGCTCCTGAGGAGTATCGATATCTTGAGAAAGACGTTACACAATGCCGAAGCGCAAGCGGCCATGCATGCCAATAGGCAGGCCCGCGCGTGAGCCTCGCGGCCCTATTAAGCGTGGGCGACGCGCCTGGAGGCCTGTCAAGCCCGGCGCGTTGGGCGACCCCCGCTGAGGCTGTTGTTCCAAGCGGCGGTGACTTCCTACGGTCAGAGTCGACCCAACCCAAGGTGATCCAGCTCCGCCCCTCAGGTCGGAACGTAGTGCGCACAGCGGTGGTCGACCAAGCTCAGCTACGAGCTCACCAATTCGAGGAAGATACCAGACAGAGTTGGGTAGCTCAGGCGGAGGCACTGACCATCGACGCGCCAGACTCACCTACCGCATGGGCTCGCTTGGCGCAAACACTGCTCGCAGTGGGTCGGATTGAGGATGCTGCTGACGCGGCGCGACTCGCCTGGGATCGTGCCCGCGATATCGTGGATGGTGATGTTGCCGACGTAGGTGATCGCCCCGCCACCTATGTCGCAGCCCAGGTTCTAATTGCCACTGGGAACCAGGGGGACGCCGAGCAGGGCCTGGCAAGGGTCTGGGCAGAGCCGGGTCCCTGGACGTGCCTGTACGCCGCACTTGCCTCAAACCGCGGTGACTTTGAACAGGCGCTAGCGCGCCTGGCTGGGTCCGCCGGAACTGAGGCGGCGAGTTTGCGGGGTTACGTTCTTCTACGACTCCAGCGGTTTGACCAGGCAGTTCGCGAACTTCGACAGGCGGGCGGGATCGTGTCAGGCGGACCCTCCGTCGCTGCCAACATCGCCTACTCGTACGCGGCACTCGGTGCGGTACGCAAGGCAGTGGCTGCTGCACAATCGGCGGTGGCCCTAGCTCCGCACGATCCTGCACTCAGGTGCAGTCTTGCTGCATATCTCGACACGGCCGGACAGAGAGGCATGGCGCTGCGGGAACTGCGACAGTTTCAGTCAATGGGGCTCCGACCCGACCCAGCTGTCGCCCAGACGGCGGCAAGCCTCCTCTTGCAAGAAGGACGTACCGAAGATGCTCGAAGAGAACTAGCCCGGGTTGTCGACGCGTCCAGAGGTAGAGGCAGCACCCGCCCACCAGGTGAGGTGATCGGGTTCGCCTCCTTTATTCAGTGGAGATCGAAACTGCGTACCCGGTCCGAGTATATCGATGTTCTCAGACGCGAACTGGCTCGGATCCAGGGCAAGTCTGTACAACTCGCCGCAATGCTCGCCGACATCGTGAATAGTACATCCGTTCACGACGAGATAGCGGGGTATTACCGCCAGCTATCTAAAACCGAAAGCGAAGAATCACTTCTTCCCCTCAAGCTCAGGCTAACCCTGGCAAGCGGTGAGCTGGATGCCGCCGTTGACGAGTCGAGACGATGGGCGACGGCCTTTCCGCTCAGCGTGGATGCCGCCCAGACTTACGTAACCTTAGCTGGGACCGTGGCCGGCGATTATGCTGCTGCTTCAACTTACGGCCTTAGCGCATTGCGCCGCTTGCCCAACAGCTCCATCCTGATGAACAACACAGCCTTTGCTCTGGCAATGGTCGGCCGGGTTCTGGAAGCTGACCGAGTCTTGGCGAGAGCGAATGACAACTTGATGTACGTGGCGGCGACACAAGGGTTGATCAGACTAGCACAGGGTCGGCTTAGGGAAGGTTTGTCGTTCTATACTCGGGCCGAGGATCTTGCTGGCGAGCAGGCTGCAGACCGTATCGAGGCGGAGGATAGCCGACTGTTGATCCGTCTATACCGCCTAGCTGTCCGGTACCACCTTGGGCTCGTCGGACAGGCTGACCTGTCAAATGAAGCTCTGGGGGTGAACGTGCCTCGGGATTGGCACTCGAATCCCCAGCTGCTCATAGTTGAGCGCATGTTCAAGCGAGTGGGCGCGCCATGGCCGGTCCCGTAAGGTCGCGTCGCTCGGTTGGGCACGCCAAGTGCGTGCCTCACCCCTACCGCGGGGCCATCAAGATGCGAACCTGAGCCCCCAGGGCCATCTGAAGCCAGGTTCGGACGACGACCGCTGGAACGCGCGAAGCACGCACATCGCAGCTCTCTGACCTCCTCCTACTTCGTCTCAGTAGCGATTCGGCGATGGGAGGTAGTGTCGCCCCCACGGCCGTTTGTCCCGAGTTCGACAGCGTGGAGAGGACTTTGCGGCTGAGATCGGCATGATTTGAGTTCATTCGGGTGCGAGCGGCAGGGTTCCGGGATGGGATCTTGTGGGCAAACGCTGGCCCGCCAGGAGTAATATGGATGTGCTAGGATCGGTGGGCATGTATTTGCGCACCATCCGGCGGCGCAACAAGGACGGCTCCGTGGTCGAGTACCTGCAGCTGGCCCACAACGTGCGCCGGCCCAACGGTGTGGTGTGTGCCGAGGTGGTCCACAACTTCG
>JAKABA010000230.1 GCA_021802115.1 bacterium | reverse complement strand
CACCTGGGGGCGCCCGGGTTCGCATGCGCCGGCTGGTGGACGGCGCGTGGCCACGAGCTCCCCCGGGACCGGTAGCAGGGCTGAGAGCCCTGATGAGGCGGCGATTCTTGATACCGTGGTCCCGAGAGGCCGGCTCAGGGCCGGCCGGTTTCTGGCTGGAGGTGTCCGTGTTCCCGGGCGCAGTGTCCTTGGAGGAGGTGGGTGAGGAGGACAAGGCGGTTCT
Organism: bacterium; assembly: GCA_021802115.1. The sequence continues at coordinate 5,931 of JAKABA010000230.1, read as the reverse complement.
GGCCAACCTGCTGCAGCTCTACCGCTACGACCTCTCCGAGTTCCGCTCGTATGAGCTGTCCGACCATGGCGCGTACGTCTACCGGTTCTTGGACCACTACTGGACCGAGGCAGGACGGCACCCGTTCTTCATCCGCCATGGCGGGCGCCTTGCCGGCTTCGCGCTGGTTCGCGAGCGCGACGACGGGGTGAGAGAAGTGGCGGAGTTCTTCGTCGTGCGCTCGCGTCGGCGCAGCGGCGTGGGTCGGGCAGCGGCTCGGGCGCTGTTCGAACGCTTTCCCGGCGAGTGGGAGCTATTCCACGATGATGCCAACCATGCGGGGGCGAAGTTCTGGGCCGCCGTGATCTCCGAGGTCGCGCCCGAGAGCTCCCCGGACCAGGTCACGACCGGTGCCGGGTTCAGCGGCCGCCGCTACCGGTTCCGCATCGTGCCCGCGGTTGCCACGCCCGGTCGAAATGGGCTGGTCGGTGAGCCGGTCGAGATCGTCAATTACGACCCGTCGTGGCCAGGCATGTTCGCGGAGGAAGCCGCCAGGATCGCGGGCGCGCTCGGGGGCCAGCTACTCGGCATCGAGCACATCGGCTCCACGGCGGTCGAAGGCCTGGCGGCCAAGCCGGTGATAGACATCCAGGTTGGTGTCCGCTCGCTCCAGGCTGCGCCTGCCATCGTGGAGGCGATGGTCGGCCTGGGGTACACCTACGTGCCTGAGTTCGAGGCGGAACTCCCGAACCGCCGCTACTTCCGCCGGACCAGCGGTGGGCACCGGACCCACCAGGTTCATCTGGTCGAGCGCACCGACACCGAGTGGTGGGATCGCCACGTCGCGTTCCGGGACTGGCTCCGCACCCACCCTGCGGACGCCGCCGCCTACGGCGCGTTGAAGGTGCAGTTGGCGAAGGCCCTCCGCGATGACCGGCTGGCCTACACCGATGCTAAATCGGCGTTCATCAAACGGGTCGTGGAGCAAGCCCGCGCCGCCGCGTCTGGCTGAGTCCACGTCTCTCGATATCGGGGTCGAGCCGATGGTGCGTGGTGCTTCTTCTGGGGGACCCGGCACGTTCTGCCCGCGTCCGCAGCAAGGGCACGAAGAGCGTTCGCCCCTCCGGAGTGCATCACCGAGGTTTCTGCATCGTCGAACCGGCGTGTTAAGAGCTGTGGAGTCACTCTGCGCGCGCGGTTCGGAAAGCGACTGGGTCACGGCGCCCTGGCCGCGCCACTCGGAGCTGCCTCACTGGACCGCTTCGCGGTCCGGGCCCTATGGGCGCCACACAGTCTGGATGTTGGTGAACTCGCGGATTCCGAAACTTGAGAGCTCCCGGCCGAAGCCGCTGCGCCTGACTCCGCCGAAGGGGATGCGGGCGTCCGAGTGGGTCATCCCGTTGACGAACACGCCGCCGGTGTCGAGCTGGCCCGCGAGTGCGACCCCGCGCTCTGGATCCGAGGTCCAGACGTTGCCACCCAGACCGTAGCGAGGGTGGTTGGCGAGCAGGACGGCCTCAGCCTCATCGGTGAACTCGGTGAATGCGGCCACCGGCCCGAAGGTCTCCTCCTGGAAGGCTGCCATGGGGGGCGCCACCCGAGCGAGCACGGTCGCCGGGTAGAAGAAGCCGGGTCCGGGAGCGGGCTCCCCGCCCATGAGCAGCTCTGCCCCCTGCGCCAGGGTGCGCGACACCTGGTCGTGCAGGTGCTGGCGCAGGTCGGCCCTGGCGAGTGGGCCCAGCTCCACTCCGTCCGCGGTCGGGTCGCCCATGCTGAGGGCCCGGGCCTTTGCCGAGAAGAGCTCCAGGAAGTCAGGCATGACCGAGCGGTCGACCAGGAATCGCTTGGCCGCGATGCAGCTCTGGCCGGTGTTCTGGAAGCGCGCCCGGACCCCCACCTGGGCCGCCTGCTCCAGGTCGGCGTCCCGCAACACCATGAAGAAGTCGGAGCCCCCCAGCTCCAGCACGGCCTTCTTCAGTTCACGACCCGCCAGCTGAGCCACCTGGCTGCCGGCCCGGTCGCTGCCGGTGAGAGTCACGGCCCGGACCCGAGTGTCGGCGATGATCCGCTCCACCGGATCGGTCCCGATCACCAGGGCCGCCAGCGATCCCGTCGGGAATCCGGCCTCCTCCACCAGCTGTTGCAGGGCGAGCGCGCACCCGAAGGTGGTGGGCGCGTGCTTGAGCAGCCCTGTGTTGCCGGCCATGAGCGCGGGGGCGGCGAAGCGGATCACCTGCCAGAGCGGGAAGTTCCATGGCATGATCGCCAGCACCACACCCAGGGGCCGGTAGGCGACGAAGCTGCGGGGCGAGTCGGAGGGCATGGGCTCGTCGGCCATGAAGGATGCCGCCTGGTGCGCGAAGTACTGACAGCTGATCGCGCACTTCTCGACCTCGGCTCGGGATTCGGACAGGGGCTTGCCCATCTCGGCGGTGACCAGCCGCGCCAGCCGGTCGGAGTTCCGGCGCAGGCCGTCGGCCAGCGCCAGCATCCGCTCGGCCCGCCAGGAGATCGCCTGCCGGGAGTTCTGCAGGAAGGCGGCGTGAGCGCCGGCGATCGCGGCCTCCACCTGGGCGTCGGACATCGCCTGACGTTCCGCCAGCACCTCCTCGGTGGCGGGGTTCACGCTCCTGAAGATCTCTAGCGCTCGGTCAACCACCATCTCCCTCCTTGCGGGCGCATCAAACCTGGGCTCGCGCCTCCTGTTTGGCAAGGTAGCGCACGCGGCCGTCTGCCGTGCTCAGCTCGAGCCGCCCCTGGTCGGCAAGCACTCTGAGGTGCGCCTCCGACTCGAACACCGCCAGCATCTGGTTGAAGGGATCGAGCTCCGAGAACCTCCGGAGCCTTCTGGTCCAGGGCAGCGCCTCAGCCACCTGGCGCGGCGTGCTGCCCTCGGCGGCGATCACCTCGAAGCAGCGCTCCAGCCGATCCCGGTGGTGAGCCAGCAGCGCCTCCACGCGATCCCGGAGGCCGCCGAACGCGGGACCGTGGGCCGGCAGCACCAGGTTGGCGGGGAGCTCCCGCACCCGCTCCAGGGAGTCCATGAAGCTGGCCAGCGGACTGTCCGCGAGTGGGAGCTCGACGCCCAACGAGGGGGTGATGTGGGGCAGCACGTGGTCCCCGGCGAACAGGATTGACCGCCGCTCGTCGAACAGGCACACATGCCCCCGGGTGTGCCCGGGAGTGGCGATCACCCGCAGCTCCAGATCACCTGGGAGGAGCAGCTCGCCGCCGACCAGGTAGAGATCCGGAGCCGGCGGGATCCAGGGCTCGTCTCCCCCCGGGCCCGCCGCCAGCAGCCTGGCGACCACATCCTCGGCTGCCAGACGACGCAGCCGGTCGAGGGACGCCCCCCGGGCCCGGGCTGGATCCTGGGCGAAGGCCATCTGGGTCTCGCGGTCCCCCAGTCCCAATGTGAGCCACGCTCCGGACTCGTGACGGACCCAGCCCGCGGTGCCCAGGTGATCGCGATGCACGTGAGTGGCGAAGATGGCCCGGACGTCCCCCAGGTCACTCCCCAGCCGGCGCAGGCACGACCAGAGCGCCTCGCGGGTCTCCTGCCGGTCCCAACCGGAGTCGATGAGGAGGAGTCCTCCGGCAGTTCGCACCAGGTAGGCGTTGACCGCGCGCAGCGCGTCTCCCGGCAGCGGCAGCGGGCAGCGGTAGACCCCCGCCGCCACCTCCTCCAGGCCCGGCTCGGCCCAGCGGTAGCGGTCCTCAGCCAACCGGGTCCGCCGGGCTGACGTGGGGACCGTCGCCGCTGATCAGGCGGCTCACCTGGGCCAGGTCCACCGGCAGGTGGCTGCGGATCTGCAGCTGGCAGGTCATCTGACCGCCCGCCACCGCCTGCAGCCGCAGCGGGTGGAGGGTGACGCTGTCCCCGGGGCGCAGGTGGAGGTGACGCTCCAGCCGCAGGCTGAGCTGATTGAGCGACGTCTCCGGGGGGAGCTGCAGTTCGATGTCCACCTGCAGGGGAATGTGGGTCACGGTGAGCGCCGCCATCAGCACCCCGCTGTTGGGGATGCGCACCGGCCGTCCGCCCACGTCGACGGTCGTGTAGACCACCCCCACGTGAGTCACGATCCCAGAGTACTCGATGCCCCCGAAGAGGTAGGTGCGGATGTGGACCCAGTTGCCGACCACGAAGGGACGCGCCATCAGCAGCACCAGCCCCGCGAACACGCTGCCCAGCGAGGTCTGGGCCGCCACCCCGACGATCACGCCGATGATCGCGCCCGCGGCCAACAGGCCGGTGAGGTTGATCTGCAGCGCCGAGAGCACCCCCAGGCCCAGCACCACGTACAGACACCAGGTGGCGACCGGCCGCCAGCTGTACAGGGCCGATCCCCGGAGATGGAAGAAGAGGCGCGACAGGAAGGCGCGGATGGCGGTCCCTCCCAGCACCACCGCTGCCAAAAAGATGCCCAACTGCATCAGCAGCTGATCCGCCTTCGGCGCCAGCGCCAGGAGCTGGGGACGCACCGCGAGCAGCGCCGCCAGCGCCGCCGCCGCGAGCGCTGCCGTCAGCCAGGTCACGCGGCGTTCTGTCTGAGGACTCCGGGGATGGCTGAGCATCGGCCAATACTCCCAGAGCCGGGGCCGGGCGCGCAGCGTGGCCGCTCAGCCCTCCGCGGTCAGGGTGGGGTCGGTGTTGAGCCTGGTGCGGCCCCGGAGCGCGGCCAGCACCGCGGCCACGACCGCGATCCCGACCAGGAAGATCGCGGACGCCACCAGCCCGTTGGTCGACTGCGCCACCGTCTGCCGGTGGGAGGCGCTGGTGCCGGCCGCCAGCCCGTACATCACCCCCACCAGGGCCACTCCCAGGGACGTGCCCATGCCGCGGGTCATGTTCAGAATGCCGCTGGCCATCCCCGAGTGCTGCTTGGGGGCGGAGCCCATGATGGCGGCGTTGTTGGGGGGAGTGAACATGCCCAGGCCGACGCCGCACACCGCCAGCTCGACCAGCAGCAGGGGTCCCGACACCGGATGGACCGCTATCGCCGCCATGCTGAGCGCGACCAGGGCCATCCCCCCTACGGTGAGCGGCTGGGCTCCCACGCGGTCGGCGATGTTGCCGGCGAAGGGCGCGGTTATCCCCAGGGCCAGCGGCAACAGCAGCAGCTCGATCCCGGCCTGACCCGGGTTCTGGTGCCCGGCGAACTTGAGGTAGAAGGGGAGCACGAAGAGGATGCCGAACAAAGTCAGATAGGAGAGCAGGCCCGAGGAGATGCCGGCCGAGAACTGCACGATCTTGAAGATCGCCAGGCTCATCATCGGGGCCCTGACCCTCAGTTCGCGGTGGATGAAGAGACCGCCGAAGATGACGGCCGCGGCGAAGAAGAGCAGGATCTGCGCCGAGAGCCAGCCGGTCTCGTTCCCGAACGAGACCGCCAGCAGCAGCCCTGAGATCGCGGCGGTGAAGTAGCCGATCCCGAGCCAGTCCACCGGCTGGCGCTCCGCCAGATGCCGGCTGCGAGGCAGCAGGAACCATCCCAGGGTCATGCCCAGGATCCCGGCCGGGACGTTCACGAAGAAGATCAGCCGCCAGCCTCCCAGCACGATGAGGAAGCCGCCCAGGGCCGGCCCCAGCGACAGCCCCAGCGCCTGGGCGGCTCCCTGCACCCCGATGCCCCGCCCCAGCTTGTCGTGGGGCATCGCCTGGACGATCAGGGCCACGCTGTTCGCCTGCAGCATCGCCGCCCCGAATCCCTGGATGACCCTGAAGACGATCAGCAGCTCCAGACTGGGAGCGAGGCCGCACAGAGCGGTGCCGATGATGAAGATGCCGAAGCCGTAGACGTAGAGGAGCTTGCGGCCCACCATGTCGGCGAACCTGCCCACCGCGGTGACCATGGCCACCAGCACCAGCAGGTAGGCGAGCGAAACCCACTCCACCGCGCCCAGGGTGGTGTGGAAGCTCTGGTACAGCTTGGGCAGCGCCAGCACTACGAC
>JAKABA010000229.1 GCA_021802115.1 bacterium | reverse complement strand
CTGCCGACGCAGCTCCTTCGGAGCTTCCGTCTCACCCACCGGCTGGCGCGCAGACTGCTTCCCCACCGCCCCAACTTCACCATGGCTCAGCTTCTCTCCCGCCGCACATACGGAGGCCGCGGGCGGGGAGGGAGCCGGCGGCCGAAGGATCCCCCCGGCCACTCTGCTCCCCCCCTGATCGAGCCGGTCCCGCCCCGGCGGCCGTCAACCGGCGGACACCGGTTGCCGTTGGGGTGCCAGGCAGCGCGGGGCGCCTCCGCGGGCGGGAGGCCTCAGCCCGTCCCGGGCCGGAGCTGGTTGAAAGCGGCATCCGAGGCTGGTGCAAAGCGGTATCGCGAACAGTACCGCCAGTCGCCCGCTACCGGAGCTGGCGCCGAACGACGGCCCGGGCCCACACCCTCTTTCCGGGCAGCACCTCCCCGACCCAGGGGTCACCACCCCGGCGGTGGCGGCTTGCCTTTGGAGCCGATCTGGGGTCCCCACGGATCGACCACCAAGGTCCCGACATCCTCGAATTCGCGCACATCGCGGGTCGCCAGCGTGGCGCTCCGGGCCCGGCAGGTCGCCGCGATCTGCCCGTCGGCGATGCCCATCGGACGGCCCTGGCGGGAGCGAGCTGCAACGATGTCCGCGTGGTGCGCGGCCGCGGTGCGGTCAAAGTCGATCACCCGTCTCCCCAGCTCATCGTCGATGATGGCGCGGACGCCCTCGGCGAGCTGGGACCTGCGGGCCGCGTCGGGCAGCCCGGCGGCTCCGTAGAGCAGCTCGGCGGCTCCGTAGAGCAGCTCGGCGAGCGTGGTGGCGGTCACCGCCACCTCATCCTGGTCATCCACCCAGGCCAGAACCTGCTGGTCGGGGGCCCGGCGCGCCAGTTCCGAGATCACATTGGTGTCCAGGATGATCACTTTTCGAAGTCAACTGGGCGCGTCAGCTCGGTCCGGGGAGGGAACTTGATCTCGTCAAGGCCCAGACCGGCCAGCCGCTGGTGGATTCGACTGCCGACACCACGCGGCTGCGCCGGCGCCAGCGACCCGCGCAGGATTTCCCGAGCCTCGGCCTCCATCGACCTTCCGTGCTGCGCTGCCCTGATCCGAAGCCGCTCCTTGGTGTCGTCGTCAAGCTTGCGCACCGTCAGTGTTGACATTGACCACCTCCTGGAACTGGTGCCAACGCTGTCAATGCTCGCATCGCGTGAAGACTAGCTTGTGCCTCTCCTCTGGTGCGAGCCGCCCGCTCACGGTCGCGGAGGGACGCACCGGCCCGCCGGCGGTGCCGCCCTGGGCCCACGCCACAACAATCGGGGCGGGAACTGGCTCCCCGGGGCGCCAGCGGCCACTCGGCCTCGCCCCCTCAGCGCCCCTTGACCATGGGCAAGACGCCGCGGGCGCCGGCCCGGATGCTGCGAGAATGCTCCCCGGCGGAGCGGGACCGTGCTTCCCCGAGGAGGAGGGCTGTGGCCACCAAGACGCAGAGGACCTCGCCGCGCTGGGAGTTCAAAGCCCGCTTCCGGCGCCACAGCTTCGGCTGGAGGCCGACGGTGGGCGGCTCGCGGAGGACTTGGGCCCCGAGTGGGTAGGGTGATCGAGCGCACCTTGATCCACGTCGGTGGCCCCTCCGGCTCGGGCAAGACGACCCTGGTCGAGGCGATCCTGGCTGCGTGTGACGAGATGATCCTGGTGGCACGCTGCACCCGCGACGGCCGTCGGCGACAGCCTCGGGAGACCTCCCCTCGGCACGACCCGGAGCTCGCCCGCTACCGGGCCGCGGGGGCGAGCGGCGCGGCCCGATTCTCCTTCCCCGCCGGCTCGGTGGCCGCCGACGCCTTCTTCCAGACCACCCTGATGAGCGACTTCTCGCACGCGGTCATCGTCGAGGGCGACAGTCCCATCCCGAACGCTGATCTCAGGGTCTTCGTTGCCCCGGCCCCCCGGGCGGGCGAGGCCCTGTTCGTCCGCCGCCGCCTCGACCCGGCGACGGCGGTTCGCGCCCGGGCCGGTGAGTGGGAGAGGCTGTTGCAGGGGCCGGACGGCGTCGCTCGCTGGATGGAGCAGGTCGTGCACCTGCCTATCGGTGAGTTCGTCCGGCGGAACCCGGCCCTGGCTGAGGAGGTGCGAAGGCAGCTACTCACCGGCATTGCGAGCTTCCGGGCTGCTCCGGCGCAGCCCGCTGGGGAGCGATGGGCGGTGGCCGAGCGCTTCGCAGGGATAGAGAACGCTGGCCTGGTGGTGGTCGCCGTTCACGGCCGCGGAGAGCGCGCGCCAGCCGAGCAGCTGGCCGCCGATGCCCTGCGCCTGCGCCGGGATCCTGCGCTCTTCAACGACATCCTGGGCTGGCGCGGTCACCGCACTCCCATCACCGCCGTTGCGGCCGATATCACAGACCCGCAGGACCCGGGGCGAAGGAAGGCGGTGGCCCGCATCCGGCGCTCCCTGACCCGCCGCTGACCTCACCGAAGGTACCGCCTCCCCCGCGAGGTCGCGGCGGGGGCGGTGGGCGGGTGCATCGCGCGGACGTGAGCAGCCTCCTGCTACCGAGATACTACCCTTGGTAGCATCTCAGTATGAAGGTGAGTGTCAGCCTGCCCGAGGAGGACGTTGAGTTCCTGGACTCATACGCTGAGTCGCGAAGCTTCCCCTCGCGGTCAGCGGTCCTGCACAGGGCGGTGCGTCTGCTGCGCGGAGCGGAGCTCGGCCCGGCCTACGAGGACGCCTTCCTCGAATGGGAGCACTCCGGAGAGGCCGCCGTCTGGGAGGTGACCGCCAGCGACGGTATCCTGGCCGATGCTCCGGGGTGAGATCCGGTTGGTGGATCTGGAACCGGTGAGGGGTGCGCACGCTGACAAGCGGCGCCCGGCTGTCGTCGTGAGCAACGATGGCGCCAACGCCTCGGCGTCGCAGCTGGGAAGGGGAGTGGTGACGGTGGTGCCGGTGACCTCAAACATCCGTCGCGTCCACCCGTTCCAGGTGCTCCTCCCGGCCCGGGCCACCGGCCTGCGCCACGACTCCAAGGCGCAGGCGGAGCAGGTGCGCTCGGTGACGGTGCAGCGACTGGGGCCACGGGTCGGGAACTTGCCCCCCGCCATCATGGAGAAGCTGGACGAGGCGCTCCGCCTCCACCTAGCCTTGTAGCCGCCCATCCCAGCGGGCGCGACTCTGGATGCCTGGTGGTCGACTTCGACCGGGGACTCCGGGGCAGGGCAGGATGCTGGCGGGCAGGTCTACGGCCCCATGCCGGTCAGATGCTGTGGACTTGGTCCCCGCGGTCAATGAGACGGGGGCACGCGAGGCCGAGAGGGCACAGGTCGCAGTCGGGATCGCGGGGGTGGCACCACCGCCGACCGATGTCCCAGGCCGGGAGATCGAGCGCTCCGGGGCGCTCGGGATTGAGCTCCTGGGCCGCGGCCACCATCTCGGCGACATCGTCGTGCTCGGCAATCCCGGTGCGCAGGAAGACCCGGCGGACGTGGACATCGAAGGCGATGTCGCTGCCGCTCAGGTCCTGGAGGGGCACCTTCAGGTCCCGCTCCAAGATCTCGACGGCCATCGCCGCCTTCTTCTGACCGATCCCGGGGAAGCGCTCCAGCCGTCGCCGCAACTCCGTGGCGGTTGGGGTGTCGCCCCAGATGCGCCCGGCGTCCCCACCGAATTTATCGTTGACGATCCGGGCCGCCTCAACGATCCACTTGGGGATCAGGCTGATGAAGCGATGAAGCTTCGGACTCGCCTGCACGGCCTGGGCAACAGCGTTGCCGCTGGCCGCGACACTCTCCGGGTCCAGGTACCCGAGGCGCCGGCGCAGCTCATACGGGAGAGCCCACGCACGTTCGGCCTTGATCCCCATGTCGGCGATGACCGCCACCAGGAAGGCGAAGGGATCGTCGATCACCATCTGGTTGGCCTGAGGATCCGGCGTGAACTGAGCGCCACCGGTGGTCAGTTGGTTTGCCAGGGCGTCGGCGTGCCGCAGCAGGGCGGACGCCACGGCCCGACCGTCTTGCACAGGAGGTTGGGCCGCTGGCTTGGTAGGTGCCCCGGGGACGGGTGCGGGGCTGGCGGTGCGGGCTGGCATCTTGGACAGCTGGCTCCGCAGCCAGGCATGCCGGACCCATGATGCGAGGTCGTCCTCGCGCACCTTCACGGCTAGGCAGTTGGGGCTGTGGGGAGCGTCGATCTCCACCCTGTGCCGGACGATGGCGAACGCTTCGTAGCCCCGCTGGACCTCATCCAGCCAGCGGGCCAGCTTTCCGTCCGGACGGCGCAGCCGGCTGATGAGCGCCTGACTGGTCGGGTAGTCGTCCGCCTCGACGCCCTCCACCTGGACATTGCGGTCGAGCCAGGTCACGGTGTGGACTCGTGGCCGCCCGTAGACCTCGCGCCGGCCGATCCCGTGCCGGACGATGTGCCGGACGCCGTCGATGGTTACCTGGCATTCCCAGCCCTCCTCGAACGGCTCCACGTTGGTCGGCCACCGGAATCCGAAGGGGCCAAGGCGCTCGGTCACGGTGATTACGACGTCAATCATTCGGGGTCCCCACCCATTCGGCCGTTGCCAGCGACGGTAGAGTGCCAGCTGCTCACCGAGCCGCAGATGCCGGGAGGGTATCTCTACCGGCGCTCCCTCCGCTACCAGGCTGTCCCTCAGGCCAGAGTCCAAGTGGGCAGCGCCCGCTTGGATCTCGAGGGACCGGAGCGCCCCGGGCCGACCGCCGCTGCGCAGCGCAGGTGCCGTCGTGCCGTGCCTGGAGATCGGCCGCCGTGAGCTGCGCAATCGGTGTGGGGCCCTGGAACCTGGTGAGGGACCTGTCTGCGCCACCCTCTGAGGTGACGGGCCGACGGGGCCGTCTGTGCTCCGGGAGGGGCGCGGTCAGTGTCCCCCGGAGCCGAGGCAGCAGCGAGGGGCGCACACTCCAAGACCATGACCAGGCGAGCTTGTGGCCCGGACTCCGAGCTGGCCGGTGTGGGGCGGCGGTTGCCCCTCTCGGTCTCTCGCCCCTGTCTAGCCGGCCGTGGCCAAGACGACGCCAACCCGCTCGTACGTTCCTCGGGCGCGAGCGTCCCGGGTGGCCAGAGGAGCCCCGTGTTCGGCGGCGGCCAGCGCGACCAGCGCATCGTAGACGGCGCTTCCCGCGATCCCGAGTTCGCTCAGCACCCGCGGCAGGCGGTGGGCGGTCTCCGTCCCCATGAATAGCGGGGGGGCGAAGCGCTCAGACAGCAGCATGGCTGCGTCGCGGGGACCCAGCCGCAGGTCACCGGGCAGCCGGGTCAGCACCGCGTAGGTTTCGGCCAGCGCGTGTCCGGCCAGGTGGAGCTCCCTGCGGTCCCACCAGCGCACCACTTCGAGATGCGCGGCGTGGGTCTGAACCAGCAGGGGCACCGCCACGCTGGTGTCGATGGCTAGGAGAGGGCTCATCGCCGCCCTTGATCGATCAGCCCGAAGACGGTCTCGTCGTCGATCGGAGTCGTCCCGGTCACCACCCTGACCCCATCCTCGTCGACCAGCCGGGCGGCGCGGCCGACTGGCACCAGCGCCAGACCCTCACCGTACCGGGAGATGTCCACCTTGGAGCCCGGTCTCAGGCCCAGGCTGTCGCGCAGGGGCTTGGGCACTACGATCCGGCCCACTGCATCGATGGTGGCCCTCATGGGAAAAGGATACCATCACGCTCCCAGTTGGACCCCAGCGCGTGCTCCCGGCAGCGCCGGCAAGACCGTCATCGCGTGCGGGCTCATCGTGCGCCAGGACCGGCCCACACTGGTGATGGTCGACCGCAAGCCCTTTGTAGAGCAGTGGCACGAGCGGCTCACCACCCACCTCCGTTTGTCCGCGGGTCAGGTCGGACAACTCCACGGTGGGCGCAAGCGGGCGACAAGCACGGTCGACGTCGCCATGATGCAGAGGCTCGCCAGCCGCGAGGACCTGGGCGGCCTCGCAGCTCAACACGGATACGTCGTCGTGGATGAACGCCACCACGTGCTGGCAGTCACCTTCGAACGGTGCGTCGGCCGGATCGCGGTGCGGCGATCGCTCGGCCTGAGCGCCACGCCATATCGGCGTGACGGCTTGCGAGGGCTGATCGTCATGCGCGGGGACGGACGCCGCGGCTCGCAAGTTGGAGTTTGTGGTCCACCGAACCGCGTTCGACGCTCCAGACGTGGGCGACCTT
>JAKABA010000228.1 GCA_021802115.1 bacterium | reverse complement strand
CGAGTCCCAAAAGCTCGTTCATCAGCGAGAGCCCGGGACCGGCGGTGGAGGTGAAGGCGCGGGCCCCGGCCCAGGAGGCGCCGATCACCACGCCCAAAGCGGCCAGCTCGTCCTCGGCCTGGACGATCAGGTAGTTGTTCACCTCCGGGGGATCGTCGGGACCAGCGCCGGGGTTGGGCTCGCGGCGGTACCTCGCGCAGAGATGGCTGAAGTTGTCCATCACCGAGGTGGCGGGGGTGATCGGGTACCAGCCTGCCACGGTCGCGCCCGCGTACAGGGCCCCCAGAGCGGTCGCGGTGTTACCGTCGATGAGGATCAGGCCGTCGGTGCGGTCACTGCGTTCCAGGTGGAAGGGCAGCGGGCAGGGGAAGTTCTCGGTCGCGTAGTCGTGCCCCAGCTGGAGCGCCAGCTGGTTCGCCTCCAGCAGGCGCGGACGGCGGCCGTAGGTCTCCTGGAGCAGTCCGGCCAGCACCTCGAGGTCGAGCGCCAGCAGGGCCGCGACGGCGCCGGCGTAGACGACGTTCTTCATGAGGATGCGCTCCCGGCTGCTGGTGAAGTGACGGCTGCAGAGCCGGGCCAGGGGAACCCCCAGAAAGGTGACGTCGGAGCGGCGCAGGGCGGGCTCCAGGGGCCAGCTGTCGTCGAAGAGCAGATACCCTCCAGAACGCACCTCGGCGATGTCGGCGGCGTAGGTCTGCCCGTTCATGGCGACCATCAGGTCGTATTCCTGACTGCGGGCGGTGTGCCCGTCGGCATTGACCCTGATCTCGTACCAGGTCGGCAGGCCCTGGATGTTCGAGGGGAACAGGTTCTTGCCCGAGACCGGCACCCCCATCCGGAAGATGGCCTGCATGAGCCAGCTGTTGGCAGTGGCGGACCCGGTGCCGTTTACGTTGGCGAGCTTGACCGCGAAGTCGTTGACCCGTCCCCGCCCCGCGGTCGCCTCCGCCGGCCCCCGCGCCGGCGCCGCGACCCCAGCCTCACCGCCCCGAGGGCTCATGGGATCGGAATCCCCACCCGACCGGCGTAGGGAATCGCGAGGTCGAACTTGACCATGTCCCAAGCCGCGGTCGGGCAGCGCTCCGCGCAGAGCCCGCAGTGCACGCAGAGATTCTCGTCCTTCACCATGGAGCGGCCGGTCTGGGGCAGCGGCTCGGAGACGAAGAGCGCCTGGTCCGGATTGGTGGGCGGAGTGGTGAGCAGCGGTCCGAGCTGGGCGGGCTCAAGTCCGGCGGCGTCCACGATGGTCAGGCACCGCACCGGGCAGATGTCGATGCAGGCGTCGCACTCGATGCAGAGGGGCGCGTCGAACGCAGTCTGGATGTCGCAGTTCAGGCAGCGCTGGACCTCGCGCGCGGTCGCCTCGGCGGTGAAGCCCAGCTCCACCTCCAGGTTGAGCTCCTGGAAGCGTCGGGAGAGCTCGAGGTGCCGCATCGGCTGGCGGCCCGCGGGGTTGTAGTCGTTGTGGTAGCTCCACTGCGCGAGCCCCATCTTCTGACTGGTCAGGTTCATGGTCACCGGCGGCCGCTCCGTGACCGCCACGCCGCGGCAGTGGTTGTCGATGGAGATGGCCGCCTGGTGCCCGTGCTCCACCGCCCAGATGATGTTCTTGGCGCCGAACGCGGCATCGCCGCCGATGAAGACTCCGGGCAGGGTGGTCTGCATGGTGACCGGGTCCACCACCGGCACCTCCCCCGGGCCGAACTCCAGGCCGAGGTCGCGCTCCACCCAGGGGAAGGCGTTCTCCTGACCGATGGCCAGGATCACATCGTCGCAGGGCAGAACGACCTGCTCCAGGACCCGGGAGTGAACCGCCTCCTCGTCCCACTCGACCACATCGAACTCCACCCCCACCAGCCTTCCGCCGTCACGGACGAAGCGGCGCGGGGAGTGGTTGACCACGATCTCGATCCCCTCCTCCTCAGCATCCTCCAGCTCCCAGGGCGAGGCCTTGAAGAACCGCCGCGGCCGGCGCGCCATCACCTTGATGTCCCGGCCCCCCAAACGGCGCGAAGAGCGGCAGCAGTCCATGGCGGTGTTGCCGACGCCGATGATGAGGACCCTCGACCCGATGGCGGTCACGTGCCCGAAGGCGATTGCCTCCAGCCAGTCGATCCCGATGTGAATGTGCGGGTCATCAGGATCGTCGCCCCAGCGGCCGGGCAGGTCCAGCTCCTTGCCTCGCGGGGCACCGCTGCCGATGAAGACGGCATCGAACCCCGCCCCGAGCACCTCCCGCAGGCTGTCGACCGGGGTGGAGTAGCGGACGTCCACCCCCATGTCCAGGATCACCCCCACCTCCTCGTCGAGCACCGCCGCCGGCAGCCGGAAGCTGGGGATGTTGGAACGCATCAGCCCACCCGGCCGCTGCTGCCGCTCGAGGATGGTTACCTCATAGCCCAGGGGCATGAGGTCGTTGGCGACCGTGAGTGAGGCCGGGCCGGCGCCGATGCAGACGATCCGCCTCCCGTTCTTGGTGGCGGGAGCCTTCGGCAGACCCGCCTCCACCTCGCCTCGCAGGTCCGCGGCCACCCGCTTCAACCGGCAGATCGCGACCGGGTCGCCGTCGACCCGCCGCCGCCGGCAGGCCGGCTCACAGGGGCGGTCGCAGGTCCGACCCAGGATGGCCGGGAAGACGTTGGACTCGCGGTTCAGCAGGTAGGCCTCGCCGTAGCGCTCCTGACCGATGAGCCGGATGTACTGGGGGACATTGGTGTGTGCCGGGCACGCCCATTGGCAGTCCACCACCCGGTGGTAGTAGTCGGGATTCCTGACGTCGGTTGCCGCCGGCGGAGCGGCACGGGCCCGAGCCGGCTCGGTCACCGCGGCCCTCGCCGGAAGGGCGGGCCGGACCCGGACCGGCGGGCCGCCGACCGGAGCGGTCCACGCCGAGCACCGCGAGCGGGGTTGGGATGGTCGTCCACGCTGGTGATTGTGCAACCAAACCGGGACGCTTGCATAGAGGTTTTCCCGCATGAGGCGGTTGGGGAGCCGCTTCTTCCAGTGCCCCGGGTTGCGCAGAGGCCGGCCGCTATGCGTGGAATCCTCCACTCACGGACGGCCTCGCTCCGCTACCATGCCGGGCGTGAAGCTCAGCGTTCCCCGCGAGACCGTGGACGGCGAGCTCCGCACCCCGATCAGCCCCGACTCGGTCCCGCGCCTCAAAGCGCTTGGTTTGGAGGTCTGGGTGCAGGCCGGAGCCGGCGACGGGGCCGGGTTCTCAGACGCCGACCTGCGGGCGGCGGGCGCCGAGCTGGCGCCAGACCTGGCCGAGTGCGTGGCCGGCGCCGAGCTGGTGTGCAAGGTGCAGCCCCCCACCGTCGTGGAGGCCGCCCTGCTCCCCGAAGGCTCGGCGCTGATCAGCTTTCTGCCAGCCTCCACGCCGGCGGAGGTCCTCACCCGGCTGGTGCAGCGCCGGGTGACGGCGTTCAGCTTTGAGCTGATCCCCCGCATCAGTCGCGCCCAGTCCATGGATGCGCTCTCCTCCCAGGCGTCCATCGGGGGCTACAAGGCGGTGCTGCTGGGGGCGGCGCGGCTGGCCAAGATCCTGCCGCTGCAGATGACCGCCGCCGGCACCATCGCGCCTGCCCGGGTGATGGTGATGGGAGCCGGGGTGGCCGGGCTGCAGGCGATCGCCACCGCCCGCCGGCTGGGCGCGGTGGTGGAGGCGACCGATGTGCGCTCAGCGGTCAAGGAGGAGGTGCAGAGCCTGGGGGCCACCTTCGTGCAGCTGGAGCTGGAGGCTCAGGAGGGGGAGGGTGGTTACGCCCGGGAGCAGAGCGAGGAGTTCCTGGCCCGCCAGCGCGAGCTGATCGCCCAGCACGTGCGGCAGAGCGACCTGGTGGTGACCACCGCCGCGGTGCCCGGACGCCGCGCCCCCATCCTGATCACGGCAGAGCTGGTGGCCGGCATGCGACCGGGCTCGGTGATCGTGGACCTGGCCGCCGACAGCGGCGGCAACTGCGAGCTGACCAGGCCGGGGGAGGAGGTGATGGCGGGCAAGGTGGCGATCCTGGGCTGGCGCAACCTGCCGGCCACGGTCGCGTCCACGGCCAGCCAGATGCTGGCCCGCAACGTGGCCGCCATCGCCGGGCACCTGGTGAAGGAGGGCAAGCTGGTGCTGGACTTCGATGACGAGATCACCCAGGCGGCCTGCGCCACCCACGCCGGGGAGATCCGCAATCAGCGGCTGCGGGAGGCGGCCGCCGCCGGAGCGCCGCCGTCATGAGCCCAGAGCTGGTCAACGAGATCACGATCTTCGTGTTGGCGGTGTTCCTGGGGTTCGAGGTTATCTCCAAGGTGCCCACGATCCTCCACACCCCCCTGATGTCGGGCAGCAACGCCATCCACGGGGTGATCCTGGTCGGCGCCATGGTGATCATGGCGCGCGCCGACGGCCCGCTCCAGCTGGCGATCGGATTCGTGGCGGTGGTGCTGGCGACCGTGAACATGGTCGGCGGCTACGTGGTCACCGACCGCATGCTGGAGATGTTCAAGAGCCGCAACCGCAGGCAGCCGGGGCCGTGATGGCGACCAGACCCCGTCTCCGCGCCCCCCTTCCCCGGCCGTCCGATCCAGCTCGGGTGGGCCGCTGATGGGACTCGCTCCCGGGATCACGCTGCTCTACCTGCTGGCGGCGGTGCTCTTCATCGTCGGCCTGCACCAGCTGAGCTCCCCGCGGCACGCCCGAAGCGGGAACCTGGTGGCGGCGGCGGGGGCCGTCATCGCATTCATCACCACCCTGTTCGTACTGCATCACTCGGTGCTGAACCTGATCCTGATGGCGCTGGCGATCCTGGTCGGCATCCCCGTCGGAGCGGTCGCCGCCCGGGCCGTGAAGATGACCGCGATGCCGCAGATGGTGGCCAGCTTCAACGGGGTTGGCGGGGGTGCGGCCGCTCTGGTCGCGATCGTGGAATTCCTCGGCCGACCGGCCGGGACCGCGCCGCTGGTGGTCTCCATCTCGGTGGTGTTCGCGGTGGTCATCGGCGCCACCAGCTTCGCCGGCTCCGGGATCGCCTACGCCAAGCTGCAGGAGCTGATGCGGGGCACCCCGATCACCTACCCCGGCCAGCAGCCGGTGAACGCCGCGGTGGCGGCGGCGATCCTGCTGCTGGGCATCCTGGTGGTGGTGGCCGGGCTCGGGGTGATCGGGCTTTGGCTGCTGCTCCTGCTGGCGCTGCTGCTGGGAGTGGCGTTCGTCCTGCCGATCGGGGGCGCGGACATGCCGGTCGTGATCTCCTTGCTCAACGCCTTCACGGGGCTCGCGGTCGCGGGCGACGGATTCGTGCTCGGCAACCCCGTCCTCATCGTGGGCGGGACCCTGGTCGGAGCCTCGGGAACCTTTCTCACCATGATGATGTCCGAGGCGATGGGCCGTTCCATCGCCAACCTGCTCTTCGGAGCCTTCGGCAAGATCCAGGCGGGGCCCGAGGCCACCGCCGCAGGCCCTCGGAGCGTGCGCTCCGGGTCGGCGGAGGACATCGGCACCCTGCTGGCTTACTCCCAGCGCGTGGTGATCGTCCCCGGCTACGGGCTGGCGGTGGCCCAGGCCCAGCACGCCGCCCGCGACCTGGCCGACACCCTGGAGAAGCGCGGGGTGCAGGTCGAGTACGCGATCCACCCGGTCGCCGGGAGGATGCCCGGCCACATGAACGTGCTCTTGGCCGAGGCCAACGTCCCCTACGAGCAGCTCAAGGACATGGACGACATCAACGACTCCTTCAAGTCGACCGACGTGGCCCTGGTGGTCGGGGCCAACGACGTGGTCAACCCCGCCGCGCGCAACTCCCCAGGCAGCCCAATCTACGGGATGCCGATCTTGAACGCGGACGAAGCCCGCAACATCGTGTTCATGAAGCGCTCGATGCGGCCGGGCTTCGCCGGGATCGACAACGAGCTGATGTACGACCCCAAGACGATCATGCTCTTCGGCGACGCCAAGGACTCCCTGACCAAGCTGGTGGCGGCGGTCAAGGCTGCCTGAGCCCGGTTTACCGTCAGCCGGTGGGTGCGGCCGGCGAAGGGGACAGGAGCGGGCTGCTGTAGCGCAGCGGGGCGCAGGTATAGGTGGCGGCCGCGCACATCACGAACCGGGTCACCGGGGAGCGCCCGGAGACCTGCACGATGAGCACCGGAACCGCGAATCCGGCGCTGTCCACCACCCCCAGCTCCGCCCCCGTCAGCACCGCCGGACCACCCGG
>JAKABA010000227.1 GCA_021802115.1 bacterium | reverse complement strand
CGCTTACAAGTCGGTCAAGCCTGACCTCGGCGGACTCTGCACCGACCCGTTGACCCCGCCCGGCACCTGGTCGGCGCATGCGGGCCGCTTCTACGACAACGGGCACTACATCGGCCACGACGAGCCGTCGGTGAAGTTCATCTCCAGTGTCCCGGGCAGCGCCGACAACATGACCTACTTCATGAAGCTCTCGACGGACCCGACCGCGGCTCTGACGGCCCACGCCGGGGCCAACACCACTGACTACGCGGAGCTCAGCCCGGCGCCGTGGTTCGGGCTCCCGATCTGCGACCCGCTGTCGTACCCGATCAACCCCTGCACCCCGCAGAGCGACAGCAACGGCGGGGCGATCAACGACCCCTCAGCGGCCGGCAGCGCCTTCATGGAGCTCCAGTTCTATCCCCCGGGGTTCCCGCCGTTCTACGACGCCCCCAGCTGCGACCACGGGCACTGGTGCGCCGCGCTGACCATCGACAGCCTGGAAGCGACCTACGGCTTCAGCCTCATCAACAACAACTGCGTTGAACCCGTGAACTTCGCCTTCCTGCAGCGGAACGGGGTCCCGGCCGGGCCCCCCAGCCCGCAGCTGGCAGACCTCACGAGCTTCACGCCGTCCTCCGAGACCCTGCTCATGAACCCAGGCGACACTCTGAAGGTCACCATCAGGGATGTCCCGGTACCGGCCTACTCCGAGACCGTGAACCACCACACCTACACGGTGCCCGCCGGGCTCGCGCTGCAGGCGACGGTCCACGACCTGACCACCGGGAAGGTGGGGACCATGACCGCCAGCGCGGCCAACGGCTTCATGGACACCCTGGGGATAATCCGCCATGGCCAGAGTAACAGCTACACCCTGGGCAATTGCAGCGGAGTCCCCTTCAACTTCACCGCGGAGTACAACAGTGCCCTCCAGCAGAACCAGGTGCCCTGGGCGGCCCTTGAGGGCGGTGTCCTGATGGAGGACGAGATCGGGCACTTCGAGGTGTGCAGCTCGGTGTCGAACCAGCTGCCCGCAGGCACGGTCCCCGGAGACGCCAAGGTGTACCAGAGCTGCTCCGGCGGCTCCGAGGGCACCGCGGCCCCTGAGCAGGGTTGCAGTTTCCAGACCGGGAATTGCCCCGGGGCCACAACCCAGGATGGGCTCGCCTGCCCGCCGGATCCGGCCACCGGACTTCCCAATTTCACCGAAGGGTTGTCCTGCGAGTACTCGGACGCGCTCTGCATGCCCAAGGGGCCGCGCCCGGTAAGCAACGACGGTGCGGTGACGTCGGTCAGCTGGCCGGTCGCCGGGTGCCAGGAGGACTACTTCCAGAATGGCGACCTCGACTTCGATGGGACGCCCTATCAGAACGACTGGCCCAACGGGTCGAGCACAACCCCCACCAGCTTCCAGTACTGGGGGCCGTTTGCCAACGGCTCCTCGACATATTCACAGGTGCAGTTCGAAACCGACGTCCTCGCCTCTGAGGGGTTCTGCAACGTGTCGACCGCGCTGGGCTGCACCGTCCCGCCGGTCGGCGCCAACTTCTACCCGTTCTGGACCCTGGGTAGCTCCAGTTCGGAACCGTCCTTGGCTCCAACCAGTTTCGCCTGCGCTTGGAACTTCGGGAACATGATCCCCGCGGTCACCAAGAACGCTGAGGGTGGTGATGGGGAGTACGGGCTCCCGGATCTCTCCCGGTACGCCGGCACCGCCATCAGCCCGCCGATGTCAAACCCACAGCTCAGCTCCAACTGCGGCTCGAGCAGCTAGGAGGAGGAGGCCCGGGCGGTGCGCCCGGGCCTCCGTGCCTGCAGCCAGTTCGCGCCGGACGCCAACTGGCGGGCAAGCTACCGTGCAAGGATGACCCCAGGCGCATCTCGGGGGATCCTTAGGTGGGCGAAGCCCGCTGGCATCGCGGCTGCGCTGCTGATGAGCGGGTGCGGGGCTCAGCCAGCTGGACTGGGCACCTCGATCGGGACCGGCTCGGCGCAGTACCATGGTCGGCCGACACCCCCTCCGGTGGCTTCTCCGCCGCCGGGCCGCACCGAGGCTGTCAGTGCGGGCCTTGGTGAAAACGGACGCACGATCAGGTTGCGCCAGGGAGAGACCCTGAGCCTGACGCTGCCAAGGGCGGGAGACCGGGAGCTCGACTCCTCCATGGTGAGGTCGTCAGATTCGGCGGTCCTGGCGCTCGAACCCTTGGCCGCGGGCCGTCCGGGCGAGATCGTGGTCATCGACTTCCGGGCACTGCGACCGGGCACGGCGGTCGTGACCGTCGGCGGACCGCTTTCCTTCCGGATGGTGGTGGAGGTGGTGGCCGGCTGAGCCCCGAGCCACGGCGGTCCCAGCGAAAGGGACTTCCAGGCCGCTCGCTGCGGTCGAGCTCCGGTAAACTCTCGAGCCCATGGCTATTCATACAAACGCCAGTTCGGTGCCCGCGATCGAGGTCGACGAGTTGCGGCGCACCTACCGGACCACGACCGGGACCATGCGCCGGCGGCGTCTGGAGGTGGAGGCGGTGCGCGGCATCTCGCTTTCCGTCGCTCAGGGGGAGCTCTTCGGCCTCCTCGGGCCCAACGGGGCCGGCAAGACCACCACCATACGGGTGCTGTGCACCCTGCTGCTGCCCACCTCCGGGGTGGTGCGGGTGCTGGGCCACGACGTGGTGCAGGACGCCCGCCAGGTGCGGCGGCGGATCGGGTACGTGTTCGGCGGGGACCGGGGGCTGTACGACCGCCTGTCCGCACTCGACAACCTGCGTTACTTCGCCGAGCTCTATGCCCTGGATCCCCGCCACCTGCGGCACCGCATCGACGAGGTGCTGGAGCTGGTGGGCCTGCGCGGCCGGGAGCGGGAGCGGGTGGAGGGGTTCTCCCGGGGGATGCGCCAGCGGCTGCACCTGGCCCGCGGGCTGCTCCACGATCCGCCGGTGCTCTTCTTCGACGAGCCCACGATCGGGGTGGACCCGGTGGGCGCGCGGGAGGTGCGCCAGCTCATCGGAGACCTCGCCCGGGCCGGCAAGACGGTGCTGCTCACCACCCATTACATGTTCGAGGCCGACAGCCTCTGCGACCGGATCGCGGTCATCTCCAAGGGGAGGATCGTGGCGGAGGGGACCCCCAGGGACCTCAAGTCGGCGGCGTCCGACCGCACCGTGGTCGAGGTCGAGGCGTATGGGGTGGACGACGGCGTCCTGACCAGGATGCGGGAACTGGCTGGGGTGGAGTCGGTCGCCATGGAGGTCAGGGATCAGGCGCAGCTGCTGCTGGTCCAGGCCCGGCAGGCGGACCAGCTGACCGCCCGGCTGCTGCACCTGCTGGAGGGGATCAGGGTGGAGCGCATCGCGGCCCGGGAGCCGACCCTGGAGGACGCCTACGTGGCGCTGGTGACCCAACCGTGAGCAGTCTCGCCGAGTTGGACCACCCCATCTTCCGCGGTGGTCCCCAGGCTCTTAGCTGGCCCCGAACCCTGCTGACCGGCTGGTTCTACCAGCTCAAGATGCAGGCGCAGTCCGGATTCATGGTCATGACCGCACTCATCCAGCCGCTCATCTTCGCCAGCATCGCGATGGCCGACCAGCAGGCTGGCAACCGCACCCTGCCGCTCCTCTACTACGCGCTGGGCGCCGGCATCATGGGGATCTGGTCCACCGTGGTCTTCGGCTGCGGTGGGGTGATCTCCTGGCAGCGACACCAGGGGATGCTGGAGCCGCTGGTGATGGCGCCCGCGCCATTCGTCCTGATCCTGATGGGGATCACTCTGGGGACCGCCACCGTGGGGCTCTACTCCATGGGGGCGACCCTGCTGTGGGGCTGGTTGGTGTTTGGCGCGCACCTCCACTTCGCGAGTGCCGGGCTCTTCGTCCTCGCGGCCGTGGTCACCGTGATCAGCCTGGGCCTGCTGGGGCTGGTCATGGGGTCGAGCTTCGTCCTGTACCGCAACTCCAATGCCATCTCCAACATGCTGGAGTACCCGGTCTGGCTCATCACCGGGCTGCTGGTGCCGCTCTCCCTGCTGCCCGGGTGGACCCATCCTCTGGCCTACGTGCTGGCGCCCACCTGGGGGGTGGAGGCGCTCAGGACGGCGGCGCTGGGTGGGAATGCCGCAACTCCGATCGCCCTCTGCGCGCTGGCGTCGGTGGGATATCTCGCGCTCGGGGTGTGGCTGGTGCACGTGGTAGAGACCCGCGCCCGCCGCCACGCGACCTTGAACTTCCAGTGAGCGTGGCCGTCGCCCCCGCCACCTACCGGCGCCACTTCTGGCGCGTCTTCTTCATCGGTGGCCTGATCTCCTACCGGGCGCTCTTCTACTGGATCTCGCCCTGGCAGTACATCCCCACCATGCTGGCGGCGCCACTCTTCCAGATCCTCTTCTTCGTGTACCTGGGGAGGGCCGCCGGGGTTGGGTCGACCAGCTTTTTCGTGGTCGGCAACTCGATCCAGATCTGCAGCATGGCCGGTCTCTACGGGATGACGATGGCGATCGCCAATGAGCGGTTCTTCCAAACCCTGAGCCCGATTCTGGCGACCCCCAGCAACCGCCTGGCGCTGTTTCTGGGCCGGGGCCTGCCGGTTTTGATCAGCGCCCTGCAGACCTGCGGCTTCGGATTTCTGGTTTCGGCCTTGCTGTTGGGCTTTCGCCCCGCCCCGGCGGAGATCCCCGGCCTCGCCCTGGCGGTCCTGGTGACCGCCGGCTCCTGCACCGGCTTTGGGATGGCGCTGGGCTCGGTGGGCCTGCGGGTTCGCGATGTCTTCCTGATCTCCAACATCGCCTACTTCCTGATGCTGCTGGTGTGCGGGGTCGAGGTCCCCCTGAGCCGCCTCCCCCTGTTCCTGAGAGTGCTCGGCCAGGTCCTCCCCCTCACCCACGGGATCGCAGCGGGCCGGATGCTGGCCCTGGGGGCACCCTTCTCCAGGGCTGTTCCGGACATCCTGCTGGAGCTCGTGGTGGGCTGCGCCTGGGCCGCGGCCGCATATCTCCTGTTCGCCAACTTCGAGCGAGCGGGCCGTCGCAGCGGGGCGTTCGACCGCCTCTGAGAGGAGTCGGAGCGATCGCTTCCAGCGGCACCCGGCACCGGTCAGCCTTCGGGCCACGTCCAAGGAGCTGGCGCTTTGGCCGCAGCCAGTCCAGTACCGCGGGGGACGGGGAGCGACCGATCCGAGATCGGTCGCGAGCCCGAATCAGGTGCGGGTGGTGGCCCCGTGGTGCTGGTGGTGGCGGTAGACCTTGAAGAGGGAGAAGAGGACCCAGATTATGGCCAGCCCGAGGATCAGGTGGAAGATCACCGTGAGCGCGGGCAGCACCAGAAAGAAGGCCACGAACAGAACGACCAGCGCCAGCAGGACGGCGGCGAGCGGGTGGCGGAGCAGATGCCTCATATGCTGATGGTACGTTGGTGGGGAAGCGATGGTTACAGGCGGCTATCCCGGGAGATCGAATTGACCCGATGGCCGGTACCCGGTTGAGCGAATTCGCGCCCGGCGCCGGAGCGAGGCTGGACCTGCGAGGGATCGCCTGCCCGCTCACCTTCGTCAAGACCAAGATCGCCCTGGAGCGCCTCCCCCGGGGGACCAGGCTCGAGGTTCTGCTCGACCTCGGGGAGCCGAGCGAGTCGGTGCCAAGGAACTGCCGGGAGGTAGGGGACCAGGTCGTCGAGATCTCTCCCTGGGAGCCGGGAGTTGTCCGGATGGTGGTCGTGAGACCGGGCTGACCAGGGCCTCCCTCAGGTGGGTCGGGGCAACCATGGAGTCGCCGGAGCGCGCCTCAGCCACACCGTGAAGCTGGTCCCCCGGCCGGGTTCGGACTCCACCGACACCCGCCCCTCCATGCGCTCCGCCAGCGCCTGGACGATCGCCAGCCCCAGGCCGCTGCCCCCCTCCTGACGGGAGCGGGAGCCGCCCGCTCGGTAGAACCGTTCGAAGACGTGGGGCAGGTCCTCCGGGGAGATCCCGGGGCCCCGGTCGGAGACCTGGAATCCGGCCTCGTCGGTGCTGGAGACCGTCGACCAGCTGATCTCCCGAACCTCCCCGTGGCGTTCCGCGTTGGCCTGGAGGTTCTGGCAGATCGTGAAGAGAGCGTCGGGGTCCGCTCGCACCACCAGTCCGGGCTCGAGCCTCCTCGCGACCTCGACACGGCGGCTGTCCAGGAACTCCTCGAGAAAGTCGGCCAGGTCCAGGGGGCCGAGCTGCAGCTCGCGTCCGGCGTCCGCCCGCGCCAGCG
>JAKABA010000033.1 GCA_021802115.1 bacterium | reverse complement strand
CGCCGGAGTACGCGCACCGCCCCTGGTTTTTCCCCCTGAAGCGCTCGCTGCCGTCTACGCGGCTGCAGTTGAGGAGATCCTCGATCAACCCCTGCCACAGCGCCGGCTGCGCGCCGCACCTCGCGTGGTCAAGCGCAAGACGTCCAACTTCAAGCTCAAGCGCCCCAGCCATCAGGACTGGCCCCAGCCCACCAGGGGTCCGTCAAAGTCGCCGTCCCGATCTCCTGCCAGCCTGGCCGAATGCTGCCGGGGTGCGCCGCCGGCTGCATGACTGAACTTGCGCCGCCGCCGGAGCCAGCCGTCCCGCCGGACTTTGACGGGGACCTGCCCAGCCCACCCGTCCTATAGCCGATGCAGTCTCTATCCTTTAAGTAAACGGTATTGGGCCTAACCGTCGCTCGCTAGCACTGGAGGCCCAGCGAGAGCGCCCGACCCAGGGCCACGTCGACACTCCCGGGCAGCCCAGGGCCCACTGGGCTCGGTGCGGCACCCTCTTCTTCCTTGGAGTGGTGGCCGCTGGAAGCGTGAGCCGAGCACCTTCTCAGGCGCGCCTCAGGTGAGGTGCCGCGACCCAGGCTAGTATCCGAGAGCAGAGGACCCATCGGCGTCCGGCACAGGAGTCGCCATCGGCACTGGAGGAGTTTACCAACATGCGCAAGTCATACCTGACGGCTCTGGCGTTTGCCGGGGGAGCCGCTGTGGCCGGTATCGCAGGGGCGGTCGCCGTGTCCGCCGCCACGCCTCCGGCTGCCACCCCGCCGACAAGCAAGTCCACCGCCGCCACCACGCACAAGGCACGCCGGCGGGCTTGCCCCCCCTCGAAGGCGATTGGCTCTTTGGTCTCGCAGACCAGTGCGGGCGGCGTGGGTCACGGGTCGGTCGTGATCAAGGAGCCCGATGGAAAGAGCCTGACGCTGGACCTGACCGCTCATACCAAGGTCATGAAGTTCGAGGGCCACGGCGTGCCCCCCGTGGCGGAGAGCGTCAGTGCGATTCCGACCAATGATGTTCTGGTCGTGACCGGCCGCCATCTCTATGGGAAGAAGCCACTGGTCGGATACATCCTCGATCTGGGCAATTAGCCCACCGGCCGGAGCGTCTCTGTCCGCCTCCCTATAGCGCCCCGGGTCGAGGCCTTCGACCTCGGCCCGGGGCAATCCGGTGGCCCGACTGGATTCAGGGCGAAGCCGTGCGGAGCACGCGACAAACCAAGGGGGCGGATCCCCACCTCGGCCGGGCACGGTGCCAGCCCGACTGGATTGGCTTGCCCAGCGCCGGGCCGGGTGGGGCGTCGCCGAATCAGCGGGCAAGAGTCCGGCCCCCCGCGGGGGCCATGCCCTTTGAACTCGGCCACCAGTTCCAGCGACCGAGGATGGCCACCGTGGAGGGGACCAGCAGGGTGCGGACCAAGAACGTGTCCATCAAGATCCCGATCGCCAGTCCGAACCCTATGTCCTGGATCTCAGTCCCGTTGGGCCCGGTGCCTCCGGAAAAGGCGAGCACGGCGAAGGTACCGGCGAGCACCAGCCCGGCCGAGGTTACGGTCGGCCCGGTCCGACCGATCGCATGAATCACGGCCTCTCGCAGCGGGAGCTTGGCGGCCTCATCCCGGATCCGAGTCATGACCAGAATGTTGTAATCCTCCCCAAGGGCGAGCAGGAATATGAACATCAAAAACGGCAGGAGGAAGGTCAGCCCGCTCGCGCCACCGAAGTCCATGAACACCAGCACTGCCGCCCCCAGGGCTGCCAGATACGAGAGCACCACGCTGGCGATGAGGTAGAGGGACGCAACCAGGCTCCGCAGAACCAGCCCCAGCAGCAGCGCTATCGCCAGCACCGCCAAAGGCACGACGTGGAGCAGGTCCTGGTTGGATAGAGCGCTCACGTCGGCGAGGGCCGCCGCCTCGCCGGCGACCCCGTAGGCGCGCGCCCCGGAGGCGCGGGCGGCCCGCCCGAGAGCGGCGCGGACGGCAGGAATGGCCGCCATCGCCGGGGTCGAGCTGGCCGGTCCGGCTGCCAGGTTGGCCTCGAACTGGACTGTCAGCCCATTCGAGCTCAGCAGCGGCGCGGTCGCACGATAGGCGCTATAGAGGGCTGGGGGCAGGGTGGATGTCCCCGGAGGCAAAGGGGGCAGGGCCCTCGCCGGGCCGAGGCTGGCGTGTAAGGCCGAGAGTTCGGCGGGCGTCAGCGCCGTACCGTTTGGGTCCAGAGGTTCCAGCAGCTGCTGGAACTCGCCGCTCGCCTTGAGCACCATCACGGCTCGAGTCAGGCTCTCCGGGTGCCTCCACACCGGGGTGGCGAACTGCAACACCAAATTGGTGGGGTTGACGGTTGTGCGCGGAAAGTAGCGTGCCAGGATGGCGTTGCCCTGGGCGGCATCCGACCCTGCCGGAGCCGTGACTGTTCCTCCAAAGCCGGCCGCCCGGAAGCCAGTAGCCGCCACCGCGAGCGCTCCGAAGAACACCACGCCCGTGGCAAGCGTGAGTCTCGGTCTGGCCACCACCCGGGTGGCAACGCGGCCCCACAGCCCTTGGCGGACCGCTCCCGGACCAACGTTGGCCGGCCAGAACACCGCTGGTCCCAGGATCGCAAGCAGGGCGGGCAGCAGCGTCAGGCCCGCCAGCAGCATCACGGCGACTCCGACCGCCAGGGGCACTCCCAGGTCGTGGTACAGGCCAAATGTAGCCGCCAGCAGAGTGAGCAGGGCCAGGATCACGGTGCCCGCCGAGGCGGTTATCGACTCCCCGACCCGGCTGAGCGCATTGACGACCGCCTGATCCGGCTCGCTGCCCGCACGCAGCTCCTCCCGGACCCTGAACACCAGAAACAGCCCATAGTCGGTCCCGGCACCCAAGATCAGGACTATGAGCAGCACCTGGGTGACCTGGGAGATCTGCAACCCGGCGGCCCCAAGGGCTCCGATCAGGCTGCTGGCCAGGGCGAGGGCGAAGACGGCCGGCAGCAGGGTGACCAGGGGGGCAAGCAAGGAGCGGTAGACGATCAGGAGCAAAACCACGATGAACAGGATCGAGAGCGCCTGGACCTCGCGGCTGGTGCTCTTCGCCGCCGCTTGGTTGGCTGCCGCCGTCGCCACCTGACCGGCCACGTTGAAGCTCAGGCCGGGAGGTGGGTGCGCAGGCCCGAAGGTCCCCTCAATGCCGTCCACCAACCGTTTCGTTGCCACCTGGTTCGACTGGCCCACGCTGGCGGAGACCACTACCTGAACGGCCCGGCCATTCCCTGAGGTCTCCAGCTGTCGCACCGACACCACCTGGGGCAGACGCTGGGCCCGAGCCGCCTCCCGCACTATCGCCTCCTGATCTCCAGCCGTGAGCGGGCCGGCCGCCCGCGATGCCACCACCACGACCTGACGGATGTCCTTCTGGACCCCTAGCGGGCCGGCGAGTCGGGCCGCTTCGACGCTCGGAGCAGTCGCCGGCAAGAAGGCGCTGTTGCTGGTGTTCACCTGGCTCCCCAGGGAGGGCAGGAGGCGTCCGGCCGCCAGGGTCCCCAGCAGCCAGATGACCACGATGGGCCACCGATGCGTGACCACGAGCCGTCCCAGCCGCAGGAAGAGGGCGCTCACGGCCGCCGTACCCGCTCAGCGACCGGTGGGCAACGGACCGGCTCCGGTGTCGGCGGGTGCCCCGCTCGGCTGAGCGGCTGTCGAAGAGTCGGCAGCGGACACCGACCGCCGGCTGAGCTCCTGCGTCAGAACGTCGAGATCCTCCAGTAGCGCCCCTGCCCGCCGCCGGCCCAGCCTCTCGAGGGTTCTGCGGAGCGGCTGGAGATGGGCGTCAACCAGCCGGAGGACCTCCTCGGAACGATCTGGGCGGATCGACGCCAAGGTCCTCCGATGGTCGGCCGCGTCCTCTCGACGCTCCACAAGTCCGGCATCAGCCAGCTGGCTGACCAGCAGGCTGGTGGTGGTAAGGGCGACCCCAAGCCTCTCGGCGAGGGCAGAAACAGTCAATGGCCCGTGGAACACGACCTGGGTCAGAGCGGCGAGGTGGCGCGGCGCCAGCGAGGCCAGAGCCGGTGGGTCGGCGGGACCTGGCGCGATACCCCGGCGCCGTCCCGCCTGAGCGACCCGGACCAGCGCCACGAGCAGCTGATCTGCTTCGGGTCCATTCCCCAAGAGCGGCGCCCCGGGTCTGCCAATAACTTCTCCTTCCAACACTATGTAAATCATAGTACCAACTCACCCACCTGCCCGTGGACCGCGCAGCCCAATGGAGGTGACGGGTCGCCCCTTGGCGCAGCCCGAACACGGCTGCGGATCGCCGCCTGGCGCTCGCCTCAGCTGCGCTCATGGCGGCTAGCAGCACGCGGCCGTGCTGGCTGGCCGACGCGTCAGACGCAGCCCGAACCCGCCGGTGGTGCCCGGCTTGGGAGGGGGTTGATGCCGGGTTTCCAGCGCGGCCGTGCGCCGACAGTTGAGGTGCCACCGCGCTCAAGGACTGGCGGTCGGCGATGGCGATGAAGACGCGGAGCGCCCGGGCCGCAGCGAGCGGCAGGCGGCGCGGGCACTTTTGGCTGCCGCCGAGCCCGTGGTGCGCGCTGGGGAGGGCGAGCTCGCTCCCGCCGGCTTGGCTGTGAGGCCGTGAGCGGCCAGACAGGACCGGTAGGCCCTCCGGGCACTGTCGGCGCGGAGCGAGCGGCAGGCGGCGCGGGCCTCTTTGGCTGCCGCCGAGCCCGTGGTGCGCGCTGAGGAGGGCGAACTCGTTCCCGAGGGTGTGGCGACCAGACCGTGGGCGGCCAGGCAGGACCGGTAGCTCTCACCGGCCGCCGGTTTGTCTTGGGAGGATGGGCCCCCGGACGGGGACGAGGTGGCTGCGCCACAGGCGGTCAGGGCGATCGCGAGGAACACCGTGGCCCCCAGCCGGGCGGTTGGCTCCCTCCAGGCGTGCAAGGTCGGACGCCCTGCTCCGGGCGCCTGCGCGCCCCGACCGCGAGCGCGCTGGCTGGGAGAGGAGGTCATGCGCTACGCAGTGCCTCAATGGGCGATAGCCGGGCTGCTCTCGCCGCCGGGTAGACGCCGAAGCACAGGCCGATGCCGACAGCGGCAACCACCGCCCCGACCACAGCGGGTAGCGAAACGACGACGGGCGCGTGCAGCAGCGAGGGCGCCACCAGCGACCCGCCCAGGCCCACGCCCACGCCGAGCACGCCTCCGGCGAGACCCAGAAGGGACGCCTCGATCAAGAACTGCCGCAGGATGACTCCGGGCGTCGCACCCAACGCCTTGCGCAGGCCAATCTCCTGCACCCGTTCCGAGACCGAGACCAGCATGATGTTCATCACCCCAATCCCA
Source organism: bacterium (assembly GCA_021802115.1). The sequence goes on along the minus strand of JAKABA010000033.1, from coordinate 24,595 downwards.
CCCACCAACAGGGCTATCGCGGCGATGCCACCGAGCAGGACCGTCATGGTCTTGGAGACCGAGCTGGCGGTAGCGAGAAGGCTGGTCTGGGGGGTGATGGTGAAGTCGGCGGCAGCTGCATTGGGGAGCTGGTGGAGTTCCAGCAGCAGGTTGTCAGCCTCTTGGTAGGCGGCGCTCATCGTGGTTGGGCCGGTGGCCGAAAGCAGGATCTGCGAGAGGCTCTGGGCGTAAGGGCCCCGGGATCCGAAGAGGCCTTCCGCCACCGAGATCGGAATGACGACCAGGTTGTCCTCGTTGGCGTTGGCCGACGATCCCGCCGGGTTGAGCTCGCCGGTCACCAAGAAGGGGACACCATCGATGGTGATGGTGCGGCCGATGGTTCGAGAGGAGGGAAATAGGTTCTGGGCCACCTCGGTGCCGATCAGGGCGACGTGAGCCTGGTTCTGGACCGCGGCGGTCGTGAAGGGCTGTCCTAACACCACCTGACGGTCGCGGATGGCGAGGTAGGCAGGGGTGGTGCCGACGACGGGGGCGGTCCAGTTGTTGGTTCCCGCCGTGAGTGAGCCGGAGCGCTCCGAGACCGGCGCGACCCGGCTGATCTGGGGACAGTCAGTGGCGTTGCCCAGAGCATTTGCGTCCGCCAGGGTCAGCGTGCTGGCCGACCCCAGGCCGCCGCTCAGGCCGGCCGTCGCCACCGAGCCGGGGGTCACGATGAGCATGTTGGTGCCCAGCGAGGAGATCGCGCTGCCGACTTGAGCCTGGGCTCCCTCTCCCAGGCCAACAGTCAAGATCACCGCGGCGATACCTATCAGCAGCCCGAGAACCGTGAGGATAGAACGGCTGCGCCGCTCGAGCAGGCTGTCGAGGGCACCCCGGAGAAGTTCCAGCCAGCTCATGCCGGCTGGGTGACGTCGGAGACTATCTGGCCGTCGCGGATCCGCACCTGGCGCCGAGCCCGGCGCGCCACGTCAGGGTCGTGGGTGATGAGCACCACCGTCTTCCCCGCGTCGTGGACGGTGTCGAAGATCGAGAGCAGCTCGTCGGCCTGATCGGACGCCAGGTTCCCGGTCGGCTCGTCCGCCAGCAGGATGTCGGGGTCGGTGACCAAGGCCCGCGCGATCGCAACTCGCTGCTGCTGCCCCCCCGACAGCTCGGTGGGCCGGTGCCTAAGCCGGTCTTCCAGACCGACACTGACCAGGGCCCGCTCGGCTCGCTCTCGCCGCGCCGCTCGGCGTCGCTCCCCCCCATAGAGGAGCGGCAGCTCCACATTGCGGGCCGCAGAGATCCGGGGCAGGAGGTGGAACTGCTGGAAGACGAAGCCGACCTTCCGGTTGCGGACTTCGGCCAGCGCTGCCTCGGTGAGCTGGGAAACATCAGCGCCGCCGATCCGGTAGGAGCCTGAACTCGGAACGTCGAGACAGCCGAGGATGTGCATCAACGTGGATTTGCCAGACCCCGACTGCCCCATGATGGCCAGGTAGTCGCCGCGCTCAACCGTCAGGTCCACCGACCGCAGGGCGTCGACTCGGGCCGCCCCGGAACCGTAGGACTTTGACACGGACGCGAGCTCCAAGAGTGGCGCCTCGACCCGGGCAACTCTGGCGGGGATCGGCGCTGAGCGCTGTGACCCATCAGAAGACCGGGGTCCTCCACCGATCACGGGATTCCCCCGCCACCCTTGCGACGGGCCTTGGCCCCTCCGGCGGCCCCCCGGCGTCCCAGCAGACCGGCGGCGCCGCTGGGGAGGGGCTTGTTCATCTGAGCCAGAACCACCTGATCGCCCAGTGCCAGTCCGGACGTCACCTGCGCGACGATGGCGTCGGCCGCGCCAATCTTGACCGGGTGCTTGACCGCACGCCCGGTCTTGACGATTAGCACGTAGGTCCCCCGAGAGCCGCTCCCGTGGACACTGCTGGCGGGGATGGTCAAGACGTGGGCGACGCGCTGGACGATTATCGCGGCCTCGGCCGCCGCGCCCGCGAACAAGCCGGGAGGACTCCCGGTCACGGTGATCACGATCGGGAACGCGGCTACCCCCTGAACGATGGTGGCGAGCGGGGTAATCGCGCTGACCTTCCCGGGCAGTGGCCGCGTCTGGCCGGCCGGGGTCACCAACGCCGCCTGCCCAACATGCACCTGTCCGACCTGGGCGTCGCTGACGTTGGCAGCCACCTCAAAGGCACCCAGGCCGTCGACCACGATGTCGGTAGTGTTGGCCGCGGTGCGGACACTGCTGGCGCCGTCGGGCTGACCGGCTGTGATGTTGATCTGGGCCACCACGCCGGCCGCCGGAGCGGTGAGATGGGTGGAGCTGACGGCAGCCTGGGCTGCGGTCACCGCCGTTTGGGCGATGGTGACCTCCGCCTGATCGATGGCGATCTGGGCCGGGGCGGAGACGGACGAGGCAGCCTCGGCGAGGGACAGCTTGGCCTCTGCAATGGTGAGGTTCGCCTCGGCTTGGGTCAACTGGGCCTGCAGCGTGGCGGAGTCGAGGGTCGCGAGCAACTCTCCCGCGGTGACCATCTGACCAGGCGTCACGTCGACAGTGGCCACCACGCCCGGAGCAGGAAAGCTCAGACTCCAACTGTTCACCGGTTGGAGCGTACCTGCCACCACCACGGTGTCGGTGACCGTGCCGTAGCGGGCCGTCGCGGTCACGAAGGGAGATTGGACGGGCCGAGTGCGAGCGTAAACCACCCCACCGGCGGCGAGCGCGGCCACCAGCCCCAAGAGCGCCAGGGCACGTTTGCGCGGCACCAGCCCCATAGGCCGGGCCAACCTACCGGGCCGCTCCGATCCCGTGGGGTTTGAGCTGGACACCGCTACCAGCGCGCTCGTTGGTCGAAATGGAACAGCTGGTTCCCACGGTCGGCAGCGGGGATTCGCTGGTGTCCGGTCATCGAAACCAGGATCGTCGCGACGGCGCTGCTCTGCCTTAGTCCAGACTGAGAGAGTCCGGGGCCAGCCGCTTGCCCTCGTCGGCGGCCGCTGTGGGGCACGCGGCCCTGGCGGTGCGTCCCCGCGTCAGGCGTCGCGACGGACGCCACAGGGCTCCGTCGGGGCGGGGGCCCGAAGCCAAACCCATACTCACGTGACCGGCGCCGCGTTCGCTTGGCGGGCTTGATACGGAGTGATGAACCGCATGCTTTCCATGGCCGCGAGCACCGCCGCCCGGCGCGCGCGCGCGCCCTTGGGGTTCGTGAGAGGGTCCAACAGACTGGGCGCTTGCGGCAGACCGGCGAGAAGGGCGAGCTGCGCCAGCGAATCGCGGGCCAAGGCCCTGTGGAAGTAGACAGTGCTAGCCTGTTCGGCTCCAACCGCTCCGCTGCCCAGATAGACCTGTGACAGGTACGCGTCCAGGATCTGACTCTTGGTCAAGTGGTCGGTGATTTTGAGGGCGAGCACTATGTCCACCCAGCGGAGCCAAATCGAGCGGTCAGACCCATGGAGGTAGAGGTCCTCCGCCAACTGCTCGGTGATGGTGGAACCGCCCTGGCACTCGCAGCGGTGGAGGAGATCGTAGGCGGCGGCCCGCAACAGCCCCTGCAAATTGATCCCGTGATCCTGGTAAAAGTTCTGGTCTTCCACGGAGACGATCGCCTCGGCAAGGTACCTGGGTACCTCGGCCGAGGTCAGAGGCCGCGTGCGGTGAATCCGGTCTAACTTCGCCACGGCGCCGCGGAGACCGTCAGTGGAAGGAGTGGCGATCCACGTACCCGCCCACAGGCACGTCACTGCGAGTGCGCACAGGGCAACCGCCCGGCGGACCCGGCGCCAGGTGGCCGCGTGGCGCACGCGCATGCCGCTCCATGAGGCCATGGTCACAGTTCTCCTCGGAGCCACATGCTTTCGCCATCAATGCAGCTCACCTACCATCTGGCCGTCGCTCTGGCTGCCTCGGCGATGCCGGATTGAGCCACTGGCATGATGCGGGCCTGGCTGCAGGAGAGGCGCTGGCTGCAGAGCGTCGGCGGGCCGGCGCTCGGCGCCGGCGTCGGCGCAGCTCCCGCCACAGGTAGGTGAAGTACACGAACGCTCCCAATCGAAGATCCCGCTCAAGCTCGGGCAGACCTCATTCAGCGGTCAGCCTCTGGGACCGCGATCCGAGGCGCCTTGGAGAAAGTTGAGAGTTGGGGGAGCGGGCTAAACTCCATGCGACGGCTGCCGCCGATCCGCAGGCGCAGAGCCCGAATCTGAGGAGTCAGCCATGGACCGCCTGATCGCGCCAGGCATCTGGCAGATGGACACCGAGCTCGGGGGATGGACCGAGCTCAACGCCGTCTTCCTGATCGAGGGACGGCGCCCCTGCCTGGTCGAGACCGGACCGCAGCGGGACGCCGGGCGAGTCCTGGACGCCCTGGCCAGAAGGGGCCTGGACCCGTCCGACCTCGCCTATGTGGTGCTGTCCCACATCCACCTGGACCACGCGGGCGCGGTCGGAGAGGTGGCCCAACAATTTCCGGAAGCTCAGGTGCTCTGTCACCCCAAGGGGCTGCGCCACCTGGCCGATCCCACCCGGCTGGTGGCCGCCGCCAGCCAGGTGTACGGCGAGCAGATGGACTCGCTGTACGGGGGGATGACGCCCGTCGATGCGGAGCGGCTGCAGGCGGCCGAGGACATGCAGCTGCTGGACCTCGGGGGACGGCGGCTGACCCTGGTGCACTCCCCCGGGCACGCCAAGCATCACATCGCGGTGTTCGACGACACGACCGGGGTGCTGCTGGTCGGCGACGCGGTGGGCGTCAAGGTTCCGGGGGGCGGCCCGCTGCGGCCGGCGATGCCCCCGGACGACTTCGACCTGGAGCTGGCGATCTCCTCCCTCCACAGATTCTCCCGCCTCCAGCCGGCCCAGCTGGTGCTCACCCACTTCGGACCCGCCGGCGAGCCGCAGGCGGTCCTGCAGGAGGCGGAGGAGATCATGCGGCGCTGGTGCGAGGTAGCCAGGGGCGCCTTCCTGGAGGAGCCGTCGGTGGACCACATCGAGCGGGCCCTGCGGGAACGGCTCTTCGAGCCGGCGGAGGACCCCTCCCGACAGCCGGTGGTGGACACCCTCAACGGCTTCACCTCGAACGCGGCGGGCATGCGCGGGTGGCTGCTGAGGACCACGCCGGCGGCGGCTCCGCCCAGCGGGTGAACCGATCTCGATGCCGCCGAACCGGGCAGCTTCAGGGCCCCAAGATCGGCCGAGATCGTTCTTGGCCTTGCGAGAGATGAGATGGGCCAATACAATGCGGCTGATCGCCCGGCGCCTGAGTTCGGGTCCCACATCCTCTGGAGGGGTACTGACATGGCTGTAACCGGCTTCTGCATGAAGTGCAAGACGGCGAGGGAGATAGCCAACCCTCAGCCGACCCAGTTGAAGAACGGCAAGCCCGCCACCACCGGCACCTGCCCGGTCTGCGGCACCAAGATCTTCAAGATCGGGAAGGCGGCCTGATCCGGCTCGGCGCCGGTCAGAGTCGGGCCGGACGGCCCGGCTCTGGCCGGTGAGCGCCGATCGGGAGGCGCTGGCCGCCAGCATCGCCGCCCGGCAGCGGCCCCTGGTGGAGGGGCTGAAGCGCTGGGTGGAGATCCCATCGGTCAGCACCGACCCCAGGCGGCGTGACGATGTGGTCCGGTCCGCGGAGTTTCTGCGGGATTACGCCCTGAGCTGCGGGATGACCCGCTGCGAGGTGTGGCCCACGGCCGGGCATCCCACGGTCTTCGCAGAGCGGATCGAGGATCCGGTCCTGCCCACGGTGCTCGTCTACGGGCACCACGATGTCCAGCCGGTCGACCCCATCGAGGAGTGGGAGCTGGCGCCCTTCCAGGCGCTGGAGCGCGACGGCCTGCTGCTAGGTCGGGGCACGGCCGACGACAAGGGCCACCTGCTGATGCACCTGGAGGCGGTGCGCGGGATCCTCGATGCCCGCGGTCGGCTCCCCCTGAACCTGAGGTTGATCGCCGAGGGGGAGGAGGAGGACGGCTCCGAGCACTTTCAGGCGACCGTCGCCGCCCATCGTGGCGAGCTGGCCTGCGACGTGGCCGTGATCAGCGACACCGGGATGCTGAGCGAGGACGTCCCCGCGCTCACGGTCGCGCTGAGGGGGATGGCCTACTGGGAGGTGCGGGTGCGCACGTCGGACACCGACCTGCACTCCGGGGTCTACGGCGGGGCGGTGCTGAACCCGATCACGGTTCTGGTGACGATGCTGGCCGCGCTCCACGACGACCAGGGCCGGATCGCGGTGCCCGGCTTCTACGACCACGTCGTCGACCTCACCCCCGAGGAGCGTCGCCAGCTGGCCCAGGTGCCGTTCGACGAGGGCTCCTTCCTGGCGGAGGTGGGCGCGGCGTCCGCCGGGGAGGAGGGCTACACCCTCATGGAGCGGCGCACCGTGCGGCCGACCTTGGAGTTGTGCGGCATCTGGGGCGGATACCAGGGAGAGGGGGCCAAGACGGTGATCCCCGCGAGGGCGGGGGCCAAGCTCTCCTCGCGGCTGGTGCCGGATCAGGACGCCGCCGAGATCACCCGGTTGGTGGGGGACCACCTGCGCCGGCTGGCTCCCGAGGGCGTCGATCTCGAGTTCGAGCTGATCCATGACGGCCGCTGGGTGGTGACCCCCACCGCCCACCCGGCGGTCGACGCCGCCGCCCGGGCGGTGGCCGCAGCCTGGGGAAGGGACCCCGTCTTCATCCGGGAGGGCGGCAGCATCCCCCCGGTCGCGACTCTGGCCGAGGAGCTGGGAGCACCCTGCGTGCTGTTCGGAGTCGGGCTTCCGGGGGACCGCATCCACGCGCCCAATGAGCGGGTCGTCCTCGACCAGCTGTTCCGGGGGATGCAGGCCCTGGGGCGGCTCTGGGATGAGTACGCGCAGCTGGGGAAGGGCGGCCTCAGCCGCTGACCGGATGCAGCACCGCCGCGGACTCCAGCTGGAAGTCCGCGGTCGGACGCTCGGTCAGGATGACCAGTTGGTCCCCGAGCGCAAGCTCGGTGTCCGCTCCCACCGGCTCGCCGTCCCGCAGCAGGAGCAGCAGCTGCTCCGAGGCCAGCTCCGCCAGCTCCGAGAAACGGTGTCCGACCGCGGGCCCGGCGGGGACCGTGAGCCGGATCACCCCCTTGTCGGTGCCCTCGAGAGGGAGTCTCTGGGCGTCGGAGTTGTTCGCCAGCGCGGTGTCGATCTCGTTGAGGATGAGCTCGGTCGCGGACACGGCGATGTCCACTCCCAGCCTCTGGAAGAGCTGCACATTGCTGGGGTTGTTCACCCGGGCGATGGTGTGGGGAACCTTGAAGTTCCACTTCGCGAGCTGGCAGGCGACCAGGTTGTCCTCGTCGTCGCCCGTCACCGCCGCCAAAACGTCGGCACGCTCGATGCCGCTGGTGGCCAAGAAGGCCATCTCGTCGCCGTCGCCCACCAGGCATGAGCAGCTGCCGAGCTGGGCCGAGATGGAGGCGGCGCGGGTGCGGTCCTTCTCGATGAGGGCGACCTCATAGCCGGCCTTGAGGAGCCGGTGGGTGAGGTAGAAGCCCACCTTGCCGCCGCCCACCACCAGGACGTAGGCCGGGCGCTCAGGCATGGGTCCCAGCCGCCCCGGTGACGCGGGCGCGGGCACCGTCCGCCGCCTCCGCCCCCTGCTCGAAGTAGGTGCGGGCGATCGCCGCCCCAACCACGGTGGGGCAGTAGGTGTAGAGGCCCATCTCCCGATACACCTGCTCCCGGATGGGATCGTAGATCCGGGTCATGACCTTGGGGATCTGGAAGATCCTCTGGGCAACCTGCGCCGACATGATGTTGCGGTTGTCGCCGTTGGTGACAGAGATGAACCAGTCCATCTCGGCGGCGCCGGCCTCCTCCAGCACATGCTGGTCGGTGCCATTGCCGAGCACCATCCGGCCGGGAAAGTGCTGTCCGAGCCGCTCGAAGGCGGACCGCGCCATGTCGACCACGGTCACCTCGTGGCCATCCTCGCTGAGGTCCCGGGCCAACCGGGCCCCGACCCTCCCGCAGCCCACGATCAGGACCTTCACGAGCCGGAGTATAGCCCGACATCGCACGGCCGCAGCCCGCGCCGGCACCGGCGCGCCCGGGAGCGCCACAATTGGTCGGCTGATGGCATCTCGATTCTTCCGCCCCGCTGGTGCACCCGGTCCAGAGCAGGCCGGCGTGCTGGGGCCGCACCGCATCGTGGTGCCGGTCAAGGGCGACCCGGTGGACTCGGACGCCCTGCGGGCAGCATGCCGCCTGGCCCGGCCCGCCAAGGCCGCGATCCTGGTGATCACCGTGCTCGAGGTGCCCCGCCATCTGCCGCTCACGGTCAACCTGGACCGCGAACTCGGCGCGGCTGAAGAGATGCTCGAGGAGATGGAGCAACTGGCCCTCAAGCTGGGGACCAGGATCGAGACGACCGTCCTGCAGGCGCGCGAGGCGGGCCCGGCGGTGGTCGACGAGGCCAGGCGCTGGGACGCCGACCTGGTGGTGGTGGGCCTGGGGAGCCCGCAGCGGTTCGGCGAGTTCACCCTCGACCGCAGCGGCGAGGAGCTGCTGCGGAGGGTCCACTGCCGACTGATCCTGATCCGAGAGGCGCTGGACCAGCCGGACCCTCATACCTTGATGGCGCTATCCGAAGCTCCGGATTGACTCAGCTCCGCCTCCGGCGGACCAGGCGCCAGACCACCCACCCCAGGATCGCCACCACCACCAAGCCCAGGCCGATCAGGAGCCCCTTGGCGCCCAGATGGAGGATGTTGCGGTAGTTGGCCCCCAGGGCATCGCCGACCGAGGTCACAGTGGCGCACCACACCAGAGCCCCGAGCAGCATCGCGGGGTAGAAGACCCGCGGGGGGATCGCGGCGATGCCGGCCGCGTAGGAGGCGAGGTTGCGGGCGAACGGCACCACCCGGGTCAGGAAGACCCCGATCCCACCCCGGCGCCGCACCCAGATGGCGGCATCGTCCAGCCGCTGCGCCGATATTCCGACCCGGGATGCGAGCCTGATCACGACCGGCCGGCCGAGCGCGTAGCCGATCTGGTACGAGATGGTGGCCCCGATGGCCGACCCCAGGGTCGCGCAGAGGATGAGCGGGATCAGGGATACGGTGCCCCGGTGGGCCAGGAAGCCGAGCGTGAGCAGGATCGCCTCATCCGGCAGCGGCAGCCCCACCGACTCCCCGGCCAGCCAGAGCAGCACGAACGCGTACACCCCCAGCGGGGGCAGATGGGTGAGCTGGGAGAGGATGTGGGTCATGGTGGCCCCAGCAGGCTATCCGCAAGGGGCCTCACGAGGCGCGGCCCTCGTTCCCGCTCAGCCCTCCTCGAGGTCGCCGGGGGGCGCCACCCCCGCGATGGAGCCGATGGCGTCGCCATCATCGAGGCGCATCAGGATCACCCCGCGGGTCTGCCGGCTGGTGATGCGGACGCCGTCCATGGGAATCCGGATGATCTGGCCCTTGGTGCTGATCAGCATGAGCTCGCCGGTGAGGTCGTCGACCACCCGCGCGCCCACGATCTCGCCCACCTTGCTGATGGCGTGCTGGTCCAGGGTGTACACGCCCTGGATCGCCCGGCCCTTGACCGGGTACTCACTGACGGGGGTGAGCTTGCCGAAGCCGCGCTCGGTCACCACCAGCACATAGCCCCCCTCGGTGACGATGTCCATGCCTGCGACCAGATCCCCAGGGCGGAGCCTGACCGCGGTCACCCCCTGGGTGTCGCGGCCCATCGGGCGCACCTCCCGTTCGTGGAAACGCAGCGCCTTGCCCTGCCGGGTCACCAGCAGGATGTGGTCGCCCCCGGTGGAGACCTTCACCCAGTCGAGCTCGTCCCCCTCGCTCAGATTCATGGCGATCAGGCCGTTGCGGCGGACCGAGGCATAGGCGGCGGCCGGGGTCTTCTTGATGTGGCCGCGCAGAGTCGCCATCACCATGTAGGACTCGTCCGAGTAGCCGTCCACGGAGAGCATCGAGGTGACCCGCTCCCCCTGGTCCATCTCCAGCAGGTTGATCGCCGCCGTCCCCTTGGCCTGGCGGCTGACGTCGGGGATCTCGTGGGTGCGCAGGCGGAACACCCGCCCCCGGTTGGTGAAGAAGAGCATGTCGGAGTGGGTGGAGGCCACCCTGAGGAACTCCACGTAGTCCTCCTCGCCGACCCGCTTGGCTCCCACCACGCCCTTGCCGCCCCGGCGCTGGGAACGGTAGTCCGTCGCGGGGGTGCGCTTGATGTAGCCCCGGTGGGTGAGCGTCACCACCACCTGCTCGCGGGGGATCAGGTCCTCCTCGTTCAGCTCGATGTCGCCGTGGCTGATCTCGGTCCGGCGCGCGTCGCCGTACTTCTTGCGGAGCGCCACCAGCTCCTCACGCACCACCGCCATCAGCTTCTCCCGCGACGAGAGGATCTCCTCCAGCGCCGCGATCCGGAGCATCAACTCGGCGTGCTCCTCCTCGAGGCGGTCCCGCTCCAGCCGGGTCAGCCGGCCCAGCCGCATGTCCACGATCGCCTTGCTCTGGCGCTCGCTGAGGTTGAACCGCTCCTCCATCTGGCGCTGGGCGGTCGTCTCATCCGGGGCGGCCCGGATCAGCCGGATCACCTCGTCCAGGTTCTGCAGGCAGATCCGCAACCCCTCGACGATGTGAGCGCGCTCGCGGGCGCGCTCGAGATCGTGGCGGGTGCGCCGCTCCACCACCTCGCGGCGGTACTCCAGATAGTGCAGCAGCATGGCCCGCAGGGAGAGCACCTGAGGCCGTCCGTCGACCAGCGCCAGCAGGATGCAGGTGAAGCTCGACTGCAGCTGGGTGTGCTTGTAGAGGTTGTTCAGCACCGTGTAGGGACGGGCATCCCGCTTGAGCTCGATCACCAGCCGGGTGCCCTCCCGCCGCCCGGTCTCGTTGCGGATGTCGGCGATCCCCTCGAGCTTGCGCTCGTTGACCAGCTCCGCGATCGTCTGCAGCACCCGGCTGGGGTTCACCTGGTAGGGCAGCTCGGTGACGATGATCTGCTCCCGGCCTGACTTGGACTCCTCAAAGGCGACCCGGGCCCGCTGCACCACCCGGCCGTGGCCGGTGCCGTAGACCTGCGGGATGTCCTTGCCGTAGACGATTCCGCCGGTGGGGAAGTCCGGGCCGGGGATGAGCTTCATCAGCTCTTCGGTGTCGGCCTCGGGGTTGTCGATGAGCCGCACCAGGCCGTCGCAGACCTCGGTCAGGTTGTGGGGCGGAATGCTGGTCGCCATCCCCACCGCGATCCCGGCCGCGCCGTTCACCAGCAGGTTGGGCAGCGCCGCCGGCAGCACCGCCGGCTCGGTGGTGCTGGCGGAGTAGTTGTCGACGAAGTCGACGGTGTCCTTCTCGATGTCGGCCACCATCTCCGCCGCGATCGGGGCCATCCTGGCCTCGGTGTACCGGTAGGCGGCCGCGGGGTCACCCTCGGGCGAGCCGAAGTTGCCCTGGCCGTCCACCAGCGGGTAGCGCATCACCCAGGGCTGGGCCAGCCGCACCAGGGTGTCGTACACCGAGATGTCGCCATGGGGGTGGTAGTTCTTCAGCACCTCGCCCACGATCGCCGCGCACTTCTGGTGCGATGCGCCCGGGGTCATCCCCTGCTCCTGCATCGCGTAGAGGATCCGGCGCTGCACCGGCTTCAAGCCGTCCCTGACGTCCGGCAGAGCCCTGGCCACGATCACGCTCATGGCGTAGACCAGATAGGACTCCCGCATCTCGCTGACCAGCTCGACGCCCCTGGTGGTCCCGCCGCCCTCGATGTTCATCGCCACCGCTCAGCCCTCCAGCGACCCGGCGCCGGCCGGCGTCAGCAAGTCTGTGCCCATCTGCGGCTGCGCCCGCACCGCCCGGGCCGCGACCCGCAGGGCGCTGGCCACCGCCGCCGCATCGGATCGCCCGTGGCCGATGAAGACCAGGCCGCGCACCCCGAGCAGGGGCGCCCCTCCGACCTGCCGCCAGTCCAGCCGCTCGCGCATCCGCCGGAGCCCGGGCAGGAGCAGCGCCGCCCCCAGCCGCGAGCGGAGGTCCGCCCCCGCCTCTCGGCGCAGGCTGGCCATGATCGCCTCCGCCACCCCCTCGGCGGTCTTGAGGGCGATGTTGCCCACGAAGCCGTCGCACACCACCACGTCGACCCGGCCCGAGAGCAGGTCCGTGCCCTCCACCGGCCCCACGTAGTTCAGCTCCATGTTGGAGATGAGAGCGTGGGCCGCCTGCACCAGGCCGTTGCCCTTGGAGCTCTCCTCGCCGTTGCTGAGGAGCCCGACTCGGGGCCGGTCGATCCCCAGCACCGCGCGCACGTAGGCGCTGCCGAGAGCGGAGAACTGGGCCAGCCACTCAGGGCGGCACTCCACCTGGGCTCCCGCGTCCACCAGCATCGTGGTTCCGAAGGGGGTGGGCAGGGGAGTCGCGATCGCCGGGCGAGCCACCCCGGGCTGGCGCCGCAGTCGCAGCAGCGCCGCCGCCATGGTGGCCCCGCTGTTGCCGGCGGAGAAGCAGGCGTCGGCGCGACCGTCGGCCACGAGGTCGATCGCCACATTGATCGAGCTGTGTGGCTGTGCCCTCACCGCCTGGGCGGGATGGGCGTCCATCGCGATCGTGGAGTCGGCGTCCTCAAGCGACATCCGGCCGGCCGGGCTGGACGCCGCCAGCGCCTCCTGCAGCCGGGCCCGCTCCCCCACCAGCACCAGACGCAGCTGGGCGTCCTGGCGCAGCGCCTCCAGGCTGCCCGCCACCAGCGCCTCCGGCGCCCGGTCGCCGCCCATGGCGTCGACCGCCACCGCCGGCTCCCTCGCGCTCAAACGTCGAGCGTCCTGACCGTCTTGGCGTAGGCCTGGATGAAACGCTTGCGCGGTTCCACGGCCACCCCCATCAGGCGGTCGAAGATGTCGTCGGCCCTGATCGCATCCTCGACCTCCACCTTCAGCAGCACCCGGTGCTCGGGGTCCAGGGTCGTGTCCCAGAGCTGCTCCGCGGTCATCTCCCCCAGCCCCTTGTAGCGCTGCACCTTGACCTTGGAGCCCATCTCCTTGACCGCGTCCCGGAACTCCTCCTCGCTGTAGCACCAGCGCACCTTCTTGCCCTGGGTGAGCCGGAAGAGCGGGGGCTGGGCGATGAAGAGGTGCCCCTCGTTGATGACCGCCTGCAGGTGGCGCCAGAAGAAGGTGAGCAGCAGGGTCCTGATGTGGGAACCATCCTCGTCCGCATCCGCCATCAGCACCACCCGGTTGTAGCGCAGCCGGGAGATGTCGAACCGCTCCCCGACCCCGGTGCCCAGCGCCGTGATCAGGTTGCGGATCTCCTCGTGCTGGAGGATCTTGTCCTCGCGGGCCTTCTCGACGTTGAGGATCTTGCCGCGCAGCGGGAGGATCGCCTGGTAGCGCCGGTCCCGCCCACCCTTGGCGGTGCCGCCGGCCGAGTCCCCCTCCACGATGAAGATCTCGCAGAGGTCCGGGTCGCGCTCCGAGCAGTCGGCCAGCTTTCCCGGCAGGGTCGCCGACTCCAGCAGCGACTTGCGCTGGACCAGCTCCCGGGCCCGGACCGCCGCCGCCCGCGCCCGGGCCGCGGTGAGCGACTTCTCCACGATTCGCTTGGCGTCGGCCGGATTCTCCTCCAGGTACTGGTTGAGTGCCTCCGACACCACCGTGGACACCTGCCCCGCGATCTCCGAGTTGCCCAGCTTGGTCTTGGTCTGGCCCTCGAACTGGGGCTCCTGAAGCTTGACCGAGAGCACCGCGGTCAACCCCTCGCGAACGTCGTCGCCGCTCAGGTTCTGGTCGCCCTCCTTGAGGATCCCCGCCTTGCGGGCGTAGCGGTTCAGGGTGGCGGTCAGGGCCGCCCGCAGACCGGTGAGATGGCTGCCGCCCTCAATCGTGTTGATGTTGTTGGCGTAGGCCAGCACGTGCTCGGTGAAGGTGCCGTTGTACTGGATCGCCGCCTCCACGGTGCTGCCCTCGATCTCCCGCTCCACGTACATCGGCCGTCCCTGGACCGTTCCCTTGCCGCGGTTGAGGTGGCGCACGAAGGCCTCGATGCCGCCCTCGAAGTAGAAGTTCGTCTCCGCCCACGGCTGCTGCCGCTCGTCAATCAGGCGGAAGTGGACCCGCTTGTTGAGGAAGGCGAGCTCGCGCAGCCGGTTCACCACGGTCTCGGCGCGGAACACCCTGGTGTTCCTGAAGATCTCGGGGTCGGGCCAGAACTTCACGGTGGTCCCCCGCCTTGAGGATCTGCCCTCGGGCTCCGACCGGAGATCCCCCAGGGGCACCCCGCGGGCGTACTCCTGGCGGTGGATCCGATGGTCCCGATACACCACCACCTCGACCCTCTCCGAGAGCGCGTTCACGACCGACAGGCCGACCCCATGCAGCCCGCCGGACACCTTGTACCCGCCTCCGCCGAACTTGCCTCCGGCGTGGAGCTTGGTCATAACCACCTCCAGAGCGGGCCGGCCGCTCTGGTGCAGGTCCACGGGGATCCCCCGGCCGTTGTCGCTCACGGTGCAGGAGCCGTCGGCACTCAGCCGCACCTCGATCTCATTGCACTCGCCGGCCAGGGCCTCGTCCACGGAGTTGTCGATGATCTCGTAGACGAGGTGGTGCAGCCCGTTGACGTCGGTGTCCCCGATGTACATCCCGGGCCGCCGCCGCACCGGCTCCAACCCCTCCAAGACCTGGATCTGCTCAGCGGCGTACCCGTTGCCGCCCGATTTGCGGCCGGAGCCGTGCCCGGAACCCGACTTCGCGCGGCCATTCTCGGATGCGCCGGCCGGCTTGGCCCGGCGCTCGTCGCCGGCGGGGGGCTGGGCAGCGGAAGAAGAGGGCTGGTCGGTTCCGGCAGGTTCGATCGGAAGCCACAGTTCGCTATCGGGATCTACCACTTTCGCTCCCATTGGGGAAGGCACTGGGCAGTTCGACGCCGGTGTGACCCACCCCCCGCGCTCGACCCCCAACGGGGTAGTCACACCTTGCGGAAGCCACACCCAATTCTAACAGTTTGGAGGTGCCCAGACCGGGTCCGATCCCAACTCGCCGCGAACTCGCGCGATGCGGGCTGGACGGGGCCCGCCGCCGGAGATCGCCGATCCCACAGCAGCTGGGGGTGGCGACGCTCTAGGCCCCGTCCCGGCGGGCCCCCGCACTTCAAGCGAGGCGAGCCGCGGCGTCGCCGAAGCAACGGCCGCTCACCAGTTCGCGGGAACTCGCTGCAGCGCTCCCGGGCCGAAGGTGCAGCCCCCAAACCGGCTCCGTTCACCGTACCGCCGCCACACTCGGGCTCGCACTGCGCTATGGTGTACGCAGCGAGCGGCCCGCCGGTTGCGGCCGGGGCAGCTCACGGCAGGCTCCGAGCGCCGGTCTGGAGTGCGCTCGGGGGACCTTCACCCACAAGGCCCGCATGGGCTGATCTTGAATAGGCGGATTCCTTCGGAGGAAGTGGCGCTCTGACGCCCCCCAACCTGACCCTCGAACGGCTACACCTGGTGGTGCCCGAGGGCTCGGACGCGATGTCGTTCCTGGAGGCCCTGAACGGGCGTGAGAACGGCGACGCCCGCAGCCACTTCGCGGAGCAGATAGGGTCCCTGGACGACTTCGCGGTCATCGCAGGAGCCGGTGAGACCCCGGCGGTGACCCTGCTGCTCCCCGGGCTGGACGTGGCCTGCGCTCCCACCAAGAAGGCGCGCGCCGCCCCCGAGCAGGTGGCCCTGCGGGTGGAGTCGGTGCATCCGGCGCCCCCCGATCGGGATGGCCAGCTCCGGGGAGCGATCCGGGTGCGCTGTCCGCATCCCCTGGTCTCCTCGAAGGAGGGCGCCGCCACCGACACTTACCACCTCCTGAATCTCGCCAAGCTGGCCCGGGGCTCCAAGCCGCCGGACCGGATCCTGCTCCAGACCCTGGCCCTGGTGGATGGCTTGGAGCAGGCCGAGCGGGGGCGTGCCGCCACCCAGCGCACCCCGTTCCAGGGGGTGGTCGAGCTCTGGCGCTGCCGGAGCTGCCACGGGCTGTGGCGGCCGGACCGCGATGAGAGCTGCCCCTCCTGCGGGCGGGCCTTCACCGACGAGGACCGCCACCGCCAGGAGGCGGGACGGCTGGAGTTCTCGATCCCCAAGGACCACCCCATCACTCTCAGCGTGGATGCCGCCGTGATGATCGAGCCCGAGGACGAACCCCACTACCTGGGGCGGGTGACCCGCATCGACCATCGCCGCCGGATCGTGGAGGTCGCCTGCAAGGGCTACGAGACCGCCGGCGAGGAGGGATGGATCACCCCCTCGTTCAACAAGCAGCTCTACGCCGCCAAGCGCAACACCCTGGCCTCGATCGCGGGCGGGGAGGCCCGCAGCCTGCTGCTGGCTCAGCTGCTCATCGAGCCGACCGCGGTGTTCGCGCCCGCCGCCGCCCCTAGGGACGACTGGGTCACCCCGCAGATGATCAGCAACCCCGCCCAGGATCGCGCGATCGGGATCATGGTGGCCCTCAATCCGGGCCAGGCGGTGCTTATCCAGGGCCCGCCGGGGACCGGCAAGACCACGGTGATCGTGGAGGCGATCAAGCACCGCCTCCAGGAGCGTCCGCAGGAGCGGATATTGGTGTGCTCCCACAGCAACCTCGCCGTCGACAACGCCCTGGAGCGGCTGGCCGGGACCCCGGGGTTGCGCGCCGTCCGAGTGGCCAAGGCGGAGCGCGTCCATCCGGCCGTCGACAGCTTCCGGGTGGAGGACGAGGATGACGACCGGCTGCTCAACGCCAACGTGTTCTTCGCGACCTGCGCCACCGCCGCCACCTCCTCGATCACCACCGACGAGACCTTCGACCTGGTGATCCTGGACGAGGCCAACAAGGCCAGGATCGACGAGGCGCTGCCCTGCCTGCGG
This sequence comes from bacterium, assembly GCA_021802115.1. Next base: position 7,757 of record JAKABA010000033.1, on the reverse strand, counting down.
CTGGGAGCGGCGGTGGTCCTGGTGGGCGACCACAAGCAGCTGCCCCCGGTGGAGGACGACGCGATCTATCAGATCGTCGACGATCACCCCGAGCTGGAGGAGATCGTCGACACCAGTCTCTTCGAGCGCTGCTGGGAGGGAGGGGTGCCGGAGTCAGCCCGCTGCCTGCTGGTGGAACAGCATCGGATGCACCCGGAGATCTCCCAGTACATCAGCGCCGCCTCCTATGACAACCAGCTCGAGAACGCGCCCGAGGTGCTGCAGTACCAGTACGTCACCCGGCGACCGTTCCCGGTCGCCCTGCACATGGTCGACACCGCCGGGATGCGCGGGGTCCGAGAGCGGAGGGGGGCGGGCGGCGCCCTGCGCAACGACGCCGAGGTCAAGGTGTGCGCCCAGGTGGTCAGGCTCCTGGACGAGCGGGTGGACCCGGCGCTCTCCCTGGCGGTCATCGCCATGTACGCGGACCAGGTGGACCACCTGCGACGCTCCCTCAGCCGGCGCCACTTCCGGCGTCCGGTGCGCATCGACACCGTGGACTCGTTCGAGGGCCGCGAGGAAGACATGGTGGTGATCTCTCTGGTGCGCAGCAACGAGCGCGGCCGGATCGGGTTCCTGAGGGTCCCCAACCGCCTCAACGTGGCCATCTCCCGCGCCCGAAGGCTGGTGGTGTGCGTCGGCGACGCCACCACCCTCAGGGCTGGCGAGGAGTCGATGTACGGGCGGCTGGTGGAGTCGGCCAAGGCCTGCGGCGGCTACCTGAAGGCGACCGACCTCCTGGGCGGTCGGCGCGGCCGGGCCCAGCCCCGCCGGGGCGACCAGGAGCAGGGGGGCGACCCCGCCTCGCGGCGGCACCGGCGGCGGCGCCGGCGGCCGCCCGTGCCGGGCACGAATTTGGGGGTCGCCACCGCGGGACCAACGGCCGAGGTTACGGCCCAGGGTGCCAGCCCCGAGGGCGGCGCGCAGCCGCGGCGGCGCCGTCGGCGTCGTCGGCGTCCCGCCGGCCTGGCCCCTCAGGCCGTGGGCGCGGGGACCTCGGGGCCCACGCCAGAGGGGCAGGGCGCCCCGAGCCGGCGGCGGAATCGCCATCGTCGGCGGGGCCAGCGGCCTCCAGGAGAGCAAACGGGTTCGGGCTCGCCGGCGAGCTCCGGCGGCGGGGATGTGGGAGGTGAGGCATGAGCGCATCAGGCGTCAGGTCGGTGTTCGTGGCCGGGGCCGGCCTCATGGGCTCGGGGATCGCCCAGACGGCGGCCGCCAGCGGTCTTGAGGTTCGGCTCTACGACAGTGCGCCGGGGGCCGCCGCGACCGCGATCGGCCGCATCGACGAGCGGCTGCGCCGCAGCGAGGAGCAGGGTCGGCTGGAGTCAGGGCAAGCCGCGGCGACCGTCGCCCGGCTGCGGGCCTGCCCATCGTCCAAGGAGGCCGCCGAGGCCGACCTGGTCATCGAGGCGATCTCCGAGCAGCTGCCGGTCAAGCTGGCCTTCTGGGAGGAGATGGAGCGGCAGTGCCCGGACCGGGTCATCTTCACCAGCAACACCAGCTCCATCCCCATCACCCGGCTGGCGGCGGCGACCGCGCGCCCGGACCAGTTCATGGGGATGCACTTCTACAGCCCGGTGCCGGTCATGGAGCTGGTGGAGCTCGTGCGCGGCCTGCTCACCAGCGATCAGACCCACGCCGTGGTCGAGTCGCTCGCCAAGGAGATGGGCAAGATCCCGGTGAGCTCGGCGGATACCCCCGGCTTCATCGGCAACCGGATCCTCATCCCCTTCCTGAACGAGGCCATGCAGGCGCTCCAGGAGGGGGTGGGCTCGGCCTCCGACATCGACCAGGTCGCCAAGCTCGGCTTCCGGCATCCGATGGGGCCGCTGGAGCTCGCGGATTTCATCGGCCTCGACGTCATCCTGGGGATCTGCCAGGTGATGCACGAGGGGCTGCACGACCCCCGCTATGCCCCCAACCCGCTGCTCCAGCGCATGGTGGAGGCGGGCCGCCTGGGCCGCAAGACCGGGCGCGGGTTCCACGACTACACAAACCGCAGCTGAGGGGCGGCGAGCCCTGGATCAGTCGGCCCGGGCGAACGCCTCGGCCAGGAACCGGATCCCGATCGGGTAGCGGTATTCGATCCCCCCGTGGCCACCCTCGAACAGCTCGAGCCGGACGTTGCCCACCCGAAGCCGCTCCAGCTGGGCAGAGAAGGCGACCGCCCCCACGTCGAGGTGGAACTCATCCGCCCGGCCGGCGTCCAGGTAGACCGCCCGCAGCATCCGGGCGGCGTCCTTGAGCCGGGCGACCATCCGCACCGGGTCTAAGGCGAGCCATCTCTCCCAGACCTCGGGTCGCAGCTCCCCAGTCGCCTCGGCAAAGGGCATCTCGGGGGTGCCGTCCGGTCGGGCCGAGTAGCAGGCGGCCATGCAGTAGGCGTTGATGAGCGCTGAATCGGTGGCCCGGGAGATCCCCGGCCGGCCGCGGAAGTCCGCCCAGAAGCCGGCGAACGAGCCCTGGTAGTGGTCGCGCAGAACCCGCACGGTCTCCGCAAAGTCGGGCATGTAGCAGTGCTCGAACAGGGCATCCCCGGCGTGGCTGGCCAGCCCCGAGAAGAGGTCCGGGCGCAGCAGCGGTGTCACCATCGCGCCATAGCCCCCGCTGGACTTCCCCGCCACCCCACGGTGCTCCCGGTCCGCCCGGGTGCGGAAGGCGGCGTCGACGGCGGGGACCACCTCGTCGCAGAGGTAGCTGTGATAGCGCCCGGTGCCCGCGGAGTCCAGGAACTGGCTGCCTCCGAGGCTGGTCCAGCAGTCGACGAAGACCAGGATGGCCGGGGCCACCTCGGGATCGCCGAAGAGCTGGTCGTAGAGCTCGATGGGGGTGCGCCGGAAGGCGGTGCGGTTGCGCCACATGTCCAGCTGCCCGGTCATCCCCTGGAGGATGTAGATGGTGGGGAAGCGGCGCTCGGCGTCCCTCGCGTACTGCGGGGGCAGGTACACGTAGAGCGGGCGCCGGACCGGGTCCCCGAGGAAGTTGCCCGCCAGCAGCCGGCTCTCCAGGGAGAACTCCCTGAGCTCGCCGTGCATCGGGTACCGCCAGGGCGGTCCCACCACACCCCCGGGCTCCAGCCGCGGCCCGGCGCCGACTTCATCCGCCATTGACATCCTCCCGCTCGGCACCCGACGTGCTGCTCGACCATGTCACCTGCACCGCCACGGCCGGTCGGCTCACCCTGCGTTCAGGATCTGCAGGCAGTGGTCGACATCTTCCGAGTACAGGGTAGTGGGAGGGGCGGCCGGCAGGGCGCCCCGGTCGACCGGCACGTAGAAGCCGAACGCCGGGGAGGGATTGACCAGCGCGATGGGGATGCCGCTTCGAACCGGAGGGAAGACGGCGACCAGCCAGACGCTGGCGCCTGGGTTGACGTCGGCGGAGCACACCGAGAGCCGCCCGCTGGCGAGCTCCAGGATCGGGCGGATCGGCTGGTAGTAGGTGTTCTGCAGCGGGCTGAGGTGCCGGGACGGGTCCAGGTGGTTGGTCCCACCGAACTCGGCCGCGGTCTCCAGCACGGTCTGGGTCAGGCCGACCCCGCAGGTGGATGCGCCGGGATTGGTGGCGAGAGCCACCACCTCCAGAAGGCGGCCGAAGGTGGCCAGGCTCTCAGCGTCGCGCCGTTCCTGGCCGGGCAGCAGGGGCAGGATGTCGCCGAGCGGTACCCGGCGCATGTAGTAGAAGGAGATCCGCGTCTGGTCGATGTAGAAGCCCCCATCCGGACTGCAGGCGTCCAGCCCTGATCGGAGCGGCTTCGCGTGGGCGCTGACGGGCAGTCCCGCCACCAGATCCTTCACCGCCTGGGAGGCGGTGGTGGCGCCACCCCCGCAGGAGCTGAGCCCCATGGTCAGGACCACGGCTGCGACCGCTCCCAGGAACCGACGCCGGCTGCCCTTCAGCAAGACCGCCTGGATGGCCTCAATCGGCCGGCTGAGCCAGCAGGTCGGACCGGACGAAGATCGAGCGCAGCGGGTAGCCGGCTTCCAACAGCCGCTCCCGCCCGCCCTCCTCGCGATCGAGCAGGGTGTAGACCCAGGCGATCTCGGCGCCCGTCTCCCGGACCGTCGCCGCCGCCTGCAGCAGGGACCCCCCGGTGGTGAGCGCATCGTCCACCAGCGCCACCCGCGCCCCGGGCTCCGGTGTGGGGCCGGCGAACTGGCCCCCGGACCCGTGTTCCTTGGCCTGCTTGCGGACGATGAACGCGCCCACCGTCGGCCCCCCGTCCAGCGCGCTGCAGCAGGCGGCGGCGGCCACCATGGGGTCGGCCCCCAGGGTGGGGCCACCCAGCATCCGGATCCCGTCCTCCCTCGCCCAGGCCGCGAGCTCCTTTCCGATCAACAGCGCCCCTACGGGATCCAGGGTCACCATCCGCCCATCGAAGTAGTAGGGGCTGCGCCGTCCGCTGGTGAGCAGGAAGTCGCCCACCCGGAAGGCCTTGCGCAGCATGAGGTCGAGCAGCCGTCGGCGGTCGGCTTGGTCCAACTCAGGTCGGCTCGGGGGCGCGCCAGCGCAGGACCGGTTGGCGCGCCGCCGTGACCTCGTCGACCCGCTTCACGGGAGCGTTGTGAGGGGCGGTCCGCAGCGTCTTCGGGTCCCGCTCGCCCTCGTCCAGGATCGCCAGCACGATCTCCGCCAAATGATCCAGGGAGCGCTTCGACTCGGTCTCGGTGGGCTCGAACATCATCGCCTCGGGGACGGTGATCGGGAAGTAGACCGTGGGCGGGTGGACCCCGTAGTCGATCATCCGCTTGGCGATGTCGAGCGCCCGCAGCTCGCCCTGGCCCGACCTCTTCGCCGTCGCCACGAACTCGTGGAAGCTGTCGGTCTCCACGAACACGGGCAGCCTCTCGGCGAGCAGGTGGCGCAGGTAGCGGGCATTGAGGACGGCGTCCCGGGCCACCTGCCCGATCTCGTCGCCATAGGCGCGGATGTAGGCGTACGCCCGCACCAGCATCCCGAAGTTCCCGTAGAACGAGCGGACGCGGCCGATGCTCTCGGGCCGCTCGTGATCCAAGGTGAAGCGGCCGGCCTCCCGAGTGACCCGGGGGACGGGCAGGAACCGTTCCAGATCGGCGCTGACCCCCACCGGCCCCGCCCCGGGGCCGCCGCCGCCATGGGGAGTGGAGAAGGTCTTGTGCAGGTTGAGGTGCACGACGTCGAAGCCCATGTCCCCCGGTCGCGCCACCCCGACCAGGGCGTTGAGGTTGGCGCCGTCGTAGTACACCAGCGCCCCTTCCCGATGGGCGAGGCGGGCCATCTCCTCGATGTTGCGCTCGAAGATCCCCAGGGTGTTGGGGTTGGTGAGCATGACCGCCGCCACCTCCGGCCCCAGCTTGGACTCCAGATCTTCGAGGTCCACGGTCCCGTCGGGGGCGCTCCTCACGGTCACCACCGAGTAGCCGCACTGCACCGCGCTCGCCGGGTTGGTCCCGTGGGCGGTGTCCGGGATGATCACGGTCCGGCGTTGGCGATCCTCCCGACTCAGGTGGTAGGCCTGAATCATCCGCAGGCCGGTCCACTCCCCATGCGCCCCCGCCGCGGGTTGCAGCGAGACCGCGTGCATGCCCGTGATCTGGCACAGGTAGCGCTCCAGTGTCCACATCAGCTCCAGCGCCCCCTGGATGGACGCCTCCGGCTGCCAGGGGTGGATGTCGCTGAGGCCGTCCAGCGAGGCCACCTGCTCGTTGAGGGCCGGGTTGTACTTCATCGTGCAGGACCCGAGCGGGTACGCCCCCTGCTGGAGGTTGTGGTTGCGGCGGGCCAGTCTGCCAAAGTGGCGGGCCAGCTCGGGCTCACTGACGGCCGGGATCCGCGCCCGGCGACGGCGCGCCAGGGCAGCGGGGAGGCTGGCGTCGAGCCCAGGGGCCACCACCCCCGCATCGGGCAGCCGCGGTGCCGAGCCCATCTGCTCGGCGATCTCGAAAATGAGGGGCTCACCATCCGTCCAGGTTGGCTCGGGCTGGCTCACGACCTGCTCCCCGCTGGGGTGGGGGCCTCGACCAGCTCCCGCACCGCCTGTTCGTACCGATCGATTCCGGCCGGCGAGCTGGTCTCGGTCGCGCAGACCAACAGCTGGTGCGACCAGTCGGGGTCGAACCGTCCCAGCGGAAGTCCGGCCAGGATACCCCGCTCCGCCAGCTGCGCCGCCAGGACCGCGGCGTCGCCGGGGCAGCTCAGGACGAACTCCCAGAGAAACTGCGACTTCGGGTGTTGCAGGGCGAAGCCCGGGATCCCGCTCAGCCGCGCCGCCAGCTCATGGGCGCGGCGGTAGGAGATGTCCGCCACCTCGCGCATGCCGACCTCTCCCATCTTGCCCATGTAGGCGGTCGCCGCCAGCGCCATCAGCGCATGGTTGGTGCAGATGTTGGAGGTCGCCCGCTCGCGCCGGATGTGCTGCTCCCGGGTCTGCAGGGTCAGGCAGTAGGCCCTCTTGCCGTCGCTGTCCTTGGTCATCCCCACCAGCCGTCCGGGGATCCGCCGCACCAGCTCCTGACGGCAGGCCAGGAGCCCCACCGTGGGGCCACCCAGCTGAGGCGGGATCCCCAGCTGCTGGCCGTCCCCAGCGGCGATGTCGGCCCCCAGCGCCCCCGGGGGTTCGAGGACGGTGGCGGCCAGGGGGTCGGCGACGACCAGGGCAAGCGCCCCGCGGGCGTGGGCCAGCTCGACCAGTTCAGCGGTGGGCTCGACCAGCCCCAAGAAGTTGGGTTGGGGGGCGATCAACACGGCCGTCGCGGGGTCCGCCACCAGCAGGCGCTCCGCTGCCTCGAGGTCGGTGATCCCCTCCCGCGCCGGGATGAGGTCGAGCTCGGCGCCGCGCCCGGACGCGTAGGTCTCGAGCACTGCCAGAATCTCGGGGTGCAGCACCGCCGAGGCCAGGATGCGCTCGCGCCCGGTGTGGGCCACCGCCAGCAGCGCTCCCTCCGCGGTCGCCGTCGCTCCGTCGTACATGGAGGCGTTGGCCACGTCGAGGTCGTACAGCTCGGCCACCATCGATTGGAACTCGAAGATGGTCTGCAGATATCCCTGGCTGGCCTCGGCCTGATACGGGGTGTAGGCGGTGTAGAACTCGGGCCGGCCGATGGTGGCGCGCACGATGGCGGGCAGAAAGCGCGAGTAGATCCCCGCTCCCAGGAAGCAGTCCCACTGACCGAGCGGACGGTTGGCGTTGGCCAGGCGCCTCATCTCCTGCCCGAGCTCGAACTCGCTGAGCGGGGCCGGCAGCTCGATCCTGGGGTCCAGGAGATGGCCGGGGATCTCCCGGAAGAGCTCCGCCTGCTGCTGCAGCCCCAGGGCTCCCAGCATCTCCTGGCGATCGCGATCCGAATTGGGCAGGTAGGCCATCGCTCTTGGTCCTTTCTGGTGCGGGGCGAGAGGCGGGAGAACTCGCCTCAAGTTTAGTCAAAGTCCGATCTGCGCCCGCCCCTTCCTAGTCGCAGCCGAAATCGCAGCTCAAAGGTGGGCAGCCGGCCTCTTACTGCAACCGCTCCCGGCTCGGCCGCGATCGGAGGGCCGGTCCCCCGCCACTGGCCCCCTCAGTGCTGCTCGGCGTTGGCGTAGTTGAGATAGTCGGCCTCCGCCATCAGCTCGCCGGGGAGCTCGCCCTCGAGGCGGACCTTGACCAGCCAGCCCTGGCCGTAAGGATCCTGATTGACCAGCTCCGGATTGGAGACGGCCTTGTCGTTGGTCTCGACCACCTCGCCGGCGACCGGGCTATAGAG
>JAKABA010000032.1 GCA_021802115.1 bacterium | reverse complement strand
TCCATCCGGGCCCGCTTGGACCCTGGGGTCTCGGCCATCGATCAGCTGGCGGATGGTCACCGACTCTGCGCACGACCTCCACCGCCAAGACAGGATCTGCAGACTTCGGCTCAACCAGCGGTGGCGCCGGCCGGAGCCGTGACGCCGGGGTGATCCGATCTCTCACACCAGGAACGTCCCGCTGGCAGTCGTCCGGGGGCCCCCTCAACAGAAGTCACCCACAGCCCGACCCGCCAGTCACACTCGCCAACATTTTCCCAGTTCACTGAACCGCTCTCATGGGCACTCCTGCTCACTTTCCCGCCAGCTGCTGCCAACCCCTGGACCGGACCCCGGACCCGCGGCCCGTCACCGTCCGGGCAGAGTCGCCAGTTTGGCCAGATGCCTTTGCCGGCGCTCCTCCAGTTCGCTGCGCAGCAACTCCAGCCGCTGCTGCCGTTCCTGGATCTGAGCCAGCTGCCGGTCGACCACCGCCACCGCCTCCACCAGCACTGCGGCTTGGGTCGCAGGCGAGGTGCTGCTGCGGTAGACGGCGCGGAGCCCGTCCAGCCTGTCCTCGGCCTGGAGTGCGTCTCGAATCTCGCAAAGATCCGCCCCCAGAACCTCCTGCAGCTCCTTGATGCGGCGCACCCGGCGCGCCTCAGACAACGAGTAGCGCCGGCTCTGAGTGGGCGCCTCCCTGGCTTCCGGGGTGATCAGACCCAGCTCCTCGTAGTAGCGCAGGGTCCTGGTGGTCACCCCGGTGAGCTCGGCCAGCTCCCCGATCTTCACCGGAGCCGAACCCGCAGCGGTAGCTTCAGGCACTGGCTCGGACACGACCCTTCGCTGCCTCCACAATCATCTCGACGGCCGCGTCATCGGCCATCGTAGTGGTGTCGATGACCAGGTCATAGTGCGCCGGATCGTTGAGGTCCACCCCGTAGAAGTGACGCATGTAGGCCGCTCGGGCTCGATCCGTGTGCGCCTGGTCCAAGCGTGCGGTGGCCTCGTCAACCGCGCCGGACTCGACCAGGCGCCGGATCCGCCGCTCTGCAGGCCCGTCGAGACGCACGTGGAGCACGCCCGGGACACCCCCCAGCACCACCGCCGCGCCGCGACCCAGGATCACACCGCCGTGGACGGCCATGCCCAGAATGACCCGCTCGGTCCGGCTCCGGAAGAGCTCGCCATCTTCATCGCTGTCGTTTCCCGGAGCCACCTGTGGAGCCACGGCACCAACCCCCCTGGAGAGCGCGGCCAAAAGCTCCCCCACCGCATCCCGTGACCCGCCGTCACTGGCCAGTGCCGACTCCAAGGGCACCGCCAGCTCCGACGCCACCTCCACCGGGATCGCTCGATCAAGGAATGGTAGCCCCAGCCGCTCCGCCACGGCTCGGGCGATGGCGTCTCCGCCCGCGGCGTAGCTGGCGGAGATCGTCACGGCCCGCGGCCCACTCCCCCCGTCCGAGGCCATCCCGACCGCCCGCCGCCCCGGGGCACGCCGCTCAGGCACCCGGACGGACGGGGCCTCCGTAGCCAGGGCCTCCCCGTGGACGTAGCGCTTGCCACGCAGCCAGGAAGCCGCGGCCGCCACCAGCATCATGGCCGCGGCGAAGTAGAAGGTCACCCGCATGCCCGCCATGAAGGGCTTGGAGATCAAGTTGGGGAAGAGCTCCCGGCCGGTGAGCACCGCCACCCGAGCCGCGGGAAGGTGGTGTAGCGCCGGCCCGAGCAGGATTGCCACCGGGTTGTAGCCCAGGAAGGCGGCGAACAGGGTCCCCACCGGGGGTAGGTTGGAGATCTTCTGGGCGGCGGCGACCGGCACACCCTGCTGAACCAGGCCGTGGTAAAGCGAGGACGGCAGGGCCGACGCCAGGCCCAGCACCATGAGGGTGAAGAAAAGCCCAATCGAGAGCGTCATCCCCGAGTTCTGGAAGGTGGAGCGCATGCCCGAGGCGACCCCTCGCTGCTCCGCCGGCACCGAGTTCATGATCCCGGCCGTGTTGGGCGCTGAGAACATGCCCATCGAAAATCCGTTGAAGAAGAGCAGCACCGCGAAGCTCGGGTAGCTGAAGTTGGCTGGCAGCAGGGCCAGCAGCGCGAAGGTGGCCGCCGCCGCCAGCATTCCCCCGGTGGCAAATGGCCTGGCCCCGTAGCGGTCGGAGAGAACTCCCGAGAGGGGGCCGGCAGCCAGGAAGCCGCCGGTCAACGGAAGCATGTAGATCGCCGCCCACAGAGGCGTTTGCACGAAGTTGTAGCCATGCAGCGGCAGCCAGATCCCCTGCAGCCAGATGATCAGCATGAACATCAGGCCGCCCCGCCCGATCGACGCCAGGAGGGCCGCCATGTTGCCGGCGGTGAAGGCTCGGATCTGGAAGAGGGCGAGATTGAACATGGGAGCCGCCACCCGGCGCTCGACCAGGACAAACACTCCCAGCATGGCAATCCCGCCGAAGATCTCGACCAGCACCGTGGGGTTCGTCCAGCCCATGTCGCTGCTGCCGTAGGGCTGGATTCCGTAGGTGATGCCCACCAGAAGGGCGATCAGGCCGACGCCAAAGGTGATGTTGCCGAGCCAGTCGATCTTGGCCCTGGTTACGATGCCGATCTCGCGCAGCTTCAGGTAGGCCCAGACCGTCCCGAACATCCCAATGGGAACCGAGACCAGGAACACCAGGTGCCAATCGACTCCAGACAGCAGGCCGCCCAGGACCAGGCCCACGAACGATCCCGAGATGCCCGCCACCACGTTGATCCCGAGAGCCATGCCCCTCTGATTGCTGGGGAAGGCGTCGGTCAGGATCGCCGCCGAGTTGGCCATCAGGAGAGCGCCGCCAACCCCTTGGATGATGCGCAGCCCAATCAGAGTGAGCGCCGCCCCATCGCCGGTGAAGAACACCACCGAGAGCAGCACAGAAGCGATCGTGAAGATGAGGAAGCCCAGGTTGTACATCCGGACCCGGCCGAACATGTCCCCCACCCGGCCCAGGCTCACCACCAAGACGGCGATCACCACCATGTAACCCATCAGCATCCAAAGGAGGAGGCTGACGTTGCCCGGGGCCAGGGGATCCACCTTGACGCCTCGGAAGATGGCCGGAAGCGATATGAGGACGATGGATGAGTTCACCATCGCCATCAGGATGCCGAGGGTGGTGTTCGACAGGGCTACCCACTTGTAGTGGTCGGCTCGGCGGGCCCCGCCAAGAGCATAGTTAACGCTCACGTCAACTAGAGTCTACTACAGATCGTCCTCGGTCTCGACCTTTCGGGCCGCAGGGCGGTTTATGTAGCGCCACACTCCGTAGGCGATGGCCGCCAGCACCACAACCGCCACCACATACTCGATCGGCTTCAGCACCCGGCCGATCTCGCTGTAGTGTCGGCCCAGCTCCATGCCGGCCACGGTCAGGCTCGTGTCCCAGACCGCGGCACCAATGAGGGTGGCCAGGATGAAGGGCAGCAGCGGCATGCGCGCGAACCCCGCGGGGAAGCTGGTATAGCTTCGGATCACTGGCACCACTCGGCCCACCGCCACCGCTACCACCCCGCGCCGCTCGTAGAACCGCTCGGCTGCCTCGAAGTGGCTCTCCTTCAGTCGAAAGCGCTTTCCGAATCCGACCACCGCCGTTCGCCCCACCCAGGCCGCCACGCCGTAGGCGATCAGGGAGCCCACCAGCTCGGCGGCCAGGGCCACCAGTATCACGATCGGAAGGCTGAGGGTCCCAGTCACGGTCAGCACTCCGGCGAAGGGCAGCACCACCTCGCTGGACACCGGGAAGCCGGTGCACTGGGCGACCGTGAGCAGAAAGAGGGCGAGGTAGCCCGCGGTTGTTAGGAAGTGCTCTAGTCCCTGGATCATGGCAGCAACTGGTGGGGCATCTGGGCACATTGTCGCGGATCGGGCCCCACCTGGGCCGGAGGCCCGCCAACGCCCGCCCGCAGGTAGTCTGGCAACGTGCACGAGCAGCCAGTTGAGAGTTCGGATCGCGCGCCCGCGGCCGATCTGGAGGAAACCCTGCGCGAGGCCGAGATCGTGGCCCTGGAGCAGGTGGCCATCGGCAGCAACGCGGTGTTCTATGTTCGCCTGGCCGGGCTCAATGGCGAACTGAGCGCCATCTACAAGCCGGCCCGCGGCGAGCGCCCCCTTTGGGACTTCCCCAGCGGCACCCTGCACCGTCGCGAGGTGGCCACAGCAGTCGTGGACCGAGCTCTGGGATGGGGCTTCACGCCCGCCACGGTGCTACGGGAGAAGGCGCCCTTCGGGGTCGGGTCGATCCAGGAGTATGTCCATGAGCCAGGCCCCCAGATCGTCATGGACCGGGAGCGCATGGAGCACCGCCTTCGAGGCCTGGCCGCCTTCGACGTGGTGATCAACAATGCCGACCGCAAGCGGGCCCACCTCCTGGTCGACCCCGCCGGCGAGCTCAAGGGAATCGACCACGGGGTCACGTTCAACACCGATTTCAAGTTGCGCACGGTGCTGGCTGAGCTGGGCGGGTCGCCGGTGCCCCAGGAGTGGCTGGCGGGCCTGAGCGCTCTGGTCGATGACCGGGACCGGATGAGACGGCTCCGACGCCAGCTGCGGCTCCTGATCGCGCCGGCTGAGGTCCAGGCCTTTGAGGTCCGGGCGCGTCAGCTCCTGACGGCGGGGGTCTTCCCGATCCTTCACCCCTGGTATGGGCGACCGTTCGAAATGTGAGCGACGGCCGGGCCGAATTGGAGAGTGGCCCGGACCGTGTACCGATTGGGCTCACCGGCGACGGCCCTGGACTCCAGCAGACATACCTCTGAGACCTCAAACGGGCCCCCAGCCAGGTCGGCCGCCAAGAGGCTGCGGATCTCCCCCAGGGCTGCTCTGGACAGGTTGCCAGTGATCCTAGCCAAAGTGCAGTGGGCCCGGAACCGGCGGCCGTCGAAGGGCAACTTCGCGGCCGCCAGACCAGCCCCGAGCGACCCGGCCAGCTGCCGCAGACTCGACTCCCCGGCCACCACCCCCAGCCAGATGACGGCTGGCTTCCGTTCTGATGGGAAGCAACCCAGTCCGCCCAACCTGAGCGCGAACCGATCTTGGCCGGCCACCACCTGGAGGGCCGACCCGGCCACCGCGGGGGCCAAGCTGGGCGCGTCCGGCCCGAGGAACTGGACCGTGAGGTGAACCCCCTCCGGGCGCACGGTCCGGACCGCCGGATCGACCCCGGCCAGCCGGCGCAGCAATGTCTCCGGCACCACCCCGGCCGGGGGACGCACCGCCAGGAACAGGTTCCCCTGCCGACTCAAGGAAGCAGCGCTGGCGTGGCCACGATCCGCTCCAGGATCTCCTGCTGCCGGCTGATGAACTCGGCACTCCAGCCGTGGCCGGAGGCGGTCACCAAGCTGAGATCGGTACGGGGCCGGGCGCGGCAGTACTCGGCCAGCAGATCCACCTCGAGGATCCGGTCATCGGCCGCCGCCAGCGCGAACACATCGCCATGCCAGCCGTCGAGGAGCGGCAGGAAGGAGACCGACACCCCGTCCCTGAGCCACTCCCTGGCAGCCCTGGGATTCGCCCTGGCCTGATTCGCGAAGTTGAGATCGGCGGAGCGCTGGTCGACGAGGGTCGAGCCCTCCACCACCACCCTGCGGTAGAGGTCGGCGGCCACCCGCCACCGCCCCAGGGCCGAGATCAGGTTGAAGACCCCAGGAACGGTGAGGGCACCGACCTGCAGTCTGAAGGCGCGCCTCACCATGGCCGGGGTCATCAAGGGGGTGTGCAACACCACGCGCTCGACTTGGGACGGCGCCTGGGCGAGCACCTCCATGGCGACGGCCGCGCCCAGGCAGAGACCTCCCAGCTCGAAGGTGTCCAGGTGTAGGTGGTCGGTGAGCGCCCGAACCTCGCTGGCCAGGGCCCGACTGCTGTGCTGGCCCACCAACGCCGCCGAGCTCCCAAAGCCGGGCAGATCCGGGATCACCAGCAACCGCCTGGCGGCGAGCCCCGGCACCCAGGTTTCGAAGTTCTCCGCCGATCCGATGAAACCGTGGCAGAGGACCAGGGGCCTCCCTCGGCCAGCGACCACGTAGCGCAGCCGTCCCTGGGGACGCTCCAGCCAGCGTTCCTCCCACCCGGCTGCCAATGCCTCGGGCAGAGGCGGGAAGGACGAGGTCAACCCGCTCCCGGCGGCCTCAGCTCAGGCGTTCCTGCGCCATCCGGCACGGATGCCTGCTCATTGGGCCAACCCGGAAGTGGACACCTCACCTTCCGGTCTTCCCGGTAACCGAGGGCATACTCGGCAGCGAGCTGGGTCTGCACCTCGCGAGTTCCCTCGTAGATGAGCGTGGCCCGGCTGTTGCGGAGGTAGCGGGCGGCCGGGCACTCCTCACTGAAGCCCGTGGCACCGTGGACCTGGAGGGCGTCATCTGCACAGCGGTTGGCGCGCTCGGAGTTGACCCACTTGGCGAGGGCGGATTCCCTGGAGCTGCGCCGACCCTCGTTCTTGAGCCATCCGGCGCGCATCCACAGCAGGCGGGCAATGTCGTAGTCCCTGGCCATGCCCGCGATCATCTGCTGCACCAACTGAAAGCGCCCAATCTCCACGCCCTGCACCTGGCGCTGCCGGGCGTAGCCGACACTGAGGTCGAGACAGGCCCGGATGGTCCCGGCCGCGCCGCTGGCCACGCAGTATCGGCCGCTGTCAAGGCAGCTCATGGCGACCTTGAAGCCCTCGCCCTCCTCGCCAATGCGGTTGGCGGCCGGCACCAGGGCGTCATCCAGGTAGACAATTGCGGTGTCACTGGCGCGCAGTCCGTACTTGTCGTGGATGGGCTCGGTGCGGAGCCCAGGCCCGGCCTCCGCCCGATCAACCGCGAAGGCGGTGATGCCACCTAGCCCAAGGCTCGGATCCACGGTGGCGAAGACGAGCAGAGTGTCGGCCAAGTCGCCCATGGAGATCCACACCTTCTGGCCCCGGAGGCGGTACGCGTCGCCCTCCCGGATGGCCCGAGTGGAAATCGCCCGGACGTCGCTCCCAGCGTCAGGCTCGGTGAGAGCAAAACAACCCTGCCCGCGCCCCTCGGCCAAGGGCCGCAACAGCCGCTGGCGCTGCTCCTCGGTACCCCACTGGTAGATCCCCGTCAGGCACAGCCCAGCATGCACGGAGAGCGCCGTCCGGCAAGAGGCATCGACGTACTCGAGTTCCTCGCAGGCGATCCCCAGGGCGATCCAGTCCAGGCCCGCGCCGCCATAGCGCTGGGGAATGCTGACTCCCGGGACACCCAGGCTGGCCAGCTTGGCAAAAAGCTCGGGATCAGGCTGCGAGTTCCGATCCCGAGCGGAGATCTCAGGGGCCAGCTCCCGCCGGGCGAACTCCCGGATGGCGGCCTCGAACTGGCGGTGCTCCTCGGTCAGCTGCAGATCCACCTCGGCTAGCTCGCCTCCGTGTCAATCTGGGCCCGCTGCAGATGCCCGGAGTAGTCGATGTACACCGTCTTCCATTCCGTGAACTCATCAAAGGCGGTGGTACCGGCCTCGCGGTGACCGTTACCGGTCCACTTGGTGCCCCCGAAGGGAAGCTGGATCTCGGCCCCGATGGTGGGAGCGTTGACGTAGACGATGCCGGACTCGAGCCGGTCGACGGCCTGGAAGGCGCGCGCCAGGTCGCGGGTGTATATGGAGAGCGAGAGCCCGTAGCGAGTGCCGTTGGCGATTCGAATCGCGTCGCTGAAGTCGACCGCCGGGATCACCACCAGGGTGGGCCCAAAGATCTCCTCCTGCGCGATTCGCATCTCCGGTTTGACGTCCGCGAACAAGGTGGGCCGATAAAAGTTGCCCTCTCCGAGCTGTCCGTCGGCGGCGATGCTACCGCCTGTGAGGAGGCGCGCGGCCTCCTGCAGTCCGATCTCGGTGTAGGCGTGGATTCGCTTCAGCTGGGTCTGGTTGATCACGGGTCCGACATCGGTGGCGGGATCTAGGCCGTCTCCCAGGCGCAGCTTGGAGACCCGTCCCAGGAGCTGCTCGGTGAAAGCCTCGAGCACCGGGGCCTCAACGATCAGCCGGGAAGTGGCGGTGCAGCGCTGCCCGGCGGTCCCGAACGCACCCCAGAGGGCCCCGTCCACGGCCAGCTCCAGATCCGCGTCGGCAGTGACCACCATCGCGTTCTTGCCGCCCAGCTCCAGCGAGACCCGCTTGCCCAGGCGCCCGCAGGTGCTGGCGATCTGCTGACCCACCTCAACCGACCCGGTGAACGAGATGGCTCGCACCAACGAGTTCTCGACCAGCGGCGCTCCGCATTCCTCTCCATAGCCGGTGACCAGGTTGAGGACCCCTGCCGGAAGTCCGGCTTCGACCAGAATCTCAGCCAGCCGGATCGCCACCAGAGGGGTGTCCTCGGCCGGCTTGAAGACGACCGCGTTGCCGGCCAAGAGCGCCGGCATCAGCTTCCAGCACGGGATGGCCATCGGAAAGTTCCAGGGGGTGATGCAGCCCACCACCCCGATCGGGACACGCTCGGTGAAGCAGCGCTTGTCCCGAAGTTCGCTCGGCACCACCTCTCCAACCGGGTTCCGCCCCTGCCCCGCCATGTACTTGGCCATGTCGATGCCCTCTTGGACATCGCCCCTGGCCTCGGTCAGGACCTTGCCCATCTCCCTTGTCATGAGCCGGGCAAGCTCCTCCTTACGCTCCTCCAACAGCCGCCCGGCCCGGGCTACAACCTCGGACCTGCCTGGCATGGGGGTCCGGGCCCAGGCGGGCTGGGCGGCCACCGCCGCCGAGACGGCGTCCTCGACGTCGCTCTGGGAGCTGCGGGCAAAGTGCCCCAACACCTCGCTGCGGCGGGCGGGGTTGACCGAATCGAACGTCTCCCCACCGCGGGCCGCCCGCCACTCGCCGCCGATCAGGTTGCCGTAGGTGCGCGCCGACTCCGCGCCACTCATGACCGGCCGCCAGTCTGCCGGACCGCCACCTCGAGGGTCTCGAGCGCCTGGTCCAGTTCGGGGTCGCTAATGGTCAGCGGCGGGATCAGGCGAATCACGTTGTCGTCGATGCCGCAACCGAGGATGAGGAGGCCGCGATCCAGACAGGCCGCCCGAATGGCCTCCACCCGCTCGGCATCCGGGAGCCCAGCGCTGTCCATGAACTCAAGACCTATCATCGCCCCGCGACCCCTCACATCCGCCGGCCCACCCACCTGCTGCTGCCAGCCCCTGGCCCGCTGGGTGATCCGCTCGCCGATCTCGGTGGCCCGCTGCAGGAGCCCATCGCGCTCGATCACATCGAGGGTCGCCACCACCGCGGCCAAGGAGACCGCGTTGCCCCCGAAGGTTGAGCCGTGCGACCCGGCGGGCCATTCCCGCATCAGCTCGCCGCGAGCCACGATGGCGCCGACCGGCAACCCGTTGCCGAGGGCCTTGGCCAGGGTGACCACGTCAGGGACCACCCCGTCGTGCTCACTGGCGAGCCAGCGTCCGGTGCGGCCCACGCCGGTCTGGACCTCGTCGAAGATCAGCACGATGCCGTGCTGGTCGGCGATCCGGCGCAGGGTGGCCAGAAAGCCCGCCGGCGGCACGATGTAGCCGCCCTCGCCCTGGATCGGCTCGACCAGGATCGCGGCCACCTCTCGGGCC
Organism: bacterium; assembly: GCA_021802115.1. The sequence continues at coordinate 20,337 of JAKABA010000032.1, read as the reverse complement.
GGCACCACGTGCTTGAAGAGCCGCTCTAGCTCCAACCCGGCCGCGATCGGGCAGGGCTCGTCGGCAGCATGCTGGCAATTGCGAAAGCAATAGGGATAGGGAGTGGTGTAGACCCCCGGCAAGAGCGGGTTGTAGCCCTCGCGATAGTGGACCTTGCTGGTGGTCACGCTCAGCGCACCAAAGCTGCGGCCGTGGAACCCACCGGTGAAGCAGATGATCCCCTGCCGGTGGGTCACCCGGCGGGCGAGCTTGAGCGCCCCCTCCACCACCTCGGCCCCGGAGTTGGCGAAGAAAACCGTGTCCAGGGGGTCCGGACAGATGGCCGCGACCCGCTCGGCCGCCTCGGTCAGACGGACGTGCTCGGTCACCACCGAGGTATGCCAGTAGCTGTCCACCTGACGATGCACCGCCCGAACCACGTCGGGATGACGGTGCCCCAGCGAGGTGACGGCGATGCCGCAGCCGAAGTCGAGGAAACGCCTGCCGTCGACGTCGATCAGGAACGATCCCTCCGCGTCCTGGACCACCAGGTCGGTGTATCGGGAGTAGGCCCCGGCCACCGCCTTGTGGTCGCGCTCACGCCAGGCGGCGGAGAGCTGCCCTTGCGAACCGGTCTGGCTCGCGGAACTGGATGTCGTGGTTGCCACTTTCAAAACCTCCTCGGCCCAAGGCCGATAAACGCCAACGCTGCGGGGGTGGGAGCGATTTCGGCCCACCCCAAGGGCCGCTACGGCCGAGCGTCTGGCCCGGGAGGCGGCAGGCCCTTGGCATCCCACCAGCGACCGAGCTTGGCTGTCTCCATGAGCCTGAACGGTACATCTTTTCCATGGGGCCAGGCTGGCAACGACCGTCTGTGGTCGGCCACCCTGGGATCGGCAACTCCAGGGCGGCTCCGCGGCTGATGCCAGACCGGCCGGAGTGCCCGCGCTGCCCGGCGGCTCAATGGGACTTCGCCGAACCCAGTCTTGCCCAACGCCCGATCCAAGGCTTGGTTGGGCGCCCCTCAGGCAGGCGCGGCGACCGCCAGTAGCGCGGCCGCCACCACCACGAAGACCGTGAAGGAGCGACGTCGATCAGTGCCCTGCTGGGCGGCGACCCCGGTCAAGCCGTACCAACCCATCAGCATGGCCACCGGAAGCAGCGGACCTGGGACCTGGAGGCGGGACACCAGGACGGCCGCCCCGGCCATCAGAAGCGCGACCACAACCGCCGCCTTCCAGGCGTCCCTCAAGACGTGCCCCTCCAGTTGGATCAGGCTCAGCGAAGGGACCAGGGCTCCCAGGCCGACCCCAAGGGCGGTCATGGGAGCCGGAGTGCCGGCTCCCATGGCTACCGCGAAGAAGGCAACCGGCACGGTGATGACCAGTGCCGCCAGCAAAGTCGATCCCCAGGCCGGGAGCCGCACGCGATCGTCGCCGGCGTAGAGCCACGGGAAGAGGGCCAGAGCCAGGGCCAACCATAAGGGTGTGAGCACGGTCCAGGGGAGCCCGGGATCGCTGGCAAGGGCCAGCGATCCCGCGGCCAGGGCGGCCAGGGGCAGGATCGCCGGCTCCATCCCGCTCAGCCACGGCGGGCCGACCTGGAAAGGGCCTCGAGGCAGCACCGAGCGCAGCGCCACCAGATAGCAGACGACCGCGCCCAGGTCGAGGGCAGCCGCAGCCGGCAGGGGCATGATCCCCACCCCAGCCAGCCCCACCACCGCGGCGGCCAGCATGGCGAAGGGGACCAACCGAGGTGGCCACGCGTGAACTCCGGCCTCGATCAGCGAGGTGTTGTCCACCAGACCGGCCCCGGCCTGCTGACGCAAGGCGGCGGCTCCCGCCAACCGTTGGCTCACGACTTAAGCTCCATGGAGTTGTCCACCGTCACCTGTGGATACTGGGGATTGGCGGTGGCGACCGCCGCGCGCCTGCCTCCCGCCACCGTTGGCCAGACCCCCCCTACCGAGCGCTGGTCCCCTCCCGCCCGTAGCGGTCCTCCAAGCGGACGACGTCGTCCAGGTCCGGCGTGGATACCTCACACAGCTCCACGGGACCGCCGGTGGCGGACATGCGGTGCTTTCGCCGGGGCAGGATCCGCTGACTCTCGCCTGGCCGCAGGGACTGGACGGTCAGACCCCCGAGCCCATCCTCAAGCTCAAGCTCCAACTGCCCGGAGAGCACGAACAACGTCTCGTCCTTGCGCTCGTGGTACTGCAGGCTGAGCTGCCCGCCGGGATTGATGTGGAGGATCTTGCCCGCGTACCTGTCGTTGACCGCAAACCAGACCTCATAACCCCACGGCTTCTCCACCCGCTCCGCGGCAGGCCGCTCCGCCATGGCCTCAGCCATGGGAGTCGGCGTCGCCGATCACGCCCAGCTCAGCCTCAAAGTCATCCAACAGCCGCTGGACCCGTCCAGGGTCGGTGGACTCGCAGTAGACACGCATCAGGGGTTCGGTGCCGGACATCCGCACCAGCACCCACGAGTCCTCGCCCAGCCAGTACTTGTAGCCATCGTCGGATCGGGTCTTGGTGATGACCTCGGAGCCAATCTGGGCCAGGGGGGATGTCTTGATCCGATGGATCAGCCGCTCCCTGACCCGAGGGTATTCCTCGCGCTGAAAGCGGTGGTCGCGGCGGGCGTAGGCGTGGGGGCCGACGAGCTCCGCCACCTCACGCCGGATCTCGGCCAGCGGCTTGCCGGTCATGGCGATCATCTCGGCGAACATCAGGCCGCTGAGGATCCCATCCCGCTCGGGGATGTGGCCTCGGAAGCCGAAGCCACCCGACTCCTCCGCACCCATGATCGCGTCCAGCTCCCGCATCCTGGGCCCCAGGTACTTGAAGCCCACCGGGAGCTCCTCGACCGCACAGCCATAGCGCTGGCCGAGGATGTCGAGCCGCCTGGTCATGGTCAGAGACCGCACCACCGGACCACGCCAGCCGCGGTTCTGACACAGGTGCCAGAGCAACAGAGTCGCCACCTCCAGCTGATCCACGAAGGCTCCGGTGCCGTCGAAGATGCCCACCCGGTCAGCGTCGCCGTCGTTGGCGATCCCGAGATCGAAGCCACCGCCTCGGAGCTTGGCGACCGCTTCCGCGAGGTTGGCTTCGATCGGTTCCGGGTGCATGCCCCCGAACCCGGGGTTGCGGTCGGAGTGAAGCTGCTCCACCTGGGTCGCCCCGCCCGTCAGCATGTCCTGGATGTAGCCGGCGCCGGAGCCGTACATGGCGTCGTGGAGAATCCGCAGGCCGGCTGCCCGAATGGCGCCGAGGTCCAGGAGGCGGCCCAGCTGAGCTCGATAGGCCGGGCGCGGGTCCACCATCTCCACCAGCCCCTGGGCCAACGCTTCGTCAAAGGGCATCTCCCGCACCAGGTCGCCGGCCAACACCCGGTGGACCTGCTCCTCCAATTCGGAGATGATGTCGGGAGAGGCGGATCCCCCGTAGTCGGGCTTGTACTTGAGCCCGTTGAACTCAGGCGGATTGTGGCTGGCGGTCACCACGACCCCGCCCAGTGAGCCGCTGTCCACCACCATCCAGGCCGCCGCCTGGGTTGGGCAGGGCCGATCCAGAAGCAGAACCGGGCGCGCGTTGGCGGCCAGCACACGGGCCACCTCCTCGGCGAACAGCTCGGCCGAGAACCTGGTGTCGTGCCCGACCACCACGCGGCCCTCCTTGGGCCGGGAGCTCAGGTACTGCGCCACCGCCTGGCTAACCACCCGCACGTTGGCGTAGGTGAAGTCGTCGGCCACGACCCCGCGCCACCCATCGGTACCGAAACTGATCGCAGGTGCCGCCACAGCCCACCTCCTTCGCCGAGTTTTGACCTGGCAATTGTATGGTCGTGGCGGCCCCGTGGCCGGCCCCAGCCAAACTCCTTCGGTACCTTAGAGAAGGTCGGTGCGGCCCGACTCCCGAAGCTGCTCGACGACCCGGCCCACCTCCTGGACCCGACTGAGCGGACAAACCAGAAGGGCGTCCTCGGTGTCCACCACCGCCAGGCCAGATCCTCCCAGGACGACCACCAGGCGGCCGGCGGCGGAGTCGATGAAGCAGCCCTCACTTCCCAGCAGCAGAGCCTGTCCCTGGGCGACATTGCCGAGGGCGTCAGCCCGGCCGGCGTTGATGGCGACACGCTGGAGGTCGCGGAACGACCCCAGATCCGACCACGGCAGATCGGTTGGCAGAACCGCCAGGCGCCCGCTCCGCTCCAGGACCAACCGCTCCACCACCCCGGCGGGGATCTCGCGCCAGGCGGCGGCGAACTGGGGGAAGTGGCTTCCCCCCCCAGTGGCCAGCGCGGCCCGGACCGCGGCCAGGGTGGTCGGTGCCAGTCGTTCCAACTCCGCCAGCAACAGGGTGGCTGGCCAGGCAAAGAGGCCGGTGTTCCACAGGTAGCTGCCGGCGTCCAGCATGGCGGCGGCGCGCTCGTGATCGGGCTTCTCCACGAACCCGAGGGCTCGCCACATGGGAAGCGTCCCCTCCGGCAGCCCAGCCGGAGGCGCCAGCTCACCTCCCATCTCCACGTATCCGAAGCCGGAGGCGGGCCAGGTTGGCCGTAGGCCGACCGTCACCAGCAGCTGGTCCTCCCTCGCCCACCAGGCAGCCGAGCGCAGGACGCGAGTCACCGCCTCCTGATCGGGTATGTAGTGATCGGCATGGAGCGAGACCATGACCGCTTCTGGGCTCAGACGGAGCGCCTCAAGGGCCGCCCATGCCAAAGCCGGCCCGGTTCCGCGAGGCTCGGGCTCGAGCAGCAGATGGTCCGGGGCCAACTCTGGAAGCTCGCGCGCGACCGACTCGGCCTGAGTGGCTGCGGAAACCACCAGCACCTCGCCGCCAAGCAACCGGGCCCGCTCGAAGGCATGGCGGAGCAGGGTCCTGCCGTCCTCGGCCAGTGGCAAGAGGTGCTTGGGCACCCGGCCGCGCGAGCGCGGCCAGAGTCTGGTCCCGGCACCCCCTGCCAGGACCGTGCATACCAGCCCTGCCGGGACCGGCAGTTCCCCGCCACTGTCGGGCTGTCTCAGCTCTTCCCACCCCCGCCGGCCGCCTTGAGCAACGGTTCGACCCCGGCCTGGGCCGCCAGCTCTGCACGGTAGGGGGTTCGCTCCCAGGGCAGGTCCAGGTCACTGCGCCCAAAGTGACCGTAGGCGGCCACCTGGCGGTAGATGGGGCGGCGCAGGTCGAGCTCCTTGATGATCCCCGACGGAGAGAGGTCGAAGTACTCATCGATCAGGGACTCGATGTCGGCCCGGGGCACCACTTCGGTGCCGAAGGTGTCCACCCCGACCCAGACCGGCTTGGTGACGCCGATCGCATAGGCGAGTTGGACCTCCAGGCGACGGGCCAGCCCCGCCGCCACCAGATTCTTGGCCACGAAGCGAGCGCCGTAGGCGCCCGAGCGGTCAACCTTGGTCGGATCCTTGCCCGAGAAGGCCCCGCCCCCATGGCGGCCGGCGCCCCCATAGGTGTCGACTATGATCTTGCGGCCGGTCAGACCGGCGTCACCCTGGGGCCCGCCGATCACGAAGCGGCCGGTTGGGTTGACCAGAACGCGAGTCTGGTCATCGACCATCCCGGGGGGCAGCGCCGGGCCGATCACGTGCTCGACAACCCCCGCCTCCACCTCCGCCGGAGAAGCGTCCTCCGAGTGCTGGGCGCTGATCAGCACGGTGTCGATCCGCCGCGGCGCTCCCTCGGCGTCGTACTCGACTGTGACCTGCGACTTGCCATCCGGCCGGGCCCACTTGAGCAGCCCGGTCTTGCGCGCCAGGGCCATCTGCCGGGCCAGCTGGTGGGCGTACTGGATCGCCGCCGGCATCAGCTCGGGGGTCTCGTCGCAGGCATATCCGAACATCATCCCCTGGTCGCCGGCGCCGCCCAGGTCCACCCCCCGGGCGATATCGGGAGACTGCTCATCGATGCAGATCATCACCCCGCAGGTCTCCCAGTCGAACCCGTACTTGGCGCGCACATACCCGATCTGGCGGATGGTCTCGCGAACCACCTTGGGCATGTCGACATAGCAGTCGGTGGAGATCTCGCCCAGGAGGATCGCGGCTCCGGTGGTCAGGGCCGTCTCGCAGGCGACCCGCGCCAGTGGATCCTTGCTCAAAATCGCATCCAGGACGGCGTCCGAGATCTGGTCCGCCATCTTGTCGGGGTGTCCCTCGGTGACCGACTCCGAGGTGAATAGCTGCCGGGGCCGGCGATGGGTCATGACCGAGTACCTCCAGCCCTCACCGGAAGCCACCCGCTTTCAGCCACGGGCCTTCTCCTGTCCGAGAGCGCTTCCCATGATAGGCGGCGTCCGGAGCCCGGGACCCCGCCAACCGCACCAGACCCGGCCTCGGCCCTACTCCCGGACGTACTCGTCGGCGACGCGGAGGGCCTGATCCAAGCGGGCGATGCCGTCGCTCAACTCGTCGGCGGTGATCACCAGCGGTGGGGCCACATGAATGCGGTTGAAGTGAGTGAAGGGCCAGACCCCAAGCTCCTTGCAGGCGCCCGCCAGCCGGGACATGGGCTCGTTGTCCGCCCCCGAGGCGTTGAAGGGCACCAGCATCTCCCGGGACTCGCGGTTCCGGACCAGCTCCACGGCCCACATCAGGCCCCGACCGCGGACCTCTCCCACGCAGGGGTGAGACGCCGCCAGCGCCCGCAGCTGGGGTCCGGCCACTTGCTGTCCCAGCTGGCGCACATGGTCCAGGATGCCCTCCTCTTCAAAGGTGCGAATGCTGGCCACCCCCACCGCGCAGGCCAGCGGGTGGCCGGAGTAGGTGAGACCCCCCGGATAGGCCCGCTCCGCGAAGGTCTGGGCGATCCGACGGGAGATCACCACCCCGCCCAGAGGCACATAGCCGGAATTGATCCCCTTGGCGAACGTGATCAGATCGGGGACGACGTCCCAGGCCTGCACCGCGAACCACTCCCCCACCCTGCCGAACCCGACCATGACCTCATCGCAGATCATCACAATCCCGTACTGGTCACAAAGGGCCCTCACCCCAGCCAGATAGCCGGGCGGAGGTACCAGGACGCCGTTGGTCCCGACCACCGTTTCCAGCAATACCGCGGCCACTGTCGAGGACCCCTCGAACTCGACGACCTGGCGCAGGTGCGCCAGCGCTCGGGAAGCCTCCTCCTCCTCGGTGGTGGCGGCGAAGGCGGACCGGTAGAGGTAGGGGCCGACGAAGTGGACCACCCCGGGCATCCCGGGCTCGGCGCCCCAGCGCCTGGGCTCCCCAGTCATGGTGATCGAGGCACCCGTGGCACCGTGGTACGACCGGTAGGCGCTGAGAACCTTGAAACGGCCGGTATGGAGCCGGGCCATCCGGAGCGCGTGCTCATTGGCCTCGGTGCCCCCGTTGGTGAAGAACACCATCTCCAGGTCGCCCGGCGCCCGCTCCGCGATCAGGCGGGCCAGCTCCCCCCGGACATCGTTGGCAAAGGCCGGTGCCACGGTGCAGAGCCGGTCCGCCTGGGCGTGGATCGCCGCCACCAGCGCCGGGTGCTGATGGCCGAGGTTGGTGAATACCAGTTGGGAGCTGAAATCCAAGTAGCGGCGACCGTCGGCATCCCAGAACCAGCTGCCCTGGCCACCCGCGACCACGACCGGGTCGGAACGGTTCTGAGCCGACCAGGAGTGAAAGACATGCTGATGATCGTCGCTCAGCGCCGCCTCCCGATTCACCGCCCCGACCGCGAGCTGCCCGCTCATCGGGTTTGCGGGAAGCCCAGGTCGAGCTGGCCGGCGCTGGGCTCGGGCCAGCGACTGGTGACCACCTTGGTGCGGGTGTAGAAGTCGATCCCGGCCGGACCGTACATGTTGGCGTCGCCGAACATGGACGCCTTCCAGCCCCCGAACGAGTAGTAGCCCACCGGCACCGGGATCGGGACGTTAACTCCCACCATGCCCACCTCCACCTCGCGCTGATAGCGCCGCGCCAGCCCCCCATCCCTGGTGAAGATGGCGGTGCCGTTGCCGTACGGATTGCGATTCACCAGCTCCAGCGCCTCCTCGAAGGTGGCCACCCGCACCACCCCCAGAACTGGCCCGAAGATCTCCTCCTGGTAGACGCGCATCGAGGGCCGGAGGTGGTCCAGCAGGGACACTCCCAGGAAGAAGCCGGCGGTGTCGAAATGCTGCTCCCGGCCGTCGACGACCACCTCGGCCCCCTCCTCCCGGCCGCTCTCGATGTAGCCGGCGACCCGGTCCCGGTGCTCGCGGGTGACCAAGGGCCCCATCTCGGAAGCGGGGTCGCTCCCGGGGCCGATCCGGAGCCTTCCGATCCGGGCTCGGATCCCCGCCACCAGGGGGTCAGCGCCCGCCCCGACAGCGACCACCACGGCGATCGCCATGCACCGCTCCCCGGCCGAACCGTAGGCCGCCGACACGGCTGCGTCGGCGGCCAGATCCAGGTCGGCGTCCGGCAGCACCACCATGTGGTTCTTGGCTCCCCCGAGCGCCTGCACCCGCTTGCCGTGGAGAGCGGCCCGCTGGTAAACGTGGCGGGCCACCGGGGTGGAGCCCACGAAACTGACGGCGTCGATGCCAGGGTGCTCGAGGATCCGGTCCACCGCCACCTGGTCGCCGTGGATGACGTTGAGCACTCCCTGAGGCAGGCCGGCCTTCATGAACAGGTCCGCCACCCGGACCGAGACCGAGGGGTCCTTCTCACTGGGCTTGAGGACGAAGGCATTGCCGCAGGCGACCGCGGTGGCGATCATCCAGAGCGGGACCATGATCGGAAAGTTGAAGGGCGTGATGCCAGCCACCACCCCCAGCGGCTGGCGCAACTCGTGGACGTCCACGCCCGAGGAGGCGTCCACGGTATGGCCCCCCTTGAGCAGTTGGCCCAGTCCGCAGGCGAACTCAACATTCTCGATCCCGCGCGCCACCTCGCCAAGGGCATCGGAAAGGACCTTGCCATGCTCCCGACTGACCAGCTCGGCCAGCTCCTCGCGGTGGATGTGCAGCAGATGCCGGAACGAGAAGAGAACCTCGGTGCGACGGGAGATGCTGGCGCCCGCCCAGGCGGGCTGGGCCGCTCGCGCCGAGGCCACGGCCAGATCCACCTCGTCGGCGCTGGCAAGGGGAACCCGCGCCACCACCTCGCCCGTGGCGGGGTTGTACACGGGGCCGGTCCGGTCGGACCGGCCGGGCGTGGACCGCCCCGAGATGAAATGATCTAGCGGAACCGCACCCGCCAGGGTCTCCGACATCTCGATCAGGGACTGGCCGCCGGGCAGGTCATCGAGCGCCTGCTTGGTGTCCACTCGAACCCTCCGTCCAAACGCTCCCGATCGGCAGCGCTGCTCCGGTTGGAGCTTGGCGCAGTCGATGCCAGCCGCCCCGCCAGGGCCAATGTTAGCCCGCGGCAAGGGGGAGGTCTGGCCGAGAGCGAGAGGCCAATGCCCGCCTGCTAGTGTGCGCGCAGATCGGGTACCGATCTAGGCCCGCCTCGGCACCGGTTGAGCTGGGCCCGGGCAACATTCTTTGGAGACCCGGTACTGAGCACTTCAAGCGATCGGCCAATCGCGGTGGTGGTTGACTGCGACACCGGCGTGGACGACGCCCTGGCCCTCCTCTACCTGGCCGGCGACCCCACGGTCGAGTTGGTCGCGGTCGGCACCGTGGACGGCAACGTGCCAGCCCCGCTGGGCGCTCAGAACTGCCTGCGGGTCCTGGATGCGGCGGGGTGCGGGGCCGTGCCAGTCGCCGTCGGGTGCGATCGGCCCCTGCTCGAGCCGTCCCACTACGCGGAGCATTTCCACGGCCGAGATGGGCTGGGGGACAGCGGCCTGCCCCCCTCGACGCGACAGCTCTCCCCCGAGTCGGCGGTCGCCCAGTTGCTCCGCCTCGCGCGCAGCCAGCCTGGGGAACTGACCCTGCTCGCCATCGGCCCCCTGACCAACGTGGCGGTGGCGCTGATGCTGGAGTCGGAGCTGCCGGTCCTGCTCCGCGAGGTGGTGGTGATGGGCGGAGCGGTGGCGTGCCCAGGCAACCAGAGCCCCTGGGCGGAGTTCAACGTCGCCCACGACCCCGAGGCGGCGGAGATGGTACTGAGCGCGGCGTGGAAAGAGCTCACGCTGGTCGGCCTGGACGCCACCAGCCAGGCCCTCCTGAGACCTCCTGCGGTCGCACGGATCACCGCCTGCGCGTCGGGTCCGGCCCGGTTCGCCACCCGGATCCTCCGCCAGCAGATGGAGCGCAACGGCGAGTTCGAGCTCTGCGACCCGCTCGCAGCCGCGATCTGTCTCGACCGCAGCCTGGCCACCAGATTGAGTACGCCGGTCCGAGTGGAGCTCCGCGGGGAGCACACCCGGGGGGCCACCATCGCCGACCTGCGCTCCTCCAAGGTGGGGCCGGCCAGCCCTCGGCCCGCGGTGTCGGTGGCCATGACAATTGACTTCGATCGGTTCATCGCCAACTTCCTCACCCACCTCGGGGTGGGCTCGTGAGCCCGCGCCGCGTCCCCCGGCGCCCCAGCAACCCGCGACTCCATCCCGGTTTTGTTACCCGGCCGCGCTCGAGTCAAACCATGCCTGAGGTGGTCGTGGTCGGCTCCTTGAACATGGACCTGACCACCGCCGCGCCGTGCCTGCCCCGAGCCGGCGAGACCCTGCTCGGCACCCGATTCACCATGACTCCCGGCGGGAAGGGCAACAACCAGGCCATCGCCTGCGCCCGCCAGGGTGCCTCCACGGCCATGGTTGGACGTCTGGGCGACGACGTCTTCGCCGCTCAGATCCTGGACCTTCTCCGGGCCGAGGGGGTCGACACCGGCCAGGTCAATCGCCAGCACCAGATGGGCACCGGCATAGCCCAGATCGTGGTCGGCGAGGCCGGCGAGAACAGCATCGTGGTGGTGCCACTGGCCAACTCCACCCTCGACCAAGCCGCGATCGAGACCGCCCGCGAACTGCTCTCCGGGGCCAAGGTCGTGCTCACCCAACTCGAGATCCCACTGCCCACGGTGTCGGCGGCGCTGGCCATGGGTCGAGCGCTGGGAGTGACCACCATGCTCAACCCCGCCCCCGCCCTGGCGTTGGACCAAGATCTGCTCCGCCTGGTCGAAATCTGCGTGCCGAACCAGGTTGAGGCCGCCACCCTGACCGGCGAGGACACGTCCACGGTGGCAGGGGCGGTCCGGGCCGCCCGCATCCTCTGCGACCGCGGCTGCGGAGCCGCGGTGGTCACCATGGGGGAGCGCGGCTGCGTCTGGGCGGACCGAGATGGCGACTACGAGATGGCGGCCATTCCCGTGGCAGCCGTGGACACAGTCGCCGCCGGAGACGCCTTCTGCGGTGCCCTGGCCGCCGCTGTCAGTGGGGGTAGATCCATGCGCCAGGCGCTGGAGCGGGCAACCGCCGCGGGGGCGCTGGCCACCACGGTCCGGGGTGCAGCCGTCTCACTGCCAACTCGCCAGGCGGTGGACCAGATGCTGGCCCGATCGGGCACGATCCAGGTCCAATCGCACGCAGGATCCTGACGCCGCCACGGTGGCGGTCCGGCCCCATCCCTCGACCTAGCCCAGCTGCGCGGCATCGTCACCGGGCGCCAACCAAAGGATCCGCTCCTTGCCCGCCGCAGGCACTTCCACCGTGGCCCACCCTGGATGGTCGCTCCCTGCGCCATGGCTGCTGGTGAGCGGTTCGCCGTCGAGCGACACCCTGACCCTCCGAGTCGACAGCCATATGTTGAAGGTCATGGGCTCCGCGGATGCCGGGAGTTGAAAACTGAAGGACTCAGGGGACGGCATCTGGAGGTCTCGGAAGCGGACGCGAGACGGGGTCTCCACGACCGCCCGGGAGCCGACGGCCAGCCGGGTCCCGGCTTCGCTCACCTCGACCTCGAGCCAGCCCCGGGAAGTCCACATCCGGGCCTGGCCAGCCTTGTCACGACCGAAGGTGATGCCATCCCAGGCATCCAGCCCGACCACATCCACCTCGTCCAACATGGGCAGGAGCGCACCCCAGGTGTAAAACGCCTCCGCATCAACCGAGCTGCCGCCTTCGCCCGTACGCTGGTCGAAATTCTCATAGCTGAGGCGCTCGCTCCAGCCCCGCTCAAACATCGCCGCGCCCGCCGCAGCGAGCGCGCTGGCGGCGGCGTCGAAGCGGTTGCGGCGCAGGCCCTGGTAGACGACGTAGTTGAAATAGGGCCATACCCGCCCGCGCCAGTACACGTTGTCAGCCGCCGCCGGGTCACAGTGGGGCGTCCCAGCCACTGGGAATGGCCCCCAGAACGCTTCCGGATTGAGCAAGTGCTCCCGAACCATGATCTCAGCCTGAGCGGGCGTGGCGATCCCGGCCAAGAGGGGAAAGAAGCTGGCCGGCGAGAGACTTCTGGCAAACCGTCCATCCCAGAGTCGGTTGGCAAAAATGCCCCGGCTCGAATCCCACAGCTGCTCGCGCACCAGCTCGCCCAGGCCAGCTGCTCGGGCCTGGAGCCAGGCTGCCTCAGGCAGCCGCCCCAACACCTCGGCCATTCTTGCCAGCAGCTCCATTTCATGGACCAGCAGGCTGTTGAGGCCGACGTCCTCCATGTCCAGAGTGTGGCTCGAGGTATCGAAGCGGGCCTCATCATGCACCGGCGAGTTGTCGTTGGCGGACTCGTCCATGGCGGCCAGCTTGGTGTGCACGAAGTGGCCGTCTCCCACCGGCGAGGAGCCGTACTCCAGCAAGCCATTGCCGTTGCCGTCGCGGTGGTCGAACCACCAGTGCGCGGCGCGGAGCAGAAGTGGGAAGGCCCGGTCCAGGATGGCCCGGTCGGCCGTCCGCAGGAAGAGGTCCCACACCACGTGCGCTCCCAGGGGAGGATGGGAGCGATCCACCCATTGGCTGTGCGCGCTCATGAGGCCGGCCAGGTTGCCGGCCGGAGTCGCTCCCGCCAGGGCGGCATCGATGTTGGCTTGGGCGAGGAGAGGGTCGCCCACATGGGCGGCCAAGAGGGCGCTCAGGAACGCGTCCAGTTGCCACACGATCCAGCCGCCGAAGCGCTGGTCCACCCAGTTGCGGGTGACCACGGTGTACGGGCGCCAGTTGACCTCGTCCCAGACGGTGTTCCATCCGACAACGTCGGTGACCGCTTGCGGCCGACCCGCGACGGATGAGTCGACGGGTCGTTGGTTGCCTGCCGAGCCGGTCAGAGCCGCCAGCCGCGACCGGGCTTCGACATCACTGCCGCCCATCCCCACCACGAAGTCCACCTCCGGCTCGGTGGCGTTGAACCGGTAAACCGCCCACTTGCCTCGTGCCCGCCGAGGCGGGCGATAGTAGTACCCGGCGTCCTCAAGGTCGCGAGCGGCCTGTTGCCAGTCGTCGTAGAGGGATGCCCCGACCGGCCGTATCAGGGTCTGGAAGACAGCGTGGACGCCATCCCGCTGGGCGCAGGCGACGGGCGCCTGGGTGTAGCGCACCGCCTCTTCCAGGCCGGTGAGGGTGACGGCGTCGGCGTCGTCGCCCAGGAATCCGACCGCCAGCAGGTACCAGAAGCGCAGCCCCCACTCTGCCGTACTGCGCACCTGGACGCGGCCGTGCATTCCGGACGCTCCCTGACCCCAGAAGCTCAGGAGCAACTCGCCGCCGTCGTGGCTGAGGCCGATTTCGACCTGAGAGCCATCGAGGGAGTGCTGCCCGAAACGGGTGCCGCTGCCGACTGGGAAAGTGGACCCCGCCCCGGTGGCGGTGCTGAATGCCATCAGCCGGATCGCCAGACCACTCGGTCGGTGCACGTAACAGGCCGGGTAGCGTGCCTCCCAGGTGTTCCAAGCCCGCTGCTCGCCCCACTCCCAGGCAGGCTTGGTCATGGCCAGGAGGGACCTGCCAACCGCTCCAGCTCCTCCGCAACCGTGGTGACCAAGATCTGGGGGGAGAAGCCCTGGAGCACGACCAGGGCGCTGCGGTGAGCCTCGGCAGTGGCCCCCGCGGCGGCGTCCGAGACGACCCGCACGTGGACTCCGTCGTCGCTCGCGGCCAGCGCGGTGGCCAACAGGCAGCAGTCGGTGGCGACCCCGCAGAGCACCAGCTCCCCGCCCCTGCCAACCCCGGCTTTCAGCTCTGGCCCCCACTTGGAAAAGGTCGGCATGTCGATCGTCGAACGGGCCAGCGTCGCCCATGGATGAGCCAGCTCGAACAACCGAGCTGCCCCCGGACGCCTCACCTCGGCCCAAGTTTGGTAGTAGGTGGCCCAACTCCCCTGGGGCTCCGACGGAAGCACGAAACGGGTGAAGGCAACCCGGTCGCCGAAGGCCTCAACCAACCGCGCCACCGGCCGCTCCAGCTGCTCAAAACCAGGCGTGGCCCAAGGAGCGCCCGAGGCAAAGACCAACTGCATGTCGACGACCACCAGCAAGGGGCCGGGATCCCTTGGTCCCGAGGCGAGGACTTCCCCTGGCCCGGAACTACCCGCGGCCAAGGTTCGACCCGGGGGATGATCGGGCGGGGCGGTGGGAGGGCCCTGCGAACGGGCTGATGCCGAGGTAGAGGACCCCTCCGATGACAAAGGCAACCAGCAGACCAATGCTGCTATTGCTCAGCGATGAGGCCAGGGTCTTGGGCAGAGCCTTGAGCAGGTAGCCCACCCAGGAGAACGCCGGCGACGTGGAGGTGACCAAGCCCAGCCCCACCACCACCGCCACCACGAACGAGACCAACCCCGCGGCGTTGAACGCCCCGTATCGTCCCCCGACCCGGTAGAGGTCCACCTCGTCGTAGCCATCCTTGAGTCGGTAGAGCCACATGTCGGCGAGGAAGATGGCAGCCCAGGCTGCCAGCAGCACGCCGAGAGTAACCAGGAAGCCCTCGAAGGGAGCGAAGAAAGAGCGGGCGATGAAGAGCACGTAGATGTTGCCGACGATCATCAGCACGGCGTCGATGGCCACCGACTTGTAGCGCGCCAACGGAACCCCGAGGGTGAGCAGGTTGAGGCCCCCCGAATACAGGTCCAGCAGCACCGCCGCGATCAGGCCGCCCACCGCGGTTAGCAGGTAGGGCACCAAGAACCAGGTGGGCAGAGCCGCGCCCAGGGCTCCGACCGGGTTGGCGGTTGTGGCCAAGGTGGAGTCGTTGGCGGCCAGCAGGACGCCGAATACGATGAGCACCACCGGCCCCAGACTGGCCCCAAAAGTTGTCCAGCCCACCACCGCTGCGGAACTCGAGGACCGGGGCAGGTACCGGCTGTAGTCAGCCGCCGCATTGACCCAGCCGATGCCGAAGCCGGCCATGACAATGGAGATCCCGCCGACCACCCCGGCCAGCAGCGGACCGGAGGGAAGTGCGCCCACCTTCTGCCAGTCAATCTTGCCAATCTCGAGAATGAAAAACATCACCGTCATGGCGCCGAATGCCCAGGTGAACCACTGCTGAATCCGGACGATGGTGGCGTGCCCCAGGAGGGCTATCACCACGGTCACGCCGGCCACCACCACGAAGGAGGCGGCCAGAACCAGTGGCCCGGGACGCAATCCCAAGCGCGCCAGGACCGTCTCGGCAGCCAAAGCTCCGAGGGCAGTGAGGATGATCTCCCATCCCACCAGGGAGACGTAGCTGACGGCGGTGGTGACGGCGTTGCCACGAACCCCAAACGCGGCGCGCGATAGGATCAGGGTTGGAGCGCTGCCCAGCTTGCCCGCGAGGCTGATGAAACCCACCAGCAGGAAGGACACCACTGTCCCGACCAGGCCGGCCAGGACCGCCTGGCCCAGACTAAGGTGATAGAAGGTGACCAGGAAGGCGCCGTAGGTTATCCCCAAGACCCCGATGTTGCTGGCAAACCAGATCCAGAACATGTCGAACGGGCGCCCGTGCCGCTCCGACTGCGGAATGGGGTTGACCCCATTGGTCTCGATACTCCAGAGCCGGTCGCTCTGAGGCTGACTGGAGGGCGCCTCCTCTGCGACCGCCATATAGGGGTCCTCCAATCGCAACTGCCAGCCTCTCTCGAATACCCTGCAGTTCGCAGCCAAAGCGCAACTCTGGGCACGCGGGCCGCCCCCCAAGGCAGACTCCGAGGCTACAGGCCGCGGTGGCGTAGTGTCAAGCCAGGCGGGCCCAGCCCCGGGGCTCTTGGGGGGAACCGAACCAGCACCATGGACGAAGCCGCGACTGTGGCGCTACGCCTGGCCCTGTCGCACAGTGTGTGATGGCGCGGCAATCCCGAGCAGCGCCATCAGGACCACCCCGATCCCAATCGGCCCCGCGACCAGGCCCAGGTGGGTTGCCTTCTCCAAAACCGCGAAGCCCAGGGCCACCACCACCAGGGCTCCGGCAACCGCCAGCCATCGCGGCATGGGAATGGCCGCCAAGAGCTTCCCCAAAGCTCCCAACTGGAGGGCAATCGCCCCCACGATGGCCCCGACCACCAGCCCCAGCGCGAGTCCAACCAGGACGTCCAGCGGCCAGTGGATCCCAGTCAGGATCCTGGCCCAGCCAACGCCCGCCATCACCACCAGGGACGCCAGTGCCAGCCAGCGCCTCCTCATCACCCAGAGGGCAGCCACCACCGCCCCCCCGAAGGCCAGATGGTCGCTGGGAAACGAGTTGCCGTGGGCGGCGGCGGCGAGGAGGGGGACGTGATAGATGGAGAGGTAGGGACGGGGTTCGTACCAGAGATCGCCCGCCAGATGGTTCAGCAGCAGGGCGAGTCCCGCCGCCGCGGCGCCCGCGATCGCCGCCAGCCGGGCGCGCTCAGTTGGGCGGCCGAAGAAGAGCAGGGCCACCAGCACGAACGCCAAAGAGAAGATGCCCCACTCGGCGAGAGCGGCGGCGGCAGAGTTCCACAGGCCACCATGGGGGCCCTGGCGGGCCAGCACCTGGTAGCCGGTGTAGTTCCAGCGAAGGATGGCCGGGCCGAGCGGGGTGGCGGAGAGGAGTGTCTGCATGGATGCACCAACTGAAGCGGTTCGGCGGCGACACCATACCGTGCCCGGGGCAGGACTCGCCCGGCTGAGTTGAGGTTCCAAGATCGCCCGTGGGCTCCCACGCCACGAGCCCTGACCTCCGCCAGAGGACATGGAAGTGCGATCCTCTGGCGCGGACGTCACTGGTGCCAATCGCCTTCTGGGGACCTTCGCACGGCCACCGGTAGGGCCTGGGCCGCAGGTGGCCAGTTCAGAAGCGCTACCCGAAGTGGGCGCCGGGGCCACCTCACCTGTTCCCCCTTCAGCGCGGGCCCCATGAGGGAGCCATGACACGGCAGCCGCGAGCCCTGGCGCCGCGGGATCCCCGGCCAGCGTCCCGAGCCAGCGCTCCCGACGGGGTGGACCTCAAGTCCCACCACTCGTGGCGCAACCCAAAGGCCGGGCGCCCCGGGCCGGATGCCCCGTTCGGCTCACCCGAGCTCCGCTGGACGTGCCCGCCCAGGAGCAGGACAGCGAGGATCCAGCCGGCCTATTCGGTGCCCTGCTCCCAGGAGCTCAGATAGTGAACCTGCTCATCTGTGAGCTGGTCGATCGCCACCCCGAGCGCGGCCAACTTCAGCCGCGCCACCTCGGCGTCGATCTCGGGGGGGACCTCGTGGACGCCGGGGGCGAGGGTGCGCCAGTTGGCAGCCATGTGAGCCAGGGAGAGCGCCTGGTTGGCGAAGGACATGTCCATCACGGCTGCGGGATGGCCCTCAGCGGCGGCCAGGTTCAGCAGCCGCCCCTCGGCGAGCAGGAAGACCCGGCGCCCATCCGGCAGGGTGTGCTCGGCCACCTCGGGGCGGACCTCACGCACCTTCTGGCTGAGAGCATCTAGAGCCGCCAGGTTGATCTCTGAATTGAAGTGCCCGCTGTTGGCGATGACGCAGCCGTCCTTGACCAGCTCCAGGTGGCGCCGGTCGACCACGTTGCAATCGCCGGTCACGGTGATGATCACATCGGCGATGGGAGCCGCCTCGGCCAGCGGCATCACCCGATAGCCCTCCATCACCGCCTCCAGAGCTCGCACCGGCTCGACCTCCGTGACCACCACCTGCGCCCCCATGCCCCGGGCCCTCGAGGCCAGGCCGCGGCCACACCAGCCAAATCCACAGATCACCATGGTGCGCCCAGCGAGCAGGAGGTTGGTGGCCCGGATCAGGCCATCAATGGTGGACTGACCAGTCCCGTAGCGATTGTCGAACAGGTGCTTCGTCTGAGCGTCGTTGACCGAGATCACCGGGAATCGAAGTACGCCAGCCGCGGCCATGGCCCGAAGCCGGAGCACCCCAGTGGTGGTCTCCTCGGTGCCCCCGCGGATGTCGCCCATGGCCTCTGGGCCGCGCCGGTGCAACTCCCCCACCAGGTCGCCCCCATCGTCCATGGTGAAATGGGGCCGCGTTGCCAGGACCGTCTCCAGGTGCCGGTAGTAGGTCTGGTTATCCTCCCCCCGCCGGGCGTAGACGGAGATGCCCCGCGCCACCAGCCCAGCAGCCACCGAGTCCTGGGTGGAAAGGGGGTTGCTGGCGCACAGGTGGACCTCTGCGCCGGCCGCCCGTAGGGTCACCATCAAGTTGGCGGTCTCGGCGGTGACGTGCAGGCAGGCGCCAACCCGCATGCCCTCAAGGGGCTTGCTGGCCTCGAACCGGGCCCGGATCAGGCCCAGCACCGGCATCTCGCTACCGGCCCATTCGATCCGGCGACCCCCCTCCTCGGCGAGACCGGGATCGGTGATGTCTGAGCCACTTCGAACCACAGTCTCAGAATCGGTCACTTGCGCTCCTCACAACTCCAGCAGGGCCTCCACCCGGTGGCCGGTCAGCCTTTGACGCCCACCCAGTTCCAGCAGTTCGATCAGGAATCCGAAACCGGCCAGCTCGCCGCCCAGCCTTTCGATCAGCTCCAAAGTTGCCGTGGCGGTGCCGCCGGTCGCTAGCAGGTCATCGATCACCAGCACCCTCTGCCCCGGGCTGATGGCATCCCGGTGGACCTGGAGGACCGCCTCTCCGTACTCGAGCTGGTAGCTGGCGCTGAGGGTGTCCGAAGGGAGCCTGCCCGCCTTGCGCACCGGCACCACCCCCACGCCCAACTGGTATGCGATCACCGCGCCAAATGTGAAGCCACGCGACTCGATGGTGGCCACCGCCTCCACCCCCTCCCCCCGGAACCGCTCCACCAGGCGGTCGCAGGCCTCCCGGAAGGCGGGACCGTTGCCGAGCAGAGGCGTGATGTCCCGGAAGAGGATCCCCGGCTCCGGAAAGTCTGGGATGTCCCGGATGAGTGCCCGCAGGTTCAGGCTTGAGGGTTCAGTTCCCGGGGACACCCTGCCATGTTAGGTGGTCGGGCCGGACCCGGTCCCGGCCAGGGCACGAGGCCACGGGTCGACTCCATGGCCACCCTGGCAGCTCCGAGCCGGGCACGCCGGCTGGAAGCGGACCCGGGCCAGCTCGCCCCCACCGCGCCGGCCGCGGCCACGCCGGCCTGGGCCAGCTGCTACATTCGCGCCGTGACCGATCCGATCTCCGGCCAACTCCGGCGGGCCGCGCCCCAGCAGGCCGATCCCTTCGCCACCTGGTGCCACCTGCGCCGTGAGCTGGGACCGAGAGTCACTGTGATCGACCTCTATCAACTGGTGGCGGATGGTCGCGGGCTGCGCGCCGAGGAGCTGACGAGATTCGAGCGCGAGCTGCTGTCCGAACGGGCCCTGGACTTTGTCTGGCCCCACCGCGAGATCGAGCCAGGAACTGACCGGGTCCACGAGCCAATCCTGGTCACCACCTACGATCCCGGCTGGCCGGACCTCTTCGTCGGCTGGAGGGCGCAGCTGCGCGCGGCCCTTGGCGCTGCTGCCCGGCGCATCGACCACATAGGATCCACGGCCGTGCCCGGGCTCGATGCCAAGGCGGTGATCGACATCCAGGTGAGCGTGGACCGCATCGAGGATGAGGCGAGCTACCGGCCAGGCCTCGAGGGGTGCCATTTGCGAATGCGGTCGCGAGACGACCTGCACCGCTACTTCCGGCCGGCGCTGGGGAGACCTCGGAAAGTCCAGGTCCACGTCTGCCAGGTGGGCGGCGCCTGGGAGCGGGACCACCTGCTGCTCCGAGATTTCCTGCGCGCCAGCGAGACCGCCCGAGTCAGCTACGCGGGAACCAAAAGGGCCGCCGCCGCACGCTGGCGCGACGATCGAATCGCCTACACCGAGGCCAAGACCGCGGTCATCCTGGACACCCTGGAAGCGGCCGAAGCCTGGGCCTCGAGTTGCGGGTGGAGCGTGATCGGCCCGTCCATCTGACCGCACCGGCCAAGCGTCTCAGAACAGGTAAGCGATCCTGAGCGATGGCGTGCCTTCACGTCCATGCCCCCAGTCCCCGTACGGACGGACTGGAGAGGCGTAGACGTTCCGGTGGAAGCCACGGCCCAGAGGCTCGCCACGAGGGCGGTGCCTAA
>JAKABA010000226.1 GCA_021802115.1 bacterium | reverse complement strand
TGTCGTCGTACCGCTTGGGGGGGTTCTCGGCGGGACGGATGGTGCCGTCCGGGCGGTGGGCGAACCACTCGGGGTGGTCCTTAACCCAGGGATGGTCCGGGGAGCACTGGAGAGCGTAGTCGAGCGCGATCTCCAGGCCCAGAGATTGGGCGGTGTCCACGAGCGAGCGAAAGTCCTCGAGCGTCCCCAGCTCCGGGTTCACTGCCGTGTGCCCCCCCTCCTCTGAGCCAATCGCCCACGGGCTCCCGGGGTCGCCCGGGTTGGCGACCGGGGCATTGTTGGGTCCGCGCCGCCCGGTCTTGCCGATGGGGTGGATGGGGGGGAGGTAGATGACGTCGAAGCCCATTTGCGCGATTTCCGGAAGGACCCCCGCCGTGGTGGCGAAGGTACCGGAGGCGGTGCCGTCGGTTCCCTGCGAACGGGGAAACAGCTCGTACCAAGCTCCGTGCAGCGCCCGCTGCCGCTCCACCCAGACTGGGATCACCTGGCTGCGGCCCACGCCGCGAGCCGGGATGGCCTCGGCCATGGTCGCCGCCAACCGCTCCTCGGTCAGGTACGCCAGCTGCTCATCCACTGCTGCGTGGCGAAGACGCTGCGCCTGCTCTACCAAGCGGAGGCGCCGAGCGGTGGGGAGCCGGCGCGATGTCCTCTCAAGGGTCTCCCATCCGGCCTCCAGCTCGGGAATCGGGTCAACCCCGACCTCAACCCGGCGGAGAACATCATTTCGCCAGGTGCCGAACTCGTCCTCCCAGCCTTCGACCAGGAACTCCCCGGGTCCGACCTCGGGGAAGGAGACGCTGGCGTACCAGAAGTCGTCGTAGCCCGGCACCAGTTGTGTGGCTCGCCACTCGGGATCGGACGATCCAGCCTGGCGCCAGCGGACGCGGGCGCGCAGCTGCGGACGCCCGTCGGCGAAGATGCGAGCCGAGATCGGCACCACCTCATCAACGGTCGCCTTGACCGTCCGGCGTCCGCAGTCGACAATGGGCGTCACCTCCGCAACCTGGATCCGCTGCACGGTGGAGGGCAGGGTGGTGGCCGGGACGGACTTGGATGGCATCTACCCCTAGCTTCCCAAATCGGCGCTGGGGCGTGCCGAGTTGATGTGGACGCGTCGCGGTCGCTGCTGGGGGTGGTCCTCATTGGAGCC
Organism: bacterium; assembly: GCA_021802115.1. Next base: position 5,070 of record JAKABA010000226.1, on the reverse strand, counting down.
GGGATTAGGAGAGAGCGCTGTGGTCGACGATGAGCGGCTCGCGGCCTCCTGCGATCGTTTCGTGCAAGGGCACGGTCGCCGCCCCCCGGCTGTCCACCTGGACCAGATCCCGCGAGAAGTGGTGGGGGATAGGTACGGGGCAGGTGGCGTGGTCGCCGAGCTGGAGCGCGAGGTCGCGTCACTTCTGGGAATGGAGGCCGCTCTGTTCCTGCCCAGCGGCACCATGGCTCAGCAGATCGCCCTCAGGGTCCATGCTGACCGCCGTGCCAGTCGCGGGGTCGCCTTCCACCCGACCTGCCATCTGTTCCACCGGGAGGAACTGGCTCTTGAAGCTCTCCACAAGCTCGGAAGCGTCCCCGTCGGGGCGGCGCGCCGGGTCATCGAGATCGCCGACCTGGAGAGCCTGGGGTCGCAGGACGTGGGGAGCTTGCTGTTGGAGCTTCCGCAACGGGAGATCGGCGGGCAGCTCCCGTCATTCCCGGAGTTGGAGCAACAGGCGAGTCTCGCCAAGGAGAGGGGATGGGCCCTGCATCTCGATGGCGCCAGGCTCTGGGAGGCGGCGGCCGGCTATGAGAGGAGCCCGGCTGAGGTGGCGCGGCTGTTCGACAGCGTCTACGTCTCCTTCTACAAGGGCCTGGGGGGAATCGCCGGGTGCTGCCTCGCTGGCCCTGCGGACTTCATCGAGGAGGCCAGCAGGTGGCGAACGCGGCACGGCGGTAGGGTGGTCGCGCTCTGGCCCTACGCCGCCAGCGACCTCAGCTCCCTGCGGCGGCGGCTGCCCCGGATGGCCCGCTATCACCAACATGCGCGCGCCGCGGCGACGGAACTCTCACACGTGGACGGGGTCCAGGTGACGCCCAACCCACCGCAGGTTTCCATGATGCATCTCACTCTGAATGTCGATGCAGAGACCCTGGGGGCTCGCTGCCGCCGACTGGCTCGAGAGCAGGGCATCTGGAGCTGGCCCGCGCCGTTTCCCTCCTGTCTCGAGACCGATGACGAGCGGTGCTTGGTGGAGTTCACCGTGGGCGACGCCACCCTGGAGCTCTCGGCGCAGGAGATCGCCGAGGTGGTCGACTTCCTGACCCACGGTTAGTTGGCCTGCCCGTTTGGTCCTGGTTTCGGCCTAGCCATGGGCGACCGGCGATCAGCGCGGAGCCGTCACCTCCAGGCGGAGCAAGCGCAGGGGGGCACCGGACCCAGCCTGTAGTCGCGGGCTCGTCGCCACGATCACGCGGCCCGCCCCGGGCCCGGCCAGGAGCTGGGGCGTACCCGCGGGATCGGCCGTGATCAGGGCCACGCCTCCAACCACCACCTCGGCGCCCCAGACCAGGTCAGGGGGCCACGACTGCTCCTCTCCCGCCACCAGTCGCCACCCGAGGCCGCATCGGGACCAGCTCGACGAAGGCTCTTCGCCAAGCGCTGCTCCCAGCCCCAGGAGCCGGCGGAGTAGGAGCAGGCGCGACTCGACCGGCGCGTGCTCCGTGGCCAAACGGTCGAGCTCCAGCCCCAGCCGAGCCAGACGGTTGGTCATGGGCGGCTGGCGAAGGAAAACCAGCTCGCGATTCTGCTCGAGGTCGAGGCGCCGCTCGAGCACCGGGTTACTGGGGTCCTGGCTCAGATGGCAGGAGATCGCGGCCCGCTGACGCTGCCGATCAACGATCAGCTCGAAGGGCCAGCTCCCCATGTGGTCGATGTGGGTGAACGGAACGCCAAACTGCCGGCGGAGCGACTCGGCCACCTCGCCGGCGAGCCCCCACTCCAAACAGGGGATGCCGTGCTCGAACGCGACCCTCTCGGCGGCGGCCGTGGCCGCCCGGTGGTCTGGATGTCCGGTCACCCCATCCGGCTCGAACACCACAACCAGGTCGCAGTCTCCAAGCCGCGATGCCACCAGCCCATCGATTTCGCCGCTGGCCAGCCCCGAGAGGCGCCCATCGGGAAGGTCCATCAGCTCGGCGGAGTCCAGGCCGAGCTCGCTGGCCGCTCGCTGCAACTCCTGCTTCCTCCGCCGGGAGAGGTCCGGGCCCGCTCCGACCGTGGAGGCCTCGCCCGCCGTGAGGCACAGCAGCCGCACGCTTACCCCACCGGAGATCAGGTTCAAAAGTACCCCGCCCAGTCCGAAGCTCTCGTCGTCGGGGTGGGCGACGACAACCAACGCGTGCTGGACGCCGCACAGGGCGGCGGGTAGATGCGAGGCCTGCCTCTCCGCGCCGGGGAACGGCGGGAGCGCTGAGGTCTCCGAGGGCATCGTTAGGGTCATGCGAGGGAGAGGAACAGACGTTCTAGCTCAGCCTCGGCGCGCGCTGACTCGGCGGCTTCGCCGTCAGACTCGAGGCACTGCCGCAAGCCCCCCGCCACGATCTTGAACCCGGCGCGGTCGAGGGCGCGGGAGGTAGCGGCCAGCTGCGTCACGACCTCGGCACAGTCTCGGCCGGACTCGAGCATGGCGATGACGCCGGCCAGCTGTCCGTGCGCCCGACGCAGGCGCCGAGCCACATCGGCGGCATCGGTGGGGCTCAATTGCATGGGGCCACCTTACACAGGGGCGGCCTGATGGCGAGCTCCGCGGACGCTGGGATAAGTTGGCGGGCCACAACCGTCTGGGAAACCGGTAATATACCCACATGGGTATTTTACAGATGTTGCGCGGCCCCAAGGTCACCCAGATCTCGATGGATAAGTTCGTCGAGATGCACCGCGCGGGGTGTTACGTGGTCGATGTCCGCGAGAGCCACGAATACTCCCGGGGGCACGTCCCTGGATCGAAATCTCTGCCGTTGACGCAGCTCGCCAGGCGGGCTCACGAGCTGCCACGGGACCGGCAGATCCATGTGATCTGCGCCAGTGGCCACCGCAGCCGTGTGGGCGCCCGCATCCTCGGCGCCGCGGGCGTCGACTGCGTCTCGGTCCGTGGCGGAACCGCCGCATGGGCGCAGCGCCAGCTCCCTCTGATCAGAGGGAATCGTTCTGCCTGATCGGCCCAATTTGGTCGCCTCGCCCGGGAAGGGGCGATTAGCGTGAGGAGATGACCCGATGCCCGAACCAGAAGTTGAGATGGATCTATTTCTCCAGGCGCACGCCGGGGGTGCGCACGTAGTCGACGTGCGCGAGCCCCATGAGTACCACGCCGGGCACGTCCCCGGAGCCAGTCTCATCCCGTTGGGAGTGGTGCCGCTGAAGCTTCACGAATTGCCTCGTGACCGGCCGGTCTACGTCATCTGCGCGAGCGGCCACCGGAGCCTGACCGCCACCCGGCACATGATCCGTGCCGGTATCGATGCCCGCTCGGTCCGCGGCGGGACCATCGCCTGGGCGCGGAGCGGCGGACCACTGGAGCGCGGCCCAGCGTAGATCCAGTGCACCGAGTGCGGTCCAGCTGGTTTGGCACGGGGGCCAGGCGGGCCGAAGTCTCGCAGTCCAGGGCGGTGGCGAGAGGCGGAAGGTCGTCTGCACACCTCAGTTACATGCTATAGATAAGAGACCTTATCGTAAGCATACCGATTAGGATGGCCTCCCAGTGCGGTGGCCCTCCCCCGGTACGTGAGCTCGCGTCACTCTCCGGTTTGGCCGTCCGTGAGCTCGCGCAGGATGTCCAGGTGGCCGTTGTGGCGGGCGGTCTCCTCGATCATGTGCAGCATCACCCAGCGGCAGGACACCGGCCGGCTCTGGTTGCGGGCCATCGCCTCCAGATCCCGGCGCGCGAAAATCTCGCGGCTGCGCTCGCACTCTTGGTGATACTCGTCCAGCAGGCGGCCTAGGTCGTCGGTGTCGGAGACGACGAATTCGGCGTCAACCTGGCCAGCCGGCTCCGGCGGAGGCAGCACGAGCCCCTCCAGAACCTCCTGAAACCACCAGCGTTCCACGTAGCGGAGGTGACGGACGATGCCCGCGCAGGTGGTGAGCGGTGACGGAACCAGGTGGCGGGTGGCCTCGGCGCCGGTGAGTCCGGCAACCTTCACGAAGACCGTGGCGCGGTGGAAGTCCAGCCAGGCGGCGAGGAGTTCGCGCTCCGATCCGGAGGTCGGGGGGTCGGTCCTGTCCCAAGCGCTGCCGGAATCTGGCGGGATGGACCCTGGCATCGAGCCGATGATAGCTGATGCCGGGTCGGTATGGGAACACCTGTGCTGGCGATCGTTCGTGCAAGGCGGTGCCCGGGGCCTATGGTGGTGAGGATGCGGCCCGTGCTGCCGGCTCCATGACGATCCTGGAGGCCCTGGCGCCACTTCTGGCGACCGGGGCGGGCTCAGCGCTCTTGGGAGCGGCCCTGAGGCGCCGATCGCCCGGGCGATGGCTGCGACTCGTCATCCTGCTCGCCCTGCTGGGCAGCGAGGGGGTGGTTCTCCTCTGGCCCCTTGTGATCCACGCCTGGTCGCTGGCGACAACCCTGCCCCTGCAGCTCTCCGACGTCGCGACCCTGGTGTGCGCCGCCTCGCTGGTGGCTCCTGGCGCGGACCGGCTGAGAGAGCTGGCCTACCTGTGGAGTGTTCCGGCGGGACTGTTGGGCCTGGCCTTTCCCGCCATCGGTGCCTCCGCACCCTCTCCCCTCTTCTATGCCTTCTACGTCGATCACGGGACGTTGCTCTGCTATGGGGTTCTGCTCGGCCTGGATCGGACCCTGCGTCTGCAGCCGCTCTCCGCCGTTCGGGCGTTCTCAGCCACCGTGATCTGGGGGGTGATCGCCGGAGTGGCGAATCTGGCGACCGGTGGTGACTACATGTTCGTCCGCGAGCCTCCGCCCACCTGGAGCCCCCTGCAGCTCATGGGCCCCTGGCCCTGGTACGTGTTCTCGGCGGCCGGCCTGGCGCTCATGGTGTTCGCGATTCTCACCTGGCCCAAGCTTGCTCGCTCGGCGGCCTCCGCCAAGAGTCCGTCGTCGGCCGAAGCGTAGCGGGTCAGACCTTCGTCAACCAGGACGAGTTGGCATAGCGAATATCGGCGCAGGGACGCGCTCAAGGTGGGCCCGGGGTTCTTCGCCCCGGGCCCACCTTGGCCAGCTCTTGAAATTCAGGAGTTGTAGTACGTCGTGATCGCCGTGGCCAGAGCCGCGACGTCGGGGACCCCGAGGCC
>JAKABA010000225.1 GCA_021802115.1 bacterium | reverse complement strand
TGGTTGAGGCTGCCGGCTGACGCGCAGACAGTCCTGGCGCAGTTCGGCATAGCCCACCTGGCTGATCACGATCCGCGAGACCTGAGCACGGGGCAGCGGCAGCGGGTGGCGCTCGCCGCGGTCCTGATCGGGAGCCCCCAGATGGTGTTCTTGGACGAGCCCACCCGGGGAGCCGATCAGCGGGCTCGCGAGATGCTGGTCGCCGCGATCGACCGGCTCGCGGAGTCCGGTTCGGCGGTGATGGTGGCGACCAGCGACCGCGAGTTCGCGCAGCAAGTCGGCGACTCTACCTGGGTCGCCGAGGCGGGCCGGGTGGCCCCCATCGCGCCGGTGCCGGCATGATCCTGATCCTGATCAGCCTGCTCGGGATGGGGCTATTCCTCTGGCCGTTCTCGGGGCTGGGGCTCCCCACCAGCACCCCGGCACTGGTGATCGCGCTCGGCACCGCCCTGGGGCTGCTGGTCTTCGAGATCGGGACGCGCCGGATGGACGCTCGCTCGTTCGCCCTGCTGGCCGCTTTGAGCGCGACCGACGCCGCTCTGCGCGCGGCCCTGGTTACCGGCATCGGGGGCTTCAGCCCCATCTTCCTGCTGGTGCTCTGCGGCGGCTACGCCCTGGGGCCGAGCTTCGGGTTTCTGGTCGGCGCGGGCTCCCTGCTCACCTCGGCCCTGGTCACCGGGGGGCTGGGGCCATGGGTCCCGTACCAGCTCTTTGCGGTGGGATGGGTGGGAACTCTGGCGGGAGTGGCCGGGAGCTGGCGGCGGCACCGGCCACCCGGCCGTCTGGATGTCGCGTTGCTGGCGGTGGTGGGGTTGGCGACCGGCTTCGGCTTTGGCGCGGTGATGGACATCTGGAACTGGACCTTCTACGCGGGCTCCGGCCAGCTGGGATGGACCCCCCAGCTGGCGCCGCTGACAGCGGTGGGGAGGTTCGCCCGTTACTACCTGTTGACCTCGTTGGGATACGACTCATTTCGAGCGGTCGGCAACGCGCTCATGGTGACGCTGTTCGGCCTGCCGATTCTGGTCGGGCTGCAAAGAGTGGGACGGCGGCTGCGACTCAACTGGCCAGATCCCTCGGACGCTGCGGCTTCAGCGCTCCCGCCTCACCACCAGGCTGTTCGCGACCTTGTCGTGCCAGGCCTGGTGGCGGGGGTCGACAGCCGCCCACCCGAACCCGACCAGGCAGGACGCCAGGTCCAATAGGTATCCGCAGGCGCGGATGAAGCTGCGCCGGAAGCCCAACCTGCCGCCATCCTCGGCCCGCACGACCCGGACGCCCACCAACCACATCCCCGGAGTCCGCGCCAGTGTTCCCCAAAAGACGGTGAAGTACAGCGGAGGGACCAAAGCTGTGAGGAGGGCCAGATGCGCCGCGCCGGCGGCGGGCCCCAGACCGGCGACCAGCGCCCCGGCGATGAGGCAATCCACCCAGAGCCCGCCGGCCCGGGGCCAGAAGCCTGCGTAGGTGTACCCGGGCAGGGGGCTGCGGCGCCGCCCTGAAAGCAAGACATCCCAGGGATTCTCGGGGCCACTGGTTCGGGCGGGTAGATCGGCCAGCACCGCCCGGAGCTCGCCCATGGTCACGGCCTCGTACACCGAGTCGGTCCGCTCGCGCAACTCGTCCACGGTCAGGCGACCCGCAGCGTGGTGTTCGGCCAGCTGCTCCGCGGCGAGCTCCCGATCCTGGTCCGACGCCCTCATCGACGCCGTCGACCGCCGTCCGAACTGGAAGCCGAACTGCATGGGAGGAGGCGGCTGCGGGGACTGGGCGGCCACCCTCACGTTTCCCCAGCCGCGGCCTGGCGGCTCAGCTCCCAGTCCCTGGCCAGAAGTCCCATGTAGAGCAGGTCCGTGCGCTGCCCGTCGCGCAGGACCCGTTCGCGGAGTCGTCCCTCCTCGATGAACCCCAGGCTGCGATAGAGGGCGATGGCGGGCTGGTTGTCGGCGATCACGTCCAGACTCACGCGGTGCAGGCCCAGCTCGTGGAAGGCGTACCGCAGCACCAGTCCCATGGCCTCGGTGCCGAAGCCGCGGCCGCGCTCCGCCGGGTCGCCCAGACCGATGGCGACCCAGCCGTGCCGGTTGGGCCACTCGATGCCAACCACGGCCACGAATCCGAGCAGGCGGTCGTCATCGAGGGCGCGGATGCGAAACTCAAAGTTGTTGGGATCCTCACCATGCGCCTCGTCACGATCACGGAAGTGGTCGGGAGCCAGCGGGCGAGGCGCGTCGGTGTCGGCGAGGCGGCGGTACTGGGCATCCTCGCTCCATCGCGACAAGGTCTCCGCATCCTCCGCTCGCGGCGCACAGAGCCTGACCCGGGAGCCTCGGAACAGATCGGGTGACATCGGACCTCTCCTGGTGGAGTTCGGCAGAAGTTAGGAGGCGAGTATGCCAGAGGACCCGGGGAGACCCCGAGAAACCAGCCGCGAGCTGGCGGGTTCTGAGCCCCGGCTCCTGACCGAGGCGCCCGCCGCGCCCCAACCTCCCAGCCCCCGGGAGGGCGCCGCCCTCAGACACCTGCCAGAGGCGCTGAGCCTGCCCTTGTTCCGACGCTACCTTCTGGGTTTGGGGCCACTTTCCTTGGGAACCTGGATGCAGCTGGTCGCCTTGGGCTATCTGACCCTGCAGGTGACGGGCTCGGTGGCGGCGGTGGGCCTGGTGGGGGCGGCCGATGGGATTCCCGCAGTTTTGCTCTCGGTTCCCGCCGGAGCAGTAGGCGATCGCTGGCCGCGCCGGCTGGTCCTGGTGGTCGCCACGTCGGCCTTGGGCCTGACCTCGCTGGGGTTGGCGCTTGCGGCCGGCCTCGGTCGAGCATCGCTGCCGGTGCTGGTCGGAGCCGCCGTCTGCTTCGGGGCCGCCGACTCGTTCAACGCGCCGAGCCGCCAAGCCCTGATTGCCGACCTGGTCCCTCGCAACCAGCTGGTGGGCGCGGCCACCCTGACCAGCAGCGTGGGCAGCGCCGCCAGGATCGTGGGCCCGGCGGTGGCCGGGCTGCTGCTGGGCACCCTGGGCGCGGCCAGCTGCTTTCTGGCCATGGCCGCGAGCGTCGTCCCCCTGCTGGCGGTCCTCAGTCACGGCCACTGGCCGAGTGCCCGGGCCAACTCCTCCGAGATGGGCGCGCTGGGCCGAGTGCTCGAGGGCCTGAGATGGAGTCGATCGGATCCCTTGGTTAGGTCCGTCCTTCTGGGCAGCTTGACCCTGGGCGCCTTGGGAATCGGCTACATGCCGTACCTGCCTGTGTTCGCCCGCGATCAACTGCACGGAGGCGGCCAGGTGCTGGGACTCATGTACAGCGTCGGCGGAATCGGAGCGCTGGGCGGCGGAGTTGTGCTGAGCCTGTTCAGCCGCCGGCTTCGCCGGTGGTGGCTGCTGCTGGCCGCAGCTCCTCTGTACGCGAGCGCCCTCTTCGGGCTCACCAGAGCCCCCACCCTGGCGCTGGCAATCCCCTGTCTGGCGGGGATCAGCCTCGGCTTCATGGCTGCCAACACCGCGATGCTGACCAGTCTCCAGGCGGCCGCGCCGGCGGAGATGCGCGCTCGGGTCATGTCGCTCTACAGCCTCGCCTACGCCGGCGGCGGCCCGCTGGGAACCCTCCTGTACGCGGGGCTGAGCAGGATCGTTCCCCTGTTCTCGGCGATCGCGGGGGGAGCCGTGGCGGTGGGACTGGTCCTGTTCTGGACCGCAACGCGCTCCGCCATGCGCTCGCTCGCGTGACCGGACTGCATATCCTCTTATCCGTGACTCTGGAGTTCCGGCCCATCGGCAGAGAGGAGCTGCGGCAGTTTGCCACAGTCAACTCTACCGCCTTTGGCGAAGCCCTCGACAGCTGGCATGAGGGCTGGTTCGATAGTCATTTCGAGGGCTCGGCAACCATGGCGGCCTTCGATGCCGGGGGCCTGGTGGGCAGCTCGATGATGATGCCGATCACGGTGTCGGTACCGGGCGGGGCCGTGCCCGCAGCCGGAGTGACCGCGGTCGGCGTCTTACCCACGCACCGCCGGCGCGGCATCATGCGGGGGATGATGACGCGCCTGCTGGAAGAGGCGCGCTCGCGACAACTGCCGCTCGCGGTCCTCTGGGCGAGCGAGGGGGGAATCTACTCCAGGTTTGGGTTCGGCCCAGCGGCGCGGTCCGTGGGCATCGAGCTGCAGCACCCCAAGGCGGCCCTGCTCCCCCACCCCAGTACCGGCCGCCTGCGACTGGTTTCCCTGGAGGAGGCGCGGCAGATCTTTCCTCCGGTGCACGCCCGAGTCGTGAGCCAGAGGCCGGCCATGGTCGCGCGGGATGCGGTTGGCTGGCGCTACGCCCTCTCGGAGGAGGATCCCCACCTGCCCCCCGGGGAGGCCCACCTCTTCGCGGTGGTGCATGAGACGGACTCCGGCCCTGATGGCTATCTCGTCTACCGAATCAAGTCGGAATGGACCCCCAGGGGCCCGGAGAACACCCTGGTGGTGGTCGAGATGGTGGCGGCGGATCCGACGGCCACCGCGGAACTCTGGCGGTACTGCACCGAGGTGGACTTGGTGCGGCGGATTCAGGCCACCGGACGGGGCGCCAGGCCGGTGGACGACCCCATCTGGTGGCTGCTGGCCGACCCTCAGGCAGTGGTCGGAACCCTGATGACCACCCTGTGGGCGCGGGTCGTGGACGTGCCCGGGCTGCTTAGGATGCGCCGATATCGGCAGGATGGAGCCGTGACCCTGGAGCTCGGTGGCTCTCCCGATCAGGAACGGGCGCGGTTCCGGCTCGAGGTCGAGGGTGGAGTGGGCCGCTGTCGACCCACCGACGAGCCCGCGGATGTCCGCCTGGAGTGGGCGGGGCTGGGCTCACTGTGTCTCGGCATGCCTTGCCTCTCCCAGCTGGTGGCGGCAGGCAGGGCCACCACCACCTCGGAGGCGATTACCCGACGCCTCGATGCGATCATGGGCTGGGAGCCGGCTCCCTGGTGCTTCGAGGACATCTGAGCTCCTGACGGCACGAGCTCCGGCCTGGGTTGGGGCCGGGCGCGGGAAACCGGGGCGACTGTGGCGCGTCCGCGCCGCCATCAGCTCAGCTTGGCGTCACCTCCACCAACCGATGGAGTCGCCACGGGGTCACCGTGGTCTCCAGGTCGACCTCCAGCTCATGGGCACTCCCGGGTGCCCTCATAACCCCCTCCGGGTAGTGGCAGATCGTCAGGTCTTCGAACCGAAGCCGCAGCCAGAACCGGCCAGGGCCGGGGGGCTGGCGATGGCTGACCCTCCAGGACAACCCGGACCGCGCTGGTGCCAGCGCACCACCAGCGGCGCGGATTGCTGCTGAAGCTGCCAGCATCCGTCCCAGCAGGGGTGGCGCCAGGAACTGCGCCAGAGCCAGGTCGTCACCCTGGGCGACCGCGGTCTCGATCCCGTCCACCAGCTGTCGCAGGTGTCGGCTGGTCTCGGCCTCACCATCCCGCCGAATTTGCCCGGCGCCACCCCAGCCGAGGTTGAACCGGCCCCTAGAGGCCACGGGCCGCGCCCCCCGTGGCGATCCGCGACAGCTGGTCGGCCAGCGCCAAGCTGGCCGACCGCATCCCCTGGTCGACATGGGCGGAGGGCACCTGACGGGCGTCGGCAAGGCGAGCCGCCTTGGGGTTCCAGGGAACCGCCACCACCTCGATCCCCTCTTGGGAGAGCTGGCGCCGCAGCTCTCGGAGATCGGAGTCCAGAGCCGCGACCGCCAAGCAGTCCCCCCGGTCCAGGGAGGAGTTGTGTTCGAGGTAGCTGACGGTGCGGACGCAGTTGCGCTGGTGGCTTTCCCCCAGAGCGGTCGGGATGAGCGCGAACGAGGCCTTCTCCAGCCAGAATCTGAGCGATACAGCGTTGCCGCTGAGGCATCCGCCACCATCCACCACGATGACCTGGAACTGTGGCCGGAGGATGTGCTCGAACAGGTAGTCCAGGTGCTCGCGACCGACGGTGGCGGACCGCTGGTCGTCGGCGGGGGCGAGCAGGCAGTGAAAACCCAGGTCGGGAGCGGTGAAGAGGCAGCCGTCCAGGCTCGACCCGCGCTCACGCAGGTCCGCGAGCCGCAAGACCAGCTGGTCCAGCCGGGCCAGGGGGAACAGGTCGCGCCCCGAGCGGCGGGCCCCCAGGCGGAGGTCGAGGTCCGGGTCTTCAGGGTCGGCGTCAACCAGGAGCACCCGCCGCGAATCCTGGCGGCGGCTGAAGGCGTAGGCGAGGTTGGCGGCGAGGGTGCTCCGACCGG
>JAKABA010000224.1 GCA_021802115.1 bacterium | reverse complement strand
GTAGCGGGCTATGGTCCTGCCTATCCCCGGGCCGGCAAACGGGGCGATGCTCCGCAGGTAGTGCTGGGCGGTGGCGGGCGGCTGCTCGATCCAGGTGGTGGCAGGGTTGAGGTTGCCCGGCAGGGCGGTGACCCCCAGCTGCTGCAGCCCCAGAGGAGAGAGCACGAACACCTTCTTCGCCACCGCCATCACCCTGAGGCTGAGGGTGGGTGAGCCGGGAACCCGGGTCACCACACTGCCTGAGAAGTCGCCGTTTGGCAGGGTCGCGACCGAGAAGGTGGTGGTGGTCCCTCCGGCTGAGGCGCTCCCGGAGATCCGGTAGGAGGAGTCCGCCATGGCCGCCGCCGTCCTGGTGGCGAGCCCGGCAGAGCTGGGCGGGGACTGCCCACAGGAGGCAAGCACCGCCGCCAACAGGGGGACCACGGCCACCAGCAAGGTCGGGCGCAACAGGGCGCCCGGTCTGCAGCGGGCCACCGCCCGCACCCCGTTCAGGGCCGCTCCGCCATCAGGGTCGGGCGACCACCACCGCCACCACGTAGAGAGCATAGAGTCCGATCCCGGCTGGAGCCACGACCCTGGCGTCCAACCCGCGGTCCCCGATCGCGGCTATGGCGACCAGGGCCCCGGTGGCGGTCGCGGCCGCCGCCAGGAAGCCGATTCCCGATGGATTCCAGGGGGTGAAGCACAGACCGATGATCGCGGGAAGAGTCGCCTGGAACACCATCGCCCCGGTGACGTTGCCCAGGGCCAGCACATCCTTGCCGCGGGCCACCCAGAGCGAGCCCGCGGCCATCTCGGGAAGTTCGGTCGCGAGCGGCACCAGCAGCAGCGCCAGCACCAGCGCCGAGAGTCCGAGGGCGGCGGCGATGCCGTGCAGGGCCAGCAGGAAGAGCTCGCTGGCAAGGGCGAGCCCGACCAGGGCGATCACGAGTTGGGCCACTCCCAGCAGCGCCCTGGGGTCCTGCCGCCGGCGCAGCCAGCGGCCGAGGAGCAGCCTTTCCCCGACTGCGGCAGGTGCCGCGGCCGCCGCCTGGCGCAGGCTGCGGACGACGAACAGTGCGTAGAGCCCGGCCAGCAGGAGCGCGTCCAGGTACCGCCAGGGGGTGGGCACGAACGCTCCCAGGATGAGGAGCACGTAGCTCGCGACAAAGGTGTTGAGCACACTCCGGCTGGGTCCGGGCGGGACCAGGAGCCGGGGACGGCCACAGGCGAGACCGACGCAGGCGGTGAGCCCCAAGCCGACCGTCGCCAGCATGAAGGGAGCTCCCAGGATCGCCCCGGTGGCCGTCTGGGCGGCGACCGCCCCGCCGCCCACCAGCGCCACCACCGGGACGATGCTCTCCGGCAGGGCGGTTCCGATCGCCGCCAGCACGCTGCCGGTGACCTGGTGGCCCAGCCCCAGCCTGTCCGCCTCCCACTCGACCGCGTTGGTGAAGAGGGCCGCGGAGGCCAGCATCAGCGCGAGCCCTCCCAGGAAGAGGGCGGCTACCCCCACCCGGCGGTCCGGCCCCGCTTCCCGACGAGGTGGCCGAGCCCGGCCCCAACCCCCGCCGTCAAATTCAGGCCGTGGCGAACCACATCGCTGAGGCCCACCACCTGCCAGCGCTCGAACGGCTGCTCCGAGCTCGGAGCCAGCGCGTCCCGCAGCCTGGTCGGATACCAGGGGAAGAGCGCCCGCGGGAGCTGGTCCACCGAGACCCAGGAGAGCCGCAGCGCCTCCCTGGTCGGGGCCGGGACTCCACCCACCGGGCGGGCGAGGAAGACCTGGTCGGTGCCCAGCCGGATCCCCCGGAAGTGATAGGTTCCGGTCAGCCGCAGCAGCTCGATCTCGAGGCCGCACTCCTCGGCCGTCTCCCGCACCACCGTGGTGGCGGGATCCTCCCCCGGTCCCACGTGGCCGCCGGGCGGCTCCCAGCCCGGCGGCCAGGGGCGCAGCTGGAGCAGGACCCGACCGCGATCGTCGGCGATCACGGCCTGCGCACCGACTATGCGGCCCATCTCTAACCCAGGCACGGGGTGCCCAGAGCCTGGGCGAGGGAGGCCCCGCCCGGGGTCAGCGCCCAGAGGATGCTGGGGAAGTAGATCCCCGGAGGCGGCCCGCCCACGACGTGGGCCCAGAGGGTGTTGAACACGTCCAGGATTCCCGAGTACAGAGGGCTGGCGCCTCCCAGGAGGCCGGGCACCACCAGGATCACGAGGATCAGGGCGATGAAGAGGCCGTTGCGATGCAGCGCCATCCACTGGAAGAAGCTCGGGAACTCGCCCCCCAGCAAGCCCTCGGCGACCCCGAATCCGTCCAGGGGAGGGATCGGGATCAAGTTGAAGAGGCAGAGGATGACGTTGACGTAGAACGCCTCCACCAAGAACCAGTACACAAAGCCCAGGGCAGGCAGGTTGAAGCTCGGCACCAGGCAGGTGCTGAGGCTGGGGTCCGCCGCCAGCAGGGCGCGCAGCACCAGCCCGACCGCGGCCGCCATCACCAGATTGCTGAGCGGTCCGGCCGCCGAAAGCCAGGCGCGCTGGTAGCCCCGGCGCACGTAGGCCGGGTTGTAGAGGACCGGTCGGGCGAAGCCGAACCCGATCACCAGCAGCATCACCAGCCCGAAGGGGTCGATCTGGTCGGCGGGATTCAGGCTGAGCCGCCCCTGGCGGCGGGGAGTGGGATCGCCGTAGCCGTTGGCGACCGCCGCGTGACAGAACTCGTGGACGGTGAACCCCAGGGCGATCCCGGGTATGGCGAAGATGACCAGAACCAGGTAGAACTCGACGCCGCTGCCGAGCACCCCGGTCAGTCCAGGGGGATTCTGCGAACCCGGCGGCGCGAGCCGGTGTCGGGCGGGGACTCCTGGTGGTGCTCGAGCGCCGCTATGGCTGCCAGCAGCAGCTCCCGCTGCGCCCTGATCAGGTGAAGCCGCGCCTCCGGCGGTAGCAGCTCCTCCACCTGGCCGGCCGCGTGCAGGATCGCCTCCCCCAGCGCCCGCAGCGCCTGCTCACCGACGTTCACCGTCGTGGAGCGCCGCATCAGCTGGCCTTCGAAAAGTGGATCATGAGCTGTCCCTCCTCGAGATGGGCGGACGTGGTCTCCTTGCCCCGCAGCACCCGCGGCAGCGAGATCTCGCGCTTGTAGGGGCCGACGCTGATGTAGAGCTCATCCTCCTTCTGGGTCAGCTCCACCTGCTCCCGGCTGACGAACGGCATCTTCAGGGAGAGGATGTACTCCTCGCCGACCTTGCGCAGCGCCTGGGACTTGGCACTGTAGAGGATCGCCTCCGGCGCGGTCTCGCCGAAGAGCGAACGGCCCAGCTCGTCCAGGTTGTCGGGGCCGACGATCTCATGGTCGAAGAGGCGGGACTCCAGGATCGGCAAGGGAGCGAAGGTCTCCTCCACCTGGGTCTGATAGCGCGCCTGGACCCTCCGCCAGTCGTTGAAGTAGCCGTCGCCGACCTCCGGGGGCAGCACCCGGTTCACCAGCACGGCGTCCACCTGGTAGTCGTAGAGGTTGAGGTAGGTGAACGCCCGCTGGGCCTCCTTGATCACCATCTTCTCCAGGTTGAGGACGATCCTCACGGTGCAGGACTTGGGGTCGGAGAGGACCTCCTTCATGGAGTCCAGGTCCACCAGCAGCTGGCGCACCGAGCCGTAGATCTCGTCGGCGGGCAGCGGGATCCCGACGAACGGCTGCACCATCGGACGGGCCAGCTTCATCACCCGCCGCTCGATCGGGAAGATCTTGTTGAGATACCAGCGCGCCACATCGGGGAAGGCCAGCAGCTGCAGGGTCTCCCCGGTGGGTGCGCAATCCACGACCAACACGTCGAACAGCCCCTGCTCGGAGTGGCGGCGGATCCACATCAGGCTCGCCACCTCCTCCATCCCCGGCGGGGTCGCCAGCTCCTCCGCGATGATGTCGTCGACCCCCTGGGAGTTGAACAGGCTCGCGAGGTACTCGTGGATCTTCTCCCAGTGTCCCTCCATCTCGTGGAGCGCGTTGACCTCCTGGGCGAAGAGGTTTTCTCCGATCTGGACGGGCTCGGGGCCGATCTCGCAGTCGAGTGAATCGCCCAGGCTGTGGGCGGCATCGGTGGAGATGACCAGCGTCTTGAGCCCGCGCCTCGCACAGCGCACGGCGGTGGCGGCCGCGATCGTGGTCTTGCCCACCCCACCCTTGCCCGTATAGAGGATCACCCGCATCGGGCCGAGTATAGGGGCCGGTCCTGTGGGTTCTCGGAGTCCGGGATCAGTGCAGGAAGAGCAGCCCCGCGATGACCAGCACCAGCATCACCGCCGAAACCACCAGCACCCGCCGAATGTCCAGGGGCAGATATGGAGTCCGGTCCAGCGGCACGGCGGGGCCCTCGTCCAGCGGCTCCAGGATCGCCTCCTGGCGGCGGCGGATCTCGGCCCTGCCCAGGACCCGGTCGCGCCGGGGGAGCAGCGACGCGCTGCTGGAGGAGGCCGTGGCCGGATCGGTCGTCACCGCGGAGGGTGCCGCCGCGGCGCCCGTGGGGGCCGGGGACCGGCGCAGGGGCAGCCGCGAGGCTGCGGCCTCGGAGGAGGTGGGAGCGGCCTCAGGGACGCTGGCCGCGATTGCCGCGGGCTCCTGGGCCGAAGATTCGTCGGCGACCGCGCCCTTGTTGGCGCGCTCCCCCTGGGGACGCCTTCTGGGCGGCGTCGCCGCCCGGCGCTTGGTACGTCTGGCCAATTTCGGCTCCGCTGGAATTGGGCCCCGGGGACCCTGACTGACGAGCGTCGCCAGTCTACCCAATGTCCCGCAAGCGGGACCCGGAGGACGGTGCAGGCAGCGAGCGCCGGCGGGAGGGGCTCAGGTTGGCGAAGGAGGGGGACGAGGAAGTGCCAGCGCCCACTGCCTGCGTGGGCGATGCGTGTGGGGCCACATCTTGTGCCCGTCTGGTATTCAACCACATAATGTTGTAGAGCGCAAGGGGTTGTGACATTTTCGTCAGCCCGAGACGGTCCTTCTGCCGGTAACCGGATGGCGCCGCTGCGGCGGTGCCTCGCGATCCGCTCCACCTTTACCCATCTCCAATGGCCGAGCGGAACCTGGCCCCTCGCGGCCGGCGCCGGTGGAGGAATCCGGCGGCGAGCATCCCGGCGCCCCGGCAGCGTGGCCGCCGCTGCTTTCGTGAACTGATCGCAGCTGGTGGCCGAGCTGGAGCGCGACCGCGCGGCTCGCAACCTCCGGCTACCTCGCGCACTTTGGCGCGGGTTCTGCTAACGTGCGCGCCATGGCCGCGCTCATCGCCGTGATCGTCGTGATCGCGGTTGTGGCGCTGGCGTTGCGGCTCACCGTGCGGGTGGTGCAGCAGGGCTTCAAGGGGGTGGTCAAGCGGCTGGGCCGCTACCACGCGACCCACAACCCCGGCCTGGTGTTCCTGCTGCCCTTCATCGACAGCATGACCCGGGTGGACATGCGGGAGGTCCCCCGGCGCGGCGACAAGCAGGACGTCATCACCAAGGACAACGTGGCGGTGGGGGTGAGCGCCACCATCTTCCACCAGGTGGTGGACGTCAACAAGGCCCTCTTCGAGGTGCAGGACTATCTCACCGCCATCGACCAGATCGGGCGCACGGCGCTGCGCGCGGTGTTCGGGACCATGACCCTCGATGAGGCGCTCTCCGAGCGTCAGCGGATCAACACCCTGTTGGGCGAGCACATCGCCGACGCCACCGAGAAGTGGGGAGTCCGGGTCAACCGCATCGAGGTTCTCGACATCCTGCCCCCCCAGAACATCCTGCGGGCGATGGAGGAGCAGAAGGAGGCGGACCAGCACAAGCGCTCGGTCATCCTCAAGTCGGAGGGCGACAAGCAGGCCGCGATCAACCAGGCCGAGGGGGAGGCTCAGGCCAACATCACCAGGGCCACCGCCCAGAAGCAGGCGACGGTGCTGGCGGCCGAGGCGAAGAAGCAGGCGCAGATCCTGGAGGCCGAGGGTAACCGCGAGAGCCAGAAGCTGGAGGCGCTCGGCGAGGCCGCGGCCATCGACTCCGTCTTCGAGGCGATCCACCAGGGCAAGGCCAGCCCCGACGTGCTGGCGTTCTGGCAGCTCAAGAACCTGGCGCTGCTCGCCGACAGCCCCAACGCCAAGCTCATCGTCCCCGCCGACTTCGCCGGGCTGATGGGGGCGGCCCAGGCCCTGGTCGAGGGTCTGGGGGGCACCGCGGTGACGGTTCCGAAGAACGGCAAGCCGACCGCTGCGGAGAAGCCGGGGGCCGCGGCCAAGCCCAGGCTCGGGACCGGCGAGGGCGGCCCGAGCTGAGGCGGGCGGCATCGGTGCCTCGTTC
>JAKABA010000223.1 GCA_021802115.1 bacterium | reverse complement strand
CTGGGACCAACCGTTCGTCCCGACCCACCAAGCCAAAGTAGACTGAGATAGCAGCGGCCCAGTTCGTGCGGGGACGAACTCGGGCGGGCCGCCCCGAGCCCTGGAGAGCCAATGAACCATCCCGGTGACAGCGCACCCCGAATCCTGGTCGCGGATCAGCTGGCCGAGGACGGCCTGGAGCGGCTCCGCCAGGCGGGCAGCGTGGAGGTGGCGACCGGGCTCTCCGAGGCGGAACTGGTCAGCCGGATAGGCGAGTTCAGTGCCCTGGTGGTGCGCAGCGAGACCAAGGTGACGCGGCCGGTGATCGAGGCGGCGACCGCCCTGCGCATCATCGGCCGGGCGGGGGTGGGGGTCGACAACATCGACGTCGCCGCCGCCACCGAGCGCGGCGTCCTGGTCGTCAACGCTCCCACCGGCAACACGGTGGCGGCGGCGGAGCACACCTTCGCCCTGATGCTCGCCCTCTGCCGCAACGTGGCTCGCGCCGACTGGTCGCTGCGCCAGGGTCGCTGGGAGCGCTCGAGTCTGGTCGGGACCGAGCTCCGCGGCAAGACCCTGGCGGTCATAGGGCTGGGCAAGATCGGGATGGAGGTGGCCCGCATCGCCCGCGGCTTGCAGATGCGGGTGTCGGCCCATGACCCGCTGGTCGCCGAGGAGCGGGCATCCCAGCTCGGGATTGAGCTGGGGGCCCTGGACGAGGTGCTGGCCCGGGCGGACATAGTGACCGTCCACACCCCCCTCAACGACGCCACCAGGGGCCTGATCGGCGCGCGCGAACTGGCGCTCATGCCTGCGGGGGCCAGGGTGCTCAACGTCGGCCGCGGTGGCATCGTGGACGAGGCGGCGCTGGCGGCAGCGGTCGCGTCCGGGCACCTGGCCGGAGCGGCGGTCGATGTGTTCACCAAGGAGCCGCCGCCTCCGGACCACCCTCTGCTGGGAGATCCGAGGATTCTGGTCACCCCCCACCTGGGCGCCTCGACCAAGGAGGCGCAGGTGTCGGTGGCCACCGATGTGGCCGAGCAGATCGCGGAGGTCCTCGCCGGCCGCCCGGCTCGCTGGGCGGTCAACACCCCTCCGGTGGCGGAGGAGGAGATCGCGCTGGTGATCCCATATCAGGAGCTGGCCAGGCGGATGGGCAGCCTCTGGGCCCAGCTGGGAGGTGGCTCCCTGCGCGAGGTCGAGATCACCTACCAGGGCGATGTCGCCGGCGTGCACACCGCGGCGATCAGCGCAGCTCTGTTGAGCGGGATGCTGAGCTCGTTCTCCCAGGACCGGGTGACCGCGGTCAACGCCATGGAGATGGCGTCGCGCCACGGGGTCGAGGTCCGCGAGCAGCGCAGCTCCCGATCCGAGAGCTTCGCGGGTTCGATCCTGCTCCGCGCCCAGGGGCGGGGTCCCACCGCCCTTGAGGGAACCCTGGTCCTCGGTGAGCCCCGGGCCATCAGGCTCGACGATCTGCACATCGACCTCCTGCTGGACGGGTCGTTCCTGATGCTGGCGCATCGCGACCGCCCCGGCCTGATCGGGGAGATGGGTCGGCTCCTGGGCGCGGCCGACATCAACATCGCCGAGATGCAGGTGGGCCGCGACCGGCCGCGAGGGACAGCGGTCACCGCGATCAGGGTGGACGAGCCGGTGCCCGACTCCCTGGTTGAAGGACTTCTCCACATCCCGGGTGTGGAGACTGTGCATAAGGTGGAGATCGGGCCCCTTGGCTAGGGTCGGGGCCTTCCGGGGGCTGCGCTACGATCCCTCGCGGATCGACCTGGCCGACGTGATCTCCCCTCCCTACGACGTGATCACCCGAGAGCTGCAGGCCGACCTCTACTCCCGAGCGATGCAGAACGTGGTCCGGGTCGAGCTGGGGCTCCGCTACGAAGACGATCAGGAGGGGGTCCGAGATCCGTACCTGAGGGCGCGCGACCATCTGCGGGTGTGGCTCGAGCAGGGCTTCCTAACCCGGGACCAGGAGCCCTCCCTGTACATCCACCGACACACCTTTCCCGCTCCTGACGGCAGCGGCGAGCTGACCCGCCTGGGATGCTTTGCGGCCGTGGAGCCCTCGCCATATGACCGCGGCCAAGTGCTGCGCCACGAGCTCACCATGAGTCGGCCGCGCGAGGACAGATTGCGGCTGCTGCTGGCCACCGGGGTCCAGACCTCCCCCATCCTCCTGCTGTTCGAGGACGGCGAAGCGATCGTGGAGGCTCTGCGCCGCCAGATCGAAGCCGCGCCGCCGTTGGCCGAGGCGACGCTGGCGGGCGAGCGCGGCCCCGAGTCCCACCAGCTCTGGCGGGTCTGCGAGCCGAGCGCGGTCGAGCGGCTCACCGCACTGCTCAGCGCGACCCGCTTGTACATCGCCGATGGCCACCACCGCTACGAGACGGCTCTCGGCCTGCACCTGCCGCGAGTGCTCGCGCTGCTGGCGCCGCTGGACGACCCCGCGACCGTCATCCTGCCGACCCACCGGGTGCTCCCCCACAGCCGCCTGGACCCCGACGAGCTGATGACGGCCCTGGTGGGGTCCGGCTGGCGGGCGCAGCGCGCAGACGGAGTGGAGTCCGGGCTCGCGAGCCTGGCGGAGCTCAGGGACTCCTGGCACGCCTTCCTGATCTTCGACTCGACCACCAGCTGGCTGGTCTCGCGCCGACGCCAGGCGGCCACCGGGGCCGCCGCGGCCGCTCATGTGGATGTCGCGGTGCTGAACCGGGAGATCCTGGAGGCGCATCTCGGCCTTGGAGCCGCCGACTTCGAGGCCGGTCGCCTGCACTACACGAGGGATCCGGCCGAGGCCATGAGGCTGGTGGGCGAGCGGGGATCGGTGGGGTTCCTGCTGAACGCACCGTCCGTGGCCGAGGTGGCCCAGGTCTCCGTGGCCGGGGCCGTCATGCCGCAGAAGTCGACCTACTTCTTTCCCAAGGTGCCGGCGGGGCTGGTGCTGCTCCCCAACCAGTGAGGTCCGACTCCCAAAGCGGGCCCCAGTCGTCGACCGCTCCGCGAGCGCGGACCTCGGCTCCACCCGTTGGCGGGCTGAGTCGCTGCAGTGCCAGCGCCGCTCGCCTGCACGATGGCCCAGTTTGAGAGTTGGGTGATTTCGGGTACTCTGAAATTGAAGTGCCTACTTACGCCTACCGCTGCGACTCGGGACACGAGTTCGAGGTTGTCCAGCCGATCACCGCTGCTCCCCTCACCGACTGCGGTGTGTGCGCCGGCCCCGTCCACCGGGTGGTCTTCCCGGTCGGCATCGTCTTCAAGGGGCAGGGCTTCTACAAGACGGATTCCCGGTCGTCCTCCAGCGGCGCGATCGGCCCCGCGGCCGCGACCGCCGGGAACGGCACCGTGGCCAAGACCGGTGACCGGGCCGATGCGACCAAGCCCGCGGCCGAGCCCGCGGCCAAGAGCGAGACCGACGCGACCAAGAGCAGTAAGGAATCGACGCCGAGCGTTGCCACCACGACCGGTGGCGCCGGCGGTGGAGGCAAAGATGGCTGAGCCAGTGCATGTCAGCGACGCGACCTTCGACAGCGAGGTTATCAAGGCGGAGGTCCCAGTCCTGGTCGACTTCTGGGCGGACTGGTGCGGCCCCTGCAAGATGCTGGCCCCGGTGGTGGAGGACCTCGCTACGGAGTACGGGGCGAGGGTCAAGGTGGCCAAGCTGGACGTGGACGCCAACCCCAATGTCGCCGGCAAGTTCGGAGTCATGAGCATTCCGACCCTGATCCTGTTCAAGCAGGGAGAGGCGGTTCAGCGCCTGGTCGGCTACCAGCCCAAGTCGGCGCTCAAGGCGAAGCTGGACCCGATGGTCTGACGGTCGGCGCGGCACTCGACCGGTTACGATCAGGTGCCGATGCCAGACCTCAAGACCGACTTCGCGCGCGCCATCCAAGCGGCGATCCGCGAGTTGGGCGTGACGGACCCGCCGGAGGTGGTGGTCGAGCCGTCGGCGGTCCCGGAAGCCGGCGACTACTCATCTCCGGTCGCCTTCAGGCTGGCCCGCGAGCTGCGCCGGCCGCCGCGGGAGATCGCCCAGGAGCTGGCGCTCGCGGTGTCCCGGCGCCCGCCGGGGCACACCCGGGAGGTCACCGTCAGCGGCGGTGGTTACCTCAATCTCAGGATCGACTTCTCCAGCTACGCTCCCCGGGTCATCGAGGAAGCGCTCAGGGACCCGATGGCCCTGGAGCCCGACCCCCGGGCCGGGGTGAAGGTGGTGGTGGAGCACACCGCCACCAATCCCAACAAGGCTGCCCACCTGGGGCATCTGCGCAACGCCTGCATCGGTGACACGGTGGCCCGGGTCCTGCGGGCCCGCGGACACCGGGTGGAGGTGCAGAACTACATCGACGACACCGGGGTCCAGGTGGCGGATGTTCTGGTGGGCATCCGACACCTGGGGCTGGCGCCGGAGCCGGGCGAGCCGTATGACCGATTCTGCTCCAGGGCCTACGTCGAGGTCTGCCGCCGCTACGAAGTGGACCCCGAGCTGGTCGAGCTGCGCCGCCAGACCCTGCGCGCGATCGAAGCCCGAGACGGGGAGATCGCGGCTGCCGCCAAGGAGCTGACCAGCCGGATCGTCGCCTGCCATCTCCGGACCATGGCCAGGGCGGGCGTCGGCTACGACCTGCTCACCTGGGAGTCGGACATCATCGAGCTCGGCTTTCTGCGACGAGCGCTGGACCTGTTGCGGGAGCGGGGCGTGGTCCGCAAGGCTGAAGAGGGGCCGCTGGCGGGCTGCTGGGTCTTGCCTCTGGAGGAGAGCTCCGACGAGGCGGACCCGGACCAGGCCGATGCCAAGGTGCTGATCAAGAGCGATGGGATAGCCACCTACACGGCCAAGGACATCGCCTACCATCTCTGGAAGTTCGGTGTCCTCGGACTCGACTTCCACTACCGCGCCTGGGCCGAGGACGGACCCGCGACCTCGACCGCCGATCCTCGGCTCGCGTCCCTGGATGCCTCGCAGTTCGGACGTGCCGGCGAGGTGGTGAATGTCATCGACCAGCGCCAGAGTGCGCCTCAGCGAGTCGTTAAGGAGGCACTTCGCCGGCTCGGTTTTGTGGCCCAGGCCGAGCAGCTCCACCACCTGGCCTACGAGGTGGTGGCCCTGTCCCCGGCTGCGGCGGCCGCCCTGGGGGTCGATGTCAGCGAGGGCAAGTCGATGTACGCACTCAGCGGGCGCCAGGGGATCGAGATCGGTGCCGACGCGCTCCTGGACGAGGCCGAGCGCCAGGTGCGGGCCAAGGCCCGAGATGAGACGACCGCGGCCAAGCTGGCGGCGAGCGCGGTGCGCTATTACCTGCTGCGCTTCGGCCTCAACTCCATCATCACCTTCGACTTCGGGGAGGCGCTCCGGACCACCGGCGACAGCGGGGTCTACCTGCAGTACGCCCACGCGCGCGCCTGCGGTGTCCTCCAACGTGTGGAGCCGCTGCCGGTCCCGGAGTTGGCACCCGAACTGACCGGGGAAGAGCGCGAGCTCGTCAAGCTGCTGGCGAGCTTCCCGGGTGCGGTCGCTGACGCCGCGGAGTCGCTCAGCCCCTCGTCCTTGGCTGGATACACCTATCGCCTGGCCACCGCCTTCAGCGACCTCTACGAGCACACCGAGCGGCTGTACCGGGTCGACGACCCCGCGGTGCGCGGGCTCCGCCGGGCCCTGATCGATGCCACCCGGGCGACCATCGCGAACAGCCTGAGCCTGCTTGGCCTCACACCCCTGGCTCGGATCTGACCGGTTCGGCATTGGCATACTGATACGTCGTGCAGGTCGTCCCCATCTTTCCACTCGGCACGGTGCTCTTCCCGGGAGCCCGGATCCCGCTGCACGTCTTCGAGCCCCGCTATCGGGCGCTGGTCAGGGACTGTCTGGTCGGCGACGCCCACTTCGGGGTGGTCGCGATCAGGCACGGCTCGGACACCGATCCGCTGGCCGACTGGTATCAGATCGGGACCCTGGCCAGGATCGAGCGGCTGGTCCGACTGCCCGGCGGCCGCCTGAACCTCATCGTCGCCGGCGCCACCAGATTCCAGGCACACCGTTCTCTGGAGGGGCGGCCGTATCTCCGAGCCGAGGTCGAGCTGGTCGAATCGGCACCAGCCGTGCCATCGTCCCCCGTGGTGGCTGCCCAGCTGCAGGGGAGCTATGAGAGCTATCGCATGAGCCTGCTGGGCATGGGGGTCGCCATCCCCCCGTTCACGGACCTTCCCAGAGAGCCAGCCGAGCTGTCCTGGGCGGTGGCGGGACATCTGGTGATCGAACTGCGGGACAAGCAGCGGCTCCTGGAGGAGTCAGACCCGGCTCAGCGCATCCGTAGGGAGCTGTCCCTGCT
>JAKABA010000222.1 GCA_021802115.1 bacterium | reverse complement strand
GCACCTCAGAGCCACTTCCGTCAGCGTCTGGGCGGGGAGCCCCTCGGTGGCGAGCCTTATCAGCGCCGCCGCGTCGGCTGACCCGCCGCCCAGGCCGCTCCGGGTCGGGATTCTCTTCTCCAGCACCACCCGCGCGATCGGCAGCCCCAGCCCTGCGGATCGAAGAACCTCGATGGCGCGGAGCACGATGTTGCCGCCGTCCCTGGGGACCTCGTCGGAGTGGGGCCCTGCCACCAGAAGCCCGCAGTCCCCCAGGTCCCAGGACTCAGCCAGCTCGACCCCCACCAGATCGCTCCAGGCGACGGTCTGGGAGACCGCCGAGAGCAGGTGAAAGCCGTCCGGTCGGCGGCCGGTCAGTTCCAGGACCAAGTTCAGCTTGGCGGGGGCGCGGCGGACGCGGAACATCGAGCCCACTCTACCGGGGCCAACGCGCCCCTCCTGCCCGCTTGGTATACTGCCAGTCCTGCCCGATGCACGGGCCGAGGTTACAGTCGGCGCCTTGGGCGCCAGCCCTAGGCGAGGAGAAATTGGCCAACAGCAGTTCTGCGCGCAAGCGCATTCGCTCAGCTCGGCGCAAGCACGAGCAGAACCGGAGCGTGCGCTCAGCGGTGCGCACCGCGGTCGCCAAGGCCCGTCGTTCGGTGCTGCAGCTAGCGCCCGAGGGAACCGAGGAGATGGTCCGGGTGGCGACCTCGGCGCTCGACAAGGCCGCCGAGCACGGGGTGCTGCACAAGCGCAACGCCAGTCGGCGCAAGTCGCGGCTGATGAAGCTGGCAGCCAGGGCCAGCGCCGAACAGGCGGCTCCCCCGGCGGAGGCGGCGCCGAAGCGCAAGGTGGCAACAAGAGCCCCCAAGTCGGCGGCGGGGACCAAGAAGGCGGCGCCCGCCAAGAGCCGCACCAAGACCGAGCGGACGGCGGCGCGGACCAGGCGCACCACCGGCTCCAGCGGCCAAGAACGGGGCTAACCGGGCTCAGCCGGTTCCTTCCGCCCGGAGCTCGAGGGCCATCCGGGCCACCAGCAGGTCCAGGCCGTCGCGTCCGTCCACCTGGCCGGTGCGGGTGAGCCAGTCCAGCTCTGCCAGATCCACCAACCAGCGGTGCAGGCGGCTCGCCCCGGCCCGAGCGCTCTGCGCGGACAGCTTGCGGGCCCGCCAGCTCGGGGCGGCGTCCCAGGCGCTGCGATCGCCGGGGTCCGAGAAGGAGATCAGGTCGCGCAGGACCCTCGCCAGCGCGCCCACCACCAACTGGGGCTGAATCTCGGGACGGCTCCAGAGCGCCTCCATCCGCCGTCCCACGCTGGCGGGTTCACTGAAGATGGCGTCGGTCAGCCGGTAGAGCTCCTGAGGGGGCGCGGCCGGCACCAGCAGCCGGGCGACCTGAGCCGTGATCGGGCGACCGTCAGCCGCGTAGAGGGAGAGCTTGTCCAGCTCCATCTCCAACCACCCCATGTCCTGGTTGGCGATGTCGGTGAGCAGGTGGACGGCCGCGGGGGGCAGCCTGAGGCCACGCTCGCGGGCTCGGGCCTCGACGTGCCGGGGCACGTCCTGCCCCTTGGGAGCGGCCACGAGCCGGACCTCTCCTCCCAGGCGCTGGACCCCCCTGACCGCGGCCGAGGTGGCCGGCAGCGGTTGCCGGACCACCACGCAGACGGCGGTGGTCTCGGCCCGAGCCGCCAGCACCCTGAGCAGGTCCGCCAGCCTGGAGTCCTGGCTCTCGCGCTTGCGCTTGGACCCGGGCGTCGGCGCCGACCCGGGTCGCTTGGGAGCGACGATCTGGGGCGGGTCCCAGATCATCACCACCCGCCGCAAGGCGAGAAAGGGAGGAGTGGCCAGGCTGCGCTCTATCTCATTCAGATCCGACGAGGACTGGAATTCCTCCAACCCGAGCTCCGAGACGAGGTCCTCGGAGAGCCGGTCGCGGAGTTCCCGGGCGGCGGCCGTGACCAGGTACGAGTCGCTGCCGTGAACTAGGGTCAGGGGCTCTGGCACCAGCCGATTATCGTCCGGACGCAGTTGACCACGATGGGAAGTTGCCAGAGGTGGCCTCATCCCGTCAGCATGGTGGCACAGTGCTGTTGTCAGCGTTTCCTGTGCCGCAACCACGACTGCCCTTCGGCACCCTCGGGGCCGAGATCGCGATCGGGGCCGTATTCCTGATCCACATCGTGATCGTCGGCTTCATCCTGGGATCCTCGGGGATCACCCCCTTCATGGAGCTGGCCGGCCGCCGCCGGGGCGGGGATGAGCGCTGCCTCCGCTACGCGAAGACCCTGGCTCACTCGATCCTCTACCTCTACAGCTTCGGGGCGACCTGGGCCGTCTTCGCGGTGGTCCTGCTGACGGGGCTCTACGGGCGCCTGATCGGTACCCTGCTGAACCTGCTGCTGCTGCCCCTCACCATCGCTTTCGCCAGCTTCTTCGTGGGCATCCCGCTCCTGCTGGTCTACATCTACCGCTGGGACAAGATGGGGCCGCGGCTGCACCTGGCGGTGGGCTTCGTGTTCGCCGCCATTCAGTTCCTCTTCCTGTTCATGATCGTGCAGCTGGACAGCTACGCCCTGACCCCGGGGACAGCCATCAGCGCGGCTCACTCCATGTTCTCTCCCAGCTACTGGCCGCTCCTCTTCCACTACGCGGGGGCTACCCTCTCCTGGGCGGCGCTGTTCCTGGCGGCGGTGGCGGTGTGGCGGGGGCGCCGGGCCAGGACCGAGGCCGAGGCCGTCTACCAGCGCTGGGCAGCCCGCGTGAACTTCGGGATTGGGTCGACCTTCCTGCTCGCCCAACCGGTCACCGGTTTTTTGCTGGCGGGAACGATCAAGGCCACAGCCCCCGGCACCTTCGACAACCTCTTCATCTTCGGGTCGGGGTCGATGTTCGTGGGGCAGGTGGTGCTGCTGGCGATCGTGGTGCTGGGAGCCAACTGGGTCTTCTGGCGCCACAACCAGGAGGTCGCCGAGGGCGGTCCGGCGGCCACCCTCACCGTGGTCGCCCTGCTGGGGATGGCCGGGACCGCTCTGCCCGCGTCCGTGATCCCTGAACAGGTGGTTCTGCTCCGCTACGTGGCCCTCCTGATCGCGTTTCTGGCGACGGCCGCGAACCTGGTGCTCTACCTCCGCTCCCTGCGCCAGGCCGGGGGGCTCACCTTGCGCATCAGCCCCGCCGCCAGCCGCGGGATCGTGGTGGTCGGCCTGGCCGCCGCCATCCTCTCCATCTACATGGGGGTGATCAAGGAGAACTCGAAGCTTCCCTGCGGCATCGACCCGACCACCGGCCAGAGCGCCTGCCTGCTCAGCCTGCATCAGTCGGCGCAGAATTTCGACGCCCCCCCGGGGGTGCTGCCGTGAGCTACCAGTACTTCGAGTCGGCCTGGTATCTCGGCATCGTCATCACCGGGTTCTTCGCGATCACCATCGTCGGGTTCACGATGGCGATGCGGCGCGTCCGGCAGCTCTTCACCGCCGGGGACCCGATGTCGGCCTGGCTCACCATAGGCGCCGGCGCGTTCACCATGATTTTCCTGCTGGGGCTGTGTCTGTCGCTGCTCATCCTGATCGTGGTGCAGGGAAATGGCTGACGAGCGGCCGCCGATCTCCAAGCGGCGGATGTCCCGCCGTAAGTTCATGATCCTGGGGATCAACGTGGCCGGGGCGGGGACGGGACTGCTGATCGGGGCGCCGATTGTGGGGTCGATCCTGAGCCCCGCCTTCTACAAGTTCAAACAGCCCTGGGTCCTGGTGGCTGACATCCAGCACGTGCCGGTGGGGGTCCCCACCGCCTACGTGGTCATGCTGAACCAGGGAGGGGACGCCTGGCAGGTGCCGCCGGTGCCGCGCACCGTCTACGTGGTGAAGGTCAACCTCGCCAACCAGGTGCAGCTGATCACCCTCTCCAACGTCTGCACCCACATGCAGTGCGACGTGCACTGGGACATCAACCTCAACGTCTTCTTCTGCCCCTGCCATGGCGGCGAGTACAGCATGGACGGGACCAACATCGCCGGCCCGCCACCCAAGCCCCTGTTCCGCTACCAGCACAAGCTGGTGGGCACCACCCTATATATCCGCAACGTCCTCACCGAGGGCCAGTGAGGTGGCCCAGGGTTTGGAGCGCAGCCCGATCGCGGCCAAGCTGACCCGTCCGGTCTCCGGGCTGATGGCGACCACCTACCGCTGGGTGGACGAGCGCCTGGGGGTCACCGACCTCATGCATCAGCTGCTCTACGAGGCGGTGCCTCGTAGAGGCGCCTGGGCGTACTCCCTGGGCTCCGCCACCCTGATCGTGATCATCCTGCAGATCGTGACCGGCATGTTCCTGCTGTGGACCTACGTGCCCTCGACCACTGAGGCCTGGGAGAGCCTCAACTTCATCGAGCACCACGACGAGTTCGCCGCCATCGTCAGGGGGATGCACCTCTGGGGCGCCTACATCCTCTTCATCGTGATCGGGCTGCACATGCTGCGCACGTTTGTCAGCGGCTCCTACAAGAAGCCCCGGGAGCTCAACTGGATCGTCGGGGTGGTGCTCTTCCTTTTGGTCCTCGGTCTGGGGATCACCGGCTCCATGCTCCCCTGGGACCAGGCGGCCTACTGGACGGCGACCGTGGTGACCCACATCATCAGCTACTTCCCGCTCTTCGGCACCCAGCTGGAGGAGATCCTGCGGGGCGGCCCCCAGATGGGTCCGGCCACCCTGACCCGTTTCTTCGCCATCCACATCTGGCTGCTGCCCGCGCTGCTGGTGCCTCTGATCGGGCTGCATCTGGTCCTGCTGCGCCGCCATGGGGAGCACGGCTCCTGGGTGAACTACGAGGGGGTGGAGGAGGAGACCGAGGCCGAGCGGGCCCGCCGGATGGCGGCCGCGGAGGCACCCTACCCGGCTCTGCCCAGCGATCCCGGCTACGCGGTCCCGGTCGACCTGGACGAGTTCTTCCCGTCCCAGGTGTTCAAGGATGCCGTGGTCAGCTTCGCCCTGGTCCTGATCATCTTCGTGATGGCGATCGTGGTGGGAGCTCCGCTCGAGCGAGCCGCCAATCCGGCTGCCCTCAACTACGTGCCCACCCCGGAGTGGTTCTTCCTGCCTCTGGACCAGCTCCTGGTCCAGTTCCCTCAGGCCTGGATGATCCCGGTCGGGGTTTTCATCGTCCCCGGGCTGGGGACCACCCTGCTGATGCTGGTACCCTTCCTGGACCGGACCCCTGGCCGCCAGCCCTGGCGGAGGCCGGAGGTCATGGTCCCGGGGCTGTTCGCGGTGCTGTTCTTGATCTTCGAGGCCATGCTGGCCGTGGGCCGACTCTTCAACCTCTGATATGTCACTGCTAGCCTCCGTCACACCCCAGCTCACCCAGGTCCCGATCTCGACCGGGGTCGCCACCGCGCTGGTGGCACTGTTGATGCTGGCCCACGTGCAGTTCGCCGCCTGGCAGCAGGGCGGATACATCATCCTGGCGGTGTCGGACTTCATCGGCTGGAAGCGCAAGAGCGAGCGCTACGACCGCTTCTCGAAGGGCTTGGTAACCGCCCTCGGCGCCACCTTCGCGGTCGGGGGGTCTTTGGCGATCTTCGCCGTCATGATCCTGTTCCTGGGGCTCTGGTCCCACTTCTGGGTGGACATCCAAAGGGTCCTGTTCTGGCCCCTGGTGGCGGAGGCCGCCGCCTTTGTGGGCGAGATCATCTGTCTGTACCCCCTGTATGCGAGATGGGACCGGCTGGGCCGGGTCAGAGGACTTCGAGTGGGGCTCGAAGTCCTGCTGTTCATCAACGCCGAGGTGCAGATGCTGCTGATCAACATGGTCGCCTCCTACATGCTGACCCCGCGCAACGCCTTCAACCTGCCCGCCATCATGATGAACCCGACCGAGATCCCCCTGGAGATCCACCGCATGGTGGGCAACATCGCCTGGGCGGGCGCGATCATCGCGATGGCCGCCGGGATCCGGCTTCTGCTCCGCAGCGGGCGCCGACCGGACCTGCGTCCCTACCTCGACTGGATGGGTCATTACGGGCTCATCTACGCGATCGGGTTCACGATCGCGCAGCCCCTGGTCGGCTGGGAGTACGCCAAGGAGATCCAGCTCCACGCCTACGCCTCCTGGTACGACATGATGCTGGGAGGGCTCAGCGTCGCCTTCCTGTTCCAGGTCTTCCTGCTCGGCACGATCTTCACCGTGGGGATCTTCTACCTGTGGCGGAGGGTCAGGGCCAGCGGCTTCCGCTCTCCGGCCCTCGCCGTCTGCACGGTGGTCTCCTTCGGGGCGTGGATGCTGATCTCCACGCCCTCCTCGCTGGCCTGGAGCTATGAGGACGTCTTCGCGGCCAACGCCACCACGCCGATCTGGCAGGGTGGGCTCCTGATCCCCTGGGGAGCCATGATCCCGTGG
>JAKABA010000031.1 GCA_021802115.1 bacterium | reverse complement strand
GTCCACCGTCATACCGCAGACCGGGTCCGTGGCGGAGAGAGAGGGGCCCTGCTCCATTCCCGTCGGGCCGGAGGCGAGGAAGGACTCGGGGTTCTTGGCGAACCCATCCCGGCAGCCGGTGGAGCAGAAGTAGTAGGAAAGGTCGTCACGGGCGAGGGTGGCCGCGGCGGTCGCTGGGTCCACCGTCAAACCGCAGACCGGGTCCGTGGCGGGTGAGGAGGTTATCCCATCCATGGCCGCCGGGCCTGAGACGAGGAAGGGCTCGGGGTTCTTGGCGAACCGGTCGCGGCATCGGTCCGAGCAGAAGTAGTAGCTGCGGCCGCCGACGGTGGCGGTCGCGGGCGCGATATGGATGTCAACCTGCATTCCGCAGACTGGGTCGGTGGCGTACTTGCCCTCGGCGTGTGAGGAGCGGCGCCGGTGGGCCTCCCAGAAAACAGTGGCGAGCAGGACTACGGCCACCAAGTCCAGCCAGGTCGTGTAGTTCCAGGCGAAGGCATCGCTCACAATGACCCGGGGTCGCGCGGTCGGCAGGATGTGGAGCCCGGCGAAGACGTACTGTGTGATCAACCCGGCGGCCGACATGACCAGCCAGAACGATCCCAGCATCCTAAGCGTGAGTCGGGTGCCGTAGAACCTTCGGTAGATGAGGAGCAGCGGAAAGCTGATTAGGTCGGCGAAGATGAAGCTGACCACCCCGCCGAAGCTGATGCCTCCCTTCCACAGCGCGGCTGCCAGTGGCACGTTGCCCACCGAGCAAACGAAGCTGATCATGGCTATGAACGGGCCCAGGAGTGCGTTCTCCAGCGACGACCAGAAGCCATGCCCAGTCAGGAACAGGGCTTGCCAGAAGGCGGCGGGGACCAGAGCGGCGAGAAAGCCAGCCACTATGAAGCCAATCGCCAGCTCCTTCCGCAGCATGGTGAGATCGGCCGCTGCGTACCCGGCGGCATCGCTCCATGCCTGGCGGCTGCGTAGGCGCTCCCGCCACGGAATTTCGGCATCGGGAGCGCTGGTAGCGGCGGCGTTGGCCCCCACCGCGCAGGCCGCGGTCAGATCGATCCCTGCTTGCCCTCCGCCCTGATTGAGGCGCTCCCTGGCCCGCTCGACCAAGCTGGCTGGGAGGGTGACTCTGGCGACCAGCACGAATAGCGCGATCATCAGCAGGCCGCCGAAGAACTCACTGGCGGTGAACTGCCAGCCGATGAGAACTGCGAGGACGATGCCGAGCTCGATTACCAGGTTGGTGGAGGCGAACATGAAGACCATCGCGGCCACGAAGTCGGCACCCTTGGCGAAGATTGACTTGGCCATGGCAGAGGCCGCGTAGGAGCAGGACGAGGAGGCGGCTCCGAACCCGGTGGCTCGCAGCAGGGCAAGGGGGCGGCGGTCTCCCAGCAGGTCACGCATCTCCTGCCGAGAGACAAACGCCTGGATCGCACCTGACAACAGGAACCCTAACGCGAGCGCCCACAGAGTCGCCCAGAGCATGGCCAACCCCTGTTCCAGGCCAGCCCAGATAAGGCTCAGCACATGCAACGGCAGCATCTAGCGCCCCCCTTTAGAAGTTATGATTAGTATACCCCTAGGGGGTATTGGCGACCTCCTGGTGGCGCTGGCGTCTCGGGCTTGGGCCGTGGGCCGGAAGTACTCCGAGCACACGATAGTGGCGTGCCCGGGCCTCCTCATGGATGAGCCGCAGGACGGTCGCAGCCACCGGCGAGATCGACTCGGCCCAGAGTTGGAACCCCTGGTTCAGCATCTCCAACTCGCGAATCCTCGGCACCGTCCGATCCAGGGCCATCTGGACGTCCTGGGGCAGGGGGGCGGACTCAAACGAGAGCACCCAGTCGACGGCACACTTGCGCAGCTGGGCGCGTTCCGGAGTCCTGCTCTGAGCCAGCGCGACGATGGCGACGGCGAGCTGTCGGACTCGGTCGAAGAGAATCTCGTTGCCAGCGGCTGCCGCGAGTTGCTCCAGCACCTCGGTCACCTGCGGCGGGAGGAGCATTCGGCCGAAGGCGGGGTGGACGGGCAGTTCCCAACCGCTGCCGAGGATGCGCTGCCAGCTGGCGGCAGCCGGCTCCGACAAGGGCTTGGTCAGGCGGCCGAATATCCCCAGGCTCTCTCGCGGAGTGGAGTGGGCCGAGGCCAGGAAGGCGGCAATCGTCTCGGCGCTCGCCTCCGGAGCAGCCAGCGCCGTGTTAACGGCGGCTAGGAGCCCATCCAGGCGGGCTCGCTCCACCTGCAGCATCTCTCGGTGCCGTTCGAGGGCGTCCCGGAGTGACTTGGGGTCGGCCGTGCCCGGAAGTGAGGCCCGAATCTCCTCCAGCCCCATCCCCAGGCTTCGTAGGAGGTCGATCTGGAGAATTCTCACCAGATCCTGGGCGATGAAATAGCGGTAGCCGCTGACGCTCTGGGCGGGGCGGACAAGGCCCATCGCCTGGTAGTGGCGAATCCTCCCCGGGCTGACACCGGTTAGGGTTGCCGCCTCGCCAATCTTGAGCCGGGGCGCTAGCTCGGCCCTTGCCGACGGGAGGGTCTCCATCTGGCTTGACTCTACGATAGTGACAAGGTTTAGAGTCCTAAACAAATCCGGTGGTGCCCGACCGAGTGAGGGCTATCGAGGAAGGTCATGTCAATTCCACTTCGCCAGAAGATCAAGGTCGGCTCCTACCTGATGTCGCAGAAGCTCCACCGGGTCGACAAGTTCCCGCTAGTCATGCAGCTGGAACCGCTTTACCAGTGCAACCTCGAGTGCGTGGGTTGCGGCAAGATCCAGCACCCCGATGACATCCTGCGGCGCCGGCTCTCGGTCCAGCAGTGCATCGACGCGATCGAGGAGTGCGGCGCCCCGGTAGTGTCCATCGCCGGGGGTGAGCCGCTGATCCACAAGGAGATCGACCAGATTGTGGAGGCCATGGTCGAGCGCAAGAGGTTTGTCTACCTCTGCAGCAACGCGCTCCTGATGGAGCGTAAGCTCGACCTCTTCAAGCCCGGGCCCTACTTTGCCTGGTCGGTCCACATCGACGGGCTGCGAGACCGCCACGACGAGTCGGTGTCGCGAGCCGGAGTCTTCGACAAGGCCGTCGCGGCGATCAGGGAAGCGAAGCGCCGGGGCTTTCGGGTCACGACCAATACCACCTTCTTCACTCAGGACGATCCCAAATCGATCCGTGACGTGCTCGACTTCCTGAACGATGATCTGGAGGTCGACAACATGCAGATCTCGCCGGCCTACGCCTACGAGAAGGCGCCGGATCAAGAGCACTTCATGGGAGTCGACCGAACCCGGGCGATCTTCAAGGAGGCCTTCGCCGACGGCCGACGCAAGAAGTGGCGCCTCAACCACTCCCCGATGTTCCTCGACTTCCTGGAGGGCAAGGTGGAGCTCGCCTGCACGCCCTGGGGCATCCCGTGCTACTCAGTTTTCGGGTGGCAGAAGCCCTGCTACCTGCTCGCCGATGGGTATGTGAGTACCTATAAGGAGCTGCTGGAGACCACCGATTGGAGCCAGTACGGACGCGGCAACAATCCCAAGTGTGCCAACTGCATGGCTCATGTCGGGTACGAGCCCACCGCAGTGCTGAAGACGATGGGTTCGGTGCGCCAGTCGGTTCGAGGAGCCTTGGCGTCCTGACCGCGGGGTCCGGCGGCCGTGCCAACGGGTCGAGGTCGGCGTAGGATCGCCACATGGCAGAGGTCACTGACCGGCTGAACCGGCCCCTCCGCGACCTCCGGGTCTCGGTTACCGACCGCTGCAACTTCCGCTGCAGCTACTGCATGCCCATGGCCGTCTTCGGACCGGGCTTCAAGTTCCTGCCCAGATCCGAAGTGCTCAGCTTCGAGGAGATCACCCGAGTGGTGCGGGTGGCGGTGGAGTTGGGTGTGCGCAAGGTCCGGCTCACCGGTGGGGAGCCCCTGTTGCGCCGCGATTTGCCCGCCTTGATCGCGCAGCTGGCCGCGATCGCGGGGATCGAGGACCTGGCCATGACCACCAACGGAGCTCTGCTATCACGCTATGCAGCGGAGCTGGCTGCCGCCGGGCTGCGCCGGGTCACAGTCAGCCTGGACTCGGTCGATCCCGAGATCTTCCAGATCATGAATGGGGTGGGGGTGGAGCTGGACCAGGTCATAGCCGGGTTGGAGGCTGCGGCGGCTGCGGGACTCCAGCCGGTGAAGCTCAACGCCGTGGTGCGGCGGGGCCTCAACGACGGCGGGATCCTGGAGCTCGCCGAGTTCGCCCGTGGACGCGGCTACCCCCTGCGTCTCATCGAGTACATGGACGTGGGGGAGACTCACGGCTGGAAGCTGGACGAGGTGGTCCCGGCAGCCGAGTTGGTGCAGGCAATTGGTCAGCGCTGGCCGCTGGACCAGATCCCAGCCAGCTATCCAGGGGAGGTTGCCAGCCGCTACCGGTACCGGGATGGGCGCGGCGAATTGGGGATGATCACCTCGGTGAGTGCCCCCTTCTGCCGGGGCTGCACTCGACTTCGGCTCGCCGCAGACGGCAGGCTGCACACCTGCCTCTTCTCCAGGGGCGGCTTGGATCTCAAACCGGTGCTGCGGACCGGGGCCGGGGACCAGGAGGTCAGACGGGTCATGAGTTCGCTGTGGCTTGACCGCCGTGATCGCTATTCGGAGGAGCGAGGGCAGGTACCCCCACCGGTCGGATCTGGGAAGGTGGAGATGTCCTATCTCGGTGGCTGACCGGGCGTAGCTCGTCGGTCGGGCGGGTCCTGGAACAGGTAGCCGACTCCGGGCATGGTCAGGATCAAGCTGGGCGAGTCTGGGTGTTCCTCCAACTTGGCTCGCAGGCGCTGGACGATGGTGCGCACGTAGGCGTGCTCGGAGGTGAAGCCTGGGCCCCACACGGCGGCCAGGATCTCCCGGTGAGTCCTGACCTTGCCGCGGTGTCGGATCAGGTCCTGGAGCACTCCCTTCTCCATCGGCGTGAGTCGAATGGGCAAGCCGCGCACGAAGATCTGGTTCGCGCCCAGCTCGACGCGGATCGACCCGAGGTCGACGGTCAGGTCTCCGGGGTCGGGGTCGTGGCGGCGGAGCCGCGCCTCTACTCGTGCCAGTAGCTCCGAGGTACCAAATGGTTTGGCCAGGTAGTCGTCGGCGCCAGCGCGCAGGGCGGAGACCTTGTCAGCCTCCTGGCCCCTTGCGCTGACGACCAGGATTAGGGGCATCTGGTCCCATTGCCTGATGGTGTGCAGGACATCCATCCCATCCATGTCAGGGAGGCCCAGGTCCAGGATCACGAGGTCGATGTGAGATGCCCCGAGTGCGCCCATGGCCCCCCTCCCATCGGCGACGCTCTGCACCCTGTAGCCGGCACCCGTCAGGGTGTCGTGGAGGAAGCGGCCGGTTCCCGGATCGTCCTCCACCACCAGAACCGTGGCGCCGCGACTACTCTGGCCGCTCACAATCCAATCACCGCAGCGAGGGTCCCTCTGATACGGGCGCGAGGGGGACCAGGAGGTGCAACTCCGTGCCGCCTGAAGCCGGGCTGTCGACCCAAAGGGCACCTCCCATCGCCTCGGCCATGCCCCGGCTGATCGCCAGGCCGAGCCCGAGGCCCCCCGACTTGTTGCCGGCGGAGTAGCGTTCGAAGAGTCGCTCTCGGACCTGGGGCGGGATGCCGATTCCCCGGTCGCGGACCAGGCACTCAGCCGCAGTGCTTCGAAAAGCCGACGGCGAGTGTACAACCACTTCTGACCGATCGCAGCTGGCGTGCGCCCTCACGTTCCGGAGCGCATTGTCCAGGATTTGCTGAACCCTGTCCCAGTCGGCCACGACCAAGACCGGGCCGTCGGGCACCGCCACGGCAACTTGCAAGTCGTTGCTCCAGCGGATGCCGGCCTCGCGAGCCGCTTCGCCAAGGTCCATGACCTGGCTCTCCACGTGCAGCTGGCCGCTCTCAATCCTGGCCATCTCCAGGAGGTCACCTATCAGGCGATCGATCCTGCGTGCTTCGCCCGCGATCAGAACCGGGTAGTCAGCCAGCTGACCCCGGTCGGCGCCGGAGACGTCGGCCAGCGCCGTGCTGTACCCGAGGAGGGCGGCGAGCGGGGTTCGGAGTTCGTGGCTGACCGTAGCCAGGAGGTCGCGCCTGAATGTTTCCGCTCGCTGGGTGGCGGCCAAGGCGGCCTCCGTGCGCGCCAGCTCGGTGCGGGCCTGCAGGCTCTGCTCGAGAGCTGTCTCCGCGTCCCGCAGGGCGAGGTTCCGACTCGCCAATTCCCGGGCGGTCGACTGGAGCGCCAGCAGATGGCGTCGTCGCCTGGTGCTCAGGGCTGCCACGCCCAAGCAGACCAGTAGGAAGATTGCCCAGCCGACCGTCTGGTCGGTGGAGTAGATCGTCAGATGGCCGACCGGGGGGAGGAAGAAGTAGTCAACCAGGAGGGCTGAGGCCACCGACCCTGCCAGGGCGGCCGAGAACCCGAAGGCGCTCGCCGCCACGGTGACCACCGCCAAGTACAGGAAGCTGTAAGCCTGTGGCTGGTGGGGTACGCCTAGCCGAACCAGCAGGGCGGTTAGGAGGCTCAGTCCCAGCAGAGTTGCCAGACTTCCAACGATCGCGGGCCGCCAGCCGGGCCGCGGCCAG
Source organism: bacterium (assembly GCA_021802115.1). The sequence goes on along the minus strand of JAKABA010000031.1, from coordinate 23,980 downwards.
TCTCGAACAGTCGAGGGGCCGATCGGCCCCGAGCCGGGCGAGCGGAGCTTGAGGATGGATCTCACTAAAGTCTCTTCGTGGATGGTAACAACCCCAACTCCGCCGACCGACTCGAGGGCCTGCCAGGGGGCTTGTCGGGGCCACTGGCTGTCTCCCAGTGGAGCACTGACGGGGTGTTGCCCCCTAGGAGCTACAAGGTGAGACCAGGCGAGCTGACGGTGTTCCTGGGGTCCGCGCCTGGAGTAGGGAAGACATACTCCATGCTCGAGGAGGCGCGCCAGCAGCTGGCGCATGGGACAGACGTGGTGGTGGCCTGGGTTCAGACCTATGGTCGACCGCTCACTGAACTCGCCCTTCAGGGGCTGGAGCGCATTCCGCCTTCGATCGTCGACTATCGGGGCATCAAACTGGAGGAGTTGGACGTGGCCGCCACCGTGGCCCGCCACCCGGAGCTGGCATTGGTAGACGAGCTCGCCCACACCAATGCGCCGGGCAGTCCCCATGAGAAGCGTTGGCAGGATGTCGGTGCCATCCTAGCTGCGGGCATCGACGTGTGGAGCACCGTGAACATCCAGCACATCGAGAGTCTCCGCGACGTGGTCGAGCAGGTGACCGGAGTGGCAGTCCGCGAGACTGTCCCGGACTCTGTGCTGGACTCCGCCAGGGAGCTGCGCTTGGCCGATATCACTCCAGAGGCGCTGCGCAAGCGCATGAGACACGGGAACATCTATCCCCCCGAGCGCGTGGAGGTCGCCCTGCAGAGCTTCTTTCGGGAAGGCAACCTCGCCGCGCTGCGGGAACTGGCGCTCCTATATACCGTTGAGCACCAGCGCGCCCAGGCGGCCACCCAGACGGCCGTCTCCTCCCACGATCGGGTCCTGATCCTGGCGCCGTTCGACCACACGGCCCTGGGGCTGATCCGACGCGGGGTGAGGATGGGCCGGCGCCTCTCGGCCCCGGTAACCGTTCTGGCTCTGGAGGGGCGGGATCAGGATGCTGGTCTGGTCGCCAAAGCCGGCGTCCTGGCCGAAGACCTGGGGGCAGAGTTCCGCCGCTGCCCGGCAACCGGCTCGGTCGACCTGATCGTGGAGGAGATCACCCGATCCGGGGCTACGGACCTGGTGGTGGCGGCCCCGATGGGCTCGAGAGCAGACTCGCGACAGCAGGCCCTGCTGGTCCGGCTGCTGGACAACCTGGGGGAACGCCACCTCCACGTAATCGGGCGACGCCTGGGAGCCAGGCCGTCAGGAGACTTGGAGCGGCGGCCTGACCCGGGCTCGCTGCTGACTTCCGAGGCCAACAGGGGAGTCAAGGGGTCCCTGCGGCTGTACCTGGGCTACGCGCCCGGAGTCGGCAAGACCACTCGGATGTTGGAGGAAGCTGGCCGGCGCCAGAGGCGCGGCGCCGAGGTGGTCGTGGCGGCCGTGGGGGGGCGCGGTCGCTCGGCGGTCCAGCTGCTGCTGGCGGGCCTCAAGGTGGTCCCCTCGCTGGCGACCGGGGCGATCGATGTCGACGCCGTCCTTCGCCAGAACCCGAGCGTGGTCTGCGTCGACGATCTGGCGGTCCGCGACCTCAACACCGGCGAGGCCCGCTACCAGCAGGTCGAGCGTCTGCTGGACGCGGGGATAAACGTGGTTGGTGCCGTGGGGGTGATCGACCTTCCCGGTTTCCAGGTTGCCCGGGATGCCCTGGTCGGATATCGCGACGACTCCGACGGCCAGACCGCGGTCCTACCCGATGCGGCGCTGGATCGAGCCGAAGAAATCGAGTTGGTCGATCTGCCCCCGGCGGAGCTCCGGGAGCGGGTGAGATCGGGCTGGATCGTGGACGCCCCACGGGTGGCTGCCGCCTTGCGGTCGTTCCAGGAGGATCTCTTGGAAGAGCTCCGCGGCGCTGCGATGCGAAGGGTCGCGGGGCACACCGAGCAGCGGCTCCAGCGCTACATTGCCACCAAGTCAATCCGCACGGTGTGGGCGGTGCAGGAGCGAATCGCGGTGGCTCTGCGCCCCGATCGTGTGGACCTGGCGCGCCGGCTGTTGGAGTCAGGCATTCGCATGGCCCGGCGCGAGGACGCGACCGTGGTCTTGGTCACCGTGACCCCGGTCCGCCCCAGCCGAGCCGAGGTGACCGCAATCGAAGAGCTTTCGAAGCTGGCGGCAGCTCGCGGGGTGCGCTTGGTACCGATGACAGAGCAGGGCGGGGTGGCGGAAACCCTGGTCAGCTGGGCCGAGACCCACCAGGTCACCACCATCATCATGCCCGCTCCTCGGATCCGGCGCCGACTTCCCTGGGAGCGCCCGGTAGCGCTGGAGGTCATTCACAGGGCTCGCGACACCGACATCCACATCCTCGGGACCAGACTCATCCCGGAAGCGGTCAGCGCAGGTGGGACAGGGCCAAGTTGAGCTGAAGCACGTCGACGTAGGCCGGGCCGAGGAAGCCGAGTTCCGGCCCCTGGGTCTGGCTCTGGATCAGCCGCCGCAACCTGGCGGCAGACAGACCAGTCGCACGTGCCACCATGGGGATCTGCGCCAGGGCGTCCGCGGGAGTGATGTCCGGATCAAGTCCGCTGCCGGAGGTCGTGACCAGGTCGGCGGTTGGCTTGACCCCGTGCTGCTGCCAGTACCTGATCAGGCCCTGAGTTTGCGCCACCAGCGCCTTCGATCGGGGCCCGAGGTTGCTCGGCCCGGATGAGCCCGGCTGCCCATTGGCCACAAGCGGGTTGTCGGAATCTGGGCGACCGTGAAACCAGCCTGGTCCGGTCCAGCGCTGGCCGATCAGGGTCGAGCCATCCGGGCCGATCGAGCCATTGGCCTGACTTGGGAACAACACCTGGGAGACCCCCGTCCCGACCAGGGAGTAGCCGAGGCCGAAGACCACCATGGCGATGAGGGTTAGGACTACGGCGCCGCGCAGCTGGGCCAGCATTGGGTATTGGCTCCTTGTGGGTCAGTAGAGATGGGTGGCGGTGAGCAAGAGGTCGATCAACTTGATCCCGATGAAGGGAGTCAGAATGCCGCCGACTCCGTAGATGAGGACGTTGCGGCGGAGCACCGAGGCGGCTCCCGACGGCCGCCAGCGCACCCCCCGGAGGGCGAGCGGAATCAGGGCTACGATGACCAGCGCGTTGAAGATCACCGCCGCGAGCACCGCGCTCTGGGGGCTGTGCAGCCGCATCACATTCAGGGCCTGGAGCTGGGGGTAGGTGGCCGCGAAGAGGGCGGGGATGATGGCAAAGTACTTGGCCACGTCATTGGCGATGGAGAAGGTGGTGAGGGCGCCCCGGGTGATGAGCAGTTGCTTGCCCACCTCGACCACCTCGATAAGCTTGGTGGGGTTGGAATCCAGGTCCACCATGTTCCCCGCTTCCTTGGCCGCTGTGGTCCCCGTGTTCATGGCGACGCCAACATCCGCTTGAGCCAGGGCGGGAGCGTCGTTGGTGCCGTCTCCAGTCATGGCGACCAACTTGCCACCCGCCTGCTCCTGTCGGATGAGGGCCATCTTGGTCTCCGGGGTGGCCTCGGCCAGGAAGTCGTCCACACCGGCTTCGCGGGCGATCGCAGCCGCTGTGAGCGGATTGTCGCCCGTGATCATCACAGTCCTGATCCCGGCCTTGCGCAGCTCCGCAAACCGCTCCGCGATCCCTGGCTTGACGACGTCCTTCAGCTCGATGACACCCAGCACCTCCGGCCCGTCGGCGACCACCAGAGGAGTGGACCCTGCCCCCGCGATCCGGTTGACCACCTCCGCCAACTCATCGGGGGTCCTCCCTCCCAAGTCCTCGGCCCACCTGCGGACCGCATCGGCGGCTCCCTTTCGGATCTGGCGATCGCCGATGTCCAGGCCAGACATCCTGGTGTTGGCGGAGAAGGGCACGAAGAGGGTCGGCCCGGTCGGGACCGCATCGGCGATCTCGAACCTGTCCCGCGCGAAGGCCACGATGGATCTACCCTCCGGAGTCTCGTCAGCGAGCGAGGAGAGCAGCGCCGCCTGAGCGAGATCGCGGTCGCGATGGCCGCCCACGGGCACAAATGCCGAGGCCATCCGGTTGCCCAAGGTGATCGTCCCGGTCTTGTCCAACAGCAGGGTCTGCACGTCTCCCGCCGCCTCCACCGCTCGGCCACTCATGGCCAGCACGTTGCGCTGGACCATGCGGTCCATCCCGGCGATCCCGATGGCGGACAGGAGGGCGCCGATGGTGGTCGGGATCAGGCACACCAGCAGGGCCACCAGGACCACGATCGAGACGGTCCCGCCGGCGTACTTGGCAAAGGGGTAGAGGCTCACCACCACCGGCAGAAAGACGATCGTGAGCGCCGCTAGCAAAATGGTGAGGGCGATCTCGTTGGGCGTACGCTGCCGGTTGGCACCCTCCACCAAAGAGATCATCCGGTCCATGAAGGTGTTGCCCCGCTCCGCCGTGATCTGAACTACGATCCGATCGGACAGCACCTTGGTTCCGCCGGTGACCGCCGAGCGGTCACCTCCGGACTCTCGAATCACCGGCGCCGACTCGCCTGTGATCGCCGACTCGTCGACGGACGCGATCCCCTCGGTAATCTCTCCGTCAGAGGGGATCACGTCCCCTGCCTCGCAGACCACCAGGTCTCCCCGGCGGAGGTCCGCCGAGGTCACCGACTCCTCAATTCCGCCGGGGCCGAGCCTCCGAGCCAGCGTGTCGGACCGCATTCTGCGGAGCGTGTCAGCTTGGGCCTTGCCCCGGCCCTCCGCCACAGCCTCCGCGAAGTTGGCGAAGATGACGGTCAGGAAGAGCCACACGGTGATGCTCCAGCTGAAGACGCTGGGGTGGAAGATCGCCTCCAGCAGGGTGACCACCGTGCCCACCAGCACCACGAACATCACCGGGTTGCGGATCTGGACGCGCGGGTCCAGCTTGAGCACAGATCCGACCAGTGCTTGGCCCAGGATCTGGCGGTCGAACAATCCCCGCCCTCTGGCGACCGTGTGGGGCTCAGATCCCGGTCCCGGCGCGCTGGAGATTGGGGCGCTGAGCATGGCCATCAGAAAAACCTCCCGTGGCTGAGCTGTTCCACCAGGGGCCCCAGGGAGACGGCGGGAAAGAACGTCAGGCCGCCGACGATCAGGATCACGCCTAGGAGCAGCACGACGAACATTGGGCTATCGGTGCGGAATGTCCCGGCCGAGTTGGGGACCACCTGCTTGGCGGCGAGCGCTCCCGCCAGCGCCAGCACCGGGATCATGATCCCGAATCGTCCCATCAGCATGTCGATGCTGCCCAGGACGTTGTAGAACACCGTGTTGCCACCGAAGCCGCCGAACGCCGAGCCGTTGTTGTTGCCCTGGGACGTGATTGCGTAGAGGATCTCCGAAAAGCCATGGGGTCCAGCGTTGAACGCCCCGGCCCGTCCGACCGGCAGCGCGGTGGCGACCCCGGCCAGCACCAGGACTGTTACCGGCATCACCAGGACTCCCAGGCTGGCCAGTTTCACCTCTCTGGCCTGAATCTTCTTGCCCAGGTATTCCGGTGTCCTCCCGATCATCAGCCCGCCGATGAAGACCGCCACCACCGCGTCCAGGAGGATTGTGTAGAGGCCACTGCCCGTGCCCCCCGGGGTCACCTCGCCCAGCATCATCCCGGTCAGCAGACCGAAGCCACCCATGGGGTTGAACGAGTCATACGAGGCGTCGGCGGACCCGGTCGAGGTCTGGGTGGAGGCAACCCCGTAGAGGGCCGAGTTCAGAGCCCCGAAGCGAACCTCCTTGCCCTCCATGTTGCCGGTCGGTTGCTGGCGCAGCCCAGCTGCCGCCACAGCCGGGTTGGGTTGGGCCTCGGCAAAGGTGGTGAACGAGGTCCAGATCCCGAAGATGATCACCATCGCGGCCAGCAGGGCGACCCCCTGACGCAGGGAACCGACCATCCTGCCGAAGGTATAGGTGAGGGCCACCGGAATCGCCAAGAGCAGGGCAATCGACAGAAGGTTGGTGAGAGCGGTGGGATTCTCGAAGGGGTGCGCTCCGTTGGCATTGAAGAAGCCACCTCCATTGGTTCCCAGCTGCTTGATCGCCTCCATGAAGCCCACCGGGCCAAGGGGTATGAGCTGAGTGACCCCGTTGAGAGGGTTGTGCACCAGCACCGGCCCGGCCAGGGTCTGAACCGCCCCCTGGGCGACGAAGATGATCCCGGCCAGGAACGCGATTGGCAGCAGGACGTAGAGGCAGCCTCGCACGGTGTCCACCCAAAAGTTGCCGATGGTAGTCTCTCCGCGGCGGGCGAAGCCCCGAACCAGGGCGATCGCGACCGCGATCCCGACAGCTGCGGAGACGAACTGCTGCATCTGCAGGGCCAGGATCTGGCTGAGGTAGGACATCGTTGTCTCGCCGGCGTAGTTCTGCCAGTTGGTATTGGTCAGGAACGAGACGGCTGTGTTCCAGCTGAGTGCGGCTGGGACCCCGCCCAGATGCTGGGGGTTCAGCGGCAGCACTCCCTGCAGCCGGAGCACCAGGTAGGAGCCGAGCAGCGCCACGCCCGAGAAGACCACCAGGGAGACGGCGTAGCGCTGCCAGGTCTGCTCCCCCTCCGGGTCCACCCCAAGGAGTCGGTAGATCGGCCGCTCCGCGAAGGAGCACCAGGTGGCCCGCCCGGTGTATACCGCCGCCAGATAGGCGCCGAGAAAGCGCCAGGCGATGGCGAGCACGGCGATCAGCGCCACCAGGGTCAGCACGAAGTGGACCACTCAGAAGGCCTCGGGCTTGAACATCGCGAATCCCAAGTAGATGAACAGGGCCACCGCCAGCGCCAGCAGGATCAGGTGGGTGACCATCAGATGTGTTCCAGCCCGCGGATCATGGCGATCCCCAGTAGTACGAAGCCCACGGTTCCAAAAACCGCGATCACATCGGCCATGGCCAGAGCCTGGCAGGCCGGTCGTCAAACCGGTGCCTATTTCGGCCGCCGCCGTGTCAAAGGGTTGTAAAGAGGGGCTACGAGGGGCCGCGGGTGGGGGCCCGTCCATCGCTGGAGATCGGGGAGAGGGACCAGAGGCTGCTGGCCCGATTCCGGCAGCCTGCGCGGGGAGCGCTTGGGGAACTTGCGCAGAGCTGGACTTTGGCGCAAGCTTGAACGGTGACTAGACCCGAGCGCAGGCGCCAGGTCAGCCCCTGGGACGACCGGTTCCACTTGGCCGACCGTACCGGCGCGCCCGATCCCAACTGGTTCGCTGAAGCGACAACTTGTGCCGCTGGCAACGCGGTCTCATTCGCGACGGGCACCTCCGATGAACACGAAGCTCTGCAACACGTGGCGGGGACGTGGCTGCTTTGGCATTGGAGCGACCTGGATGGCGCGGCGTCGTCGGCATGCCCCGTGAACCAGGCCACCGCCCGGGTCTGGCTCCTCCGCAATGACCATTTCGGGGCCTTGGCTGAGATCGACAGGGACCTGGGTGCCACCGAACGCGGCGGACGCGCCCAGGGATAGTGCCGGGACCGGTCTGCCCCGGGTTGCCAGCGCACTTGCTCCGTTCTTCAAGCCCTGACAACTGCGTCACGGGTCTGAGGGCCACCGATCGAGCTGGTGGGCTCCGGGGCGATCCTGCTACACCGCCTCCTGCCGGGGGAGGCCAGGTCTTAGGGTCGGCTGCCACAGGCAGTTAACGTCTCCGCCGCACTGGCGGTGGCGGCCGGGTGGGCCCACCCGGCGAGGTTGATTGCGGCGTTGAGGTCCCGGTCCAGGACCAGGCGACAGCTCTGGGAGCGGGAGGTAGGCTCCCAGAGCGACAGCTCCACCTGGACCGTGCCCCATGTCAATGGCCAATTGACGTGAGCGTTTTTGGCCAACCAAAAGCAAGCGGCTGAGGGGTGGGGGCGACCAGCGTGGAAGGTGCCCGGGGGGCCGGGTGCTGGTCCGGGCAGGGTGAGCGGTTCTGTGTGGCAATGCACGGGTAGCTCCGGTCGTCTTGGCCTCGCGCATCCGGTAGGACTCGCCGCTGGTGACCACGGTCGCGGCGTAGTGGAGCAGTTGGCCAGCACCCTCCAAGCGGGGCGGTGACCTTGGTCACAGCGACTTATTGAGCTGTCCCTTTCCACGTCCAGGGTCCTCGCCTCAGAGCTCGCCTCAAGACTGGATGTCCCGGCCAAACTGCAGTGTCACTCAGGCGGCTAGCCGCCCCTAGCGATTCAGGAGGATAACCTGTGAGCTTCTTCAAGAATCTTGAGGCCATGGCGCAGGGGGTGGGGTCTGGTCAGCCCGCCAGCCAGCTCCCGCCCCACAATTGCGCCGGCTGCCAGACCCAGATGGAATACCGGGGGGCCCACACTCTGCGTACGGGTGGGCTTCAGCGGGGGTTCGGGATCGGCGCCGACCTGCTCTTGGGAGCAGGGATGGATAACCTCATAAACCAGGCGACCGAGCGCAATGTCGTGGTGCACATCATGGTCTGCCCGAGCTGCGGCGAGGTGGCCTTCATCAACGATCCGCAGCGCGGCTTCTGAGCTTATGGCCAGGGGTCTGGCCCCAGCCAGCTGGCGGCCGTCACTGGGACCTCGCCGCCACTAGCCGCTCGGGCAGGCGCCACCGGCTCCAAATCCGTGGGCGGGGCTTTCCCCGGCTCGGGGCGCCGGGAGGCGGCCGGGGTCACTTGAAGAGCTGATCCACCGAGAGTCGCCCGGGACCGATCAGGCCGATGGCCGCGGCGGCGACCCCTATCAACATTGGAAACTCGTACCCGCCCGCGCCGTAGAACCCGGTCTTCCAATGCGCTCCGCGGACGGCGACCGCCATGTTGGCGACTGCGGCCGCGCTGGCCAGCGGGGTCGCCGTCCCTGCCGCCAGAGCCAATCCCCCGCCCAGCTCCGCCCAAGTGCTGGCTCGCGCCGACAAGCCTGGCATGGGCACGCCCATCCGGCCGAGGTTGGTGGTGAAGGCTTCGTGCCCGCTCTTCTCCCATGCCGAGGCGTAGTTAGTCCCCAGCAGGCGGCTGAGCCATCCGGGCGGGCTGGAATCCGGCCCTCCCGCCAACTTTGGGAGCCCGTGCGCCGCCAGCACGGCACCAGTGGCGAGTCTCAGGGTGAGTAGGCCCAAGTCTGATCTGCGCATGACTGATTCCTCCAGTGCTGGCCTCAGCCACGTGGTGGCCGGAGCGAGTGGTTGCATGAACAACCATAGGCCATAGAGGGGTGGAGCCGCCAGATTGGAGTTGACGGAAGCTAACTGGGTCACCTCCCAATGTCAAACCGCTGGGAAAGGAACTGCGCAGCCGGTGCCATACTGGGCGGCGCTCGAGACGAAGGACACCCGCCCAAGCGGACCAGGCCCCATCGGCGTCGACGCCCTGGTGGTCCCACGCGGTAGCCACCAAGCCGCACCGGAAGGGAGCCCGGGCGCTCGCCCGGGTACGGGCCCGCTCGCCGCGGCGACCGGCGGATGAAACCGTGGTGTCGACCCGGCCACCGTCCCCGACCCGGGCGTGTCACGATCGTGCTGGGGACCAGCCGGGGCACGGATCGCATGGCGGGACCCGTGCGGTGAGGGACCCTGACCGCGAGGAGGCGTTAGCCGTGGGGAGGGCTCCCAGTCTCAGCTGGCCGGCTGACCGGTCGCTCCAAGGCCCTGTGGTGGTGATCGCTGATGCTCGGCCCGGATGGCGTGGAGCGAGACCGTAGTCGGCTGCCGCCAACTCTGTTGGCTATGCTGGATCGGCCATGGAAGTCCGTAACGATCTGCGCAACGTCGCCATCATCGCCCATGTCGACCATGGCAAAACCACCCTGGTGGATGTCATGCTCCGGCAGACGGGAGCGTTCCGCAGCAACATGGAACTGACCGACCGGGTGCTCGACTCCGGGGACCTCGAGCGCGAGAAGGGAATCACGATTCTCGCCAAGCACACGGCGATTCAGTACGGGGCGACCAAGATCACGATCGTGGACACGCCCGGGCATGCCGACTTCGGGGGCGAGGTCGAGCGCGCGCTGGCGATGGTGGATGGGGTTCTGCTCTTGGTCGACGCGTCCGAGGGACCGCTGCCGCAGACCAGGTTCGTTTTGCGCAAGACCCTGGAGGCGGGCCTGGCCGTGATCGTCGTCATCAACAAGGTCGACCGACCGGATGCCCGGGTCACGGAGGTGGTCCGGGAGGTGGAGGACCTCTTCTTGGATCTGGATGCCAACGAGGAGCAGCTTGAGTTTCCGATTCTGTACTCGAGCGCCAGGTTGGGGTGGGCCAGCGCCAAGCGCGACGCGGTGGGCACCGATCTGGTGCCGCTATTTGAGGCGATCCTCAAGCACGTGCCGGCGCCGGTCTATGAACCTGGCCATCCCCTGCAGGCCCTGGTGACCAACCTGGACGCATCTCCTTACGTCGGCCGGCTGGCCATCTGCCGCGTCCATCAGGGCACCCTGATGCGAGGTGCGACAGTGGCGTGGTGCCGGGTGGATGGATCGGTGGTGACAGCCAAGGTCACCGAGCTGTATGCCTCCAAGGCGTTGGACCGCATCGACGTGGAGAGCGCCGGCCCCGGGGAGATCGTGGCGGTGGCCGGCTTCGGTGACATTTCGATTGGCGACACCCTGGCCGACCCCGAGGATCCGCGGCCACTTCCGGCGATCTTGGTCGACGAGCCGAGCTTGTCCATGACCGTGGGAATCAACACCTCGCCGCTGGCGGGGACTGAGGGCAGCAAGTTGACCGCCCGCTTGGTCAAGGGGCGCCTTGATGCGGAACTGGTGGGGAACGTCTCCGTCCGGGTCTTTCCCACGGCTCGCCCCGACACCTGGGAAGTGCAAGGGCGTGGCGAGCTGCAGTTGGCGGTCTTGGTTGAGACCATGCGCCGCGAGGGCTTTGAGTTGACGGTTGGCAAGCCCCAGGTGGTGACCAGGGAGATCGATGGCATGCTCCACGAGCCCATGGAGCGGCTTGCCGTGGATGTGCCTGAGGAGTACCTGGGAGTGGTGACCCAAATGCTTGCCCTCCGCCAAGGGCGCTTAGAGGAGATCGTCAATCATGGCACCGGCTGGGTCCGCATGGACTATCGGGTGCCAGCTAGAGGATTGGTCGGCTTCAGGACCGAGTTCCTGGTCGAGACTCGAGGCACCGGCGTGCTTCACAGCGTGTTTGACGGTTGGGAGCCGTGGCATGGGGAACTCCGCACCCGCCGGAATGGCTCGATGGTCGCGGACCGGCGGGGGTTCTCCACCACGGAGGCACTGATGTCCCTGCAGGATCGTGGCAGCATGCTGATCGGCCCCGGCACCGAGGTTTACGAGGGGATGGTGGTGGGCGAGAACGCCCGTGCCGACGAGATGGATGTCAACCCCACCAAGGAGAAGAAGCTCAGCAACATGCGTTCCTCGACCTCCGAGGAGTTGGTACGGCTAAGTCCGCACCTGCAGCTTTCTTTGGAGCAAGCTCTGGACTTCATCGCTGAGGACGAGTGCGCCGAGGTCACGCCCAAGTCGGTGCGCCTGCGCAAGCTGGTCCTGGACCAGTCGCTGCGGGCTCGCCAGCGGCGTCGCAGCCGCCAAGGGGCCGCCGAGTAGGGCCCCATCACAGGCCACCACAAGGTATGTGGTCTGCTCGCGCCCCTCAATCCGGAGGGGGCGCCACCGGCGCGCCCTCGAGGGTCGCTTCCAGTTGAACGGTACGGCGATAGGCGGCCCAGACCGCGTCGCTGAGGACGGTTCTGAAGCGTCCACGCTCGAGCGCGGCGAGGGCCTCCGCTGAGGTCCCACCCGGAGAGGTGACCATGTCCCGGAGTTCGCTGACATGCTTGTTGCTCTGGGCGGCAAAAGCGACCGAGCCACTGGCCGTGCTCAGCACGAGCCGACGGGCGACATGCCGGGGAAAGCCCAGATGCACTGCGGCGTCGATCAGTGACTCGATGAAGAGCAGGGTATAGGTGGGGCCGGTACCGCTGACCGCAGTCGCCATGGCCACCTGGGCCTCATCCTGCACCTGAATCTCCTCGCCGAGAGCCGCCAGCAGCAGTTGGGCGCGCCGGAGGTCGGCGGGTCCGACGTCCGGGGTGCTGAACCAGACGGTCATGCCAGCGCCGATCTGGGCCGGGGTGTTGGGCATCGCCCGTACCAGAGGGGGATGCCCCAGAGCCCGCCCCAAGACCTTGGTGCTGGCCCCAGCGACGATGCTCACCACCAGAGCGCCCGCGGTGAGTTTGTGGGATACCTCGGGCAGCACCCGGGGCAGGACCTGAGGCTTCACCGCCAGCAGCACCAGGTCTGCGCCCTCGACCGCCTCCCCGTTGTCGGCGGTGACATCAACTCCCAGGGTCAAGCGCAACTGATCGCGTCGCGCTGGCCGGGGATGACTGCAGGCCACCTGGCTTGGAGCCAACAGCCCCTGACGGAGGAGGCCGGAGGTGATGGCCTCGGCCATCACGCCGGTTCCGACCACCGCCAGTCGGCTGGCCTTGAAGGGCTCCACAGTCGCAGCCGCGGCGTTGAGCTGCGGCGCCACGGTCGGGAGAGGGCCGGGGACTTCAGTCATGAGTGGCTCATATCGTGCCATAGGTCTGGGCGGTGCCGCTGAGGTCGGGTCTGTCGACTCGCTGGGGAATGCCACTCCCTCTGACCAGTAATAGCCAAGTGGCTTGCACAAACCCATTGCAGTATGTAGAATGACCCATATGGGAAGACGACCGCGAGTTCCTGGCGAGTTGCTCGCCTTGATGAAGGCTGAGGCACACCACACCTGGACACTGGACGAGCTCCACTCCGGACTCGGCATGGTTGGCGTCAAGGCGGATTTCTCGACCGTCTTTCGCGCGGTGGCGAAGTTGGAAGGGGAAGGGACGGTGGGGCGGCTGGAGCTGGACGACGGGCGCACTCACTTCGAGCTCCGAAGTGATCACCACGACCACCTGCGGTGCTTGGCCTGTGGGGAGGTCACGGCGGTTCCCTGCGGCCTCCTGGACTCCTCGCTGGCGGCGATCGCCCAGGCGACTGGATTTACGGTGTCCGACCACCATCTGGTTCTCACCGGCACCTGCGCTCGCTGCGCGCGTGCCGCTCACCCTGCGTATGAGATCAGCAGCTCAAGTTCCGCCGAGGTTGTGAGCCTCTCGGTCGCGGTTGGGAAAGCGCCATGAGTCACCAGGCCCGCGTTAACGGCTTGGCTAGGGATTGGCAGGGGTACCAGGCTGGCCAGCCTGACGTGCCTGCGCTCGCAGTCTGCGAATCCAGGCACGCCTACGATGGCGGGCGGTGGTGAAGACTCCCAGCCACCGCAAGCTGCTCGTCGTCGGCGTTGCGGGCCTCTTCGGGGTGCTGCTGGCCAGCTGTGGGGCCGCCACCAGTACCCAGCTGGGACCATCGCCCGTCGCGGGCGGGGTGATCAAGGCGATCGGGGCGGAGAACGAGTACGGCAACGTGATCAAGCAGATAGGTGGGCCATACGTGTCGGTACAGAGCATCATGAGCAACCCGAACGTCGATCCCCATACCTATGAGGCCGACACAGCTGACGCTCGCCTGGTGGGAGGGGCGCAGCTGATTGTCCAGAATGGACTTGGCTACGACTCATTCATGAACCGCTTGGAGTCGGCTGCGGCCGCCCCCGGTCGGGTAGTCGTGACGGTGGCCAGCACCCTGGGCTACGGGGCCAACACCCGCAATCCCCATCTTTGGTACGACCCGAGCACGATGGCCCGCCTGGCACCCGTGATTGCGCGGGACCTCAGCCGGCTCCGGCCCGACGCGACGGCCTACTTTCAGCGGGCCGAGGCCCGCTTCGTAGCGTCCCTAGCGACCTGGCATGAGGACATTGCCCAGCTCAAAGCCAGCTTCGCGGGGACGCCGGTGGCGGTCACCGAACCGGTGGCCGACTACATGCTGCAGGCTGCGGGCCTCGCCGTGGCGACTCCGTGGTCACTGCAAGCCGCCATCATGAACAGTGTGGATCCATCCCCGCAGGATGTCGTGATTGAGGACAATCTGCTGGCTCGCCGACAGGTCAAGGTATTCGTCTACAATCAGCAGGCGGTCGACTCCACCACGGCATCGTTCCTGGCGCTGGCCCGAGCGCACAAGGTGCCGGTGGTGGGGGTCTACGAGACCATGCCGGCGCACTATAGCTACCAGGCCTGGATGGTGGCCGAGACCACGGCGGTCTCTGACGCCCTCAGCCACGGTCTTTCCACGGTTCGGCTGAGCTAGGCGAGCAGAGGTGTCATCGCCAAGGGCAGCCGTGCAGTTCGATCAGGTAGATGTGGCGTTTGGCCGTCACGTGGTCCTACGCCAGCTGCAATTCGACGTCCCGGAGGGCGCATTCGTGGGGGTGATCGGCCCCAACGGTGCGGGCAAGACGACCATGATCCGGTTGGTGCTGGGCCTGCTGCGGCCAAATTCTGGGAGCGTGACCGTGCTCGGTCAACCGGCGGGTCGGGGAGGTCGTCAGATCGGCTACGTTCCCCAGAGTTTTGCTGCCGAACCTGATCTGCCCCTGCGGGCCCGGGATCTGGTCGGGCTGGGGTTGGACGGGGAGAAGTGGGGGTTCGCGCTGCCCACCAAAGACCGTCGCCGCCGCATCGACGCCTGCCTCGAGCGGGTCGGTGCCCTGGGCTACGCCGAGGAGGCGGTGGGAACCCTTTCCGGCGGCGAGCGCCAGCGCCTGCTGATTGCCCAGGCGTTGCTCACTTCGCCCCGGATTCTGCTCCTGGACGAGCCGTTGGCCAATCTTGACATTCGCAGTGGTCATGACATCATCCGGCTGATCTCCGAGATCGCCAGCGAGACTCGAATCACGGTGCTCTTCGTCGCCCACGATGTGAATCCGCTGCTAGGGGTGCTGGACCAGGTCCTGTACATCGCTCAAGGGCGTGCTGTGCTGGGGAGCGTGGAGCAGGTGGTGCGTTCCGAGGTCCTGAGCGAGCTCTACGGCCAGCCGGTTGAGGTGGTGCGGGTGCAGGGCAGGATCCTGGTGTTCGCCGGCGACGAGATGGTGCCCCTCGGCCATGAGGAACTGCTTCCCCACGGCCGACCGCGCAGCCTGCCGGCGGAACCCTGATGCTGCATCCTAGCTGGGGCGGAACCCTGATGCTGCATCCTAGCTGGGGCGGGACCACCGAACTGCGCCTCGGTGGGCTGGGGGCCGCGGTGGGCCGCCGGATTGGAGCCCGATGGCCTGGCTGAACTACCTGATCGCGCCGGGGTTCCTGCAGACCAGTCAAGTCCGGTCCGCTCTGATCCTGGGGACCGCGGTGGCCGTCTGCTCGGCCGTGGTGGGGGTCTTCGTCATAATTCGGGGCCAGGCCTTCTTGGGCCACGCCCTGGGCGATGTGGGCAGTACCGGTGCCTCCGGCGCGGTTCTGGTGGGCGTTCAAGCCATCTGGGGATTTCTCGGTGCTGGCCTGATCGCGGGTGCTTCCGTAGACGTCCTGAGCCGGAGGGCACGGGAGCGTGACGTGGCGACTGGGGTTGTCCTCTCGGCGATGCTGGGACTGAGCGCCCTGTTTATCTATCTGATCGGCCAGGTGTCAACCTCCACCGGAGTCACCCAGGAGATTTTGTTCGGTTCCGTGTTCACTGTGAACCCGGATCTGGTGCTGCCGATGGTGGGCCTGGCCCTGGCAGCCGTGGTCGTGGTGGGATTTGTCTACCGGCCACTTTTGCTGTCCACCGTGAATCCGGACGGAGCTCGCAGCCGGGGCGTCCCGGTGGGTTTGGTTAGCTTCGTCTTTCTGGTGGCGATGGTGGCGGCCGTGGAGCAGTCCGCGCTGGTCATGGGCGCGCTGCTGAGCACCGCGCTTCTGATCGGTCCCGCGGCAACCGCCATCCACCTCACGCGCAGGCTGGGTATGACGATCGCGGTATCCGTGGTGCTGGCTCTGGTGGACACCTGGCTGGGGATCCTGTTGGCCTATGACAGCTTCACCTGGCCGCCGGCCGGCCGGGGCTGGCCGGTGAGCTTCTTCGTGGTAGCCGTGATGGTGGTCGCCTTCTCGCTTGGGCAGGCGGTCCCGCGGACCAGCACGGTTCGGGCTGAGTAGGGTCGGAGCGCGCCGGTGACCAGTATCTGGAACACGATCTTCGCCCCGGGGTTGTTCAGTTACTCCTTCGTGGTTCACGCCTGGGTCGCGGCCAGCGCGATTGCGGTTCTCGCGGCGCTGGTGGGCTTTTTCGTCAACCTTAGGGGCGAGGCCTTCGTGGCTCATGCGGTCCCCCGAGGGGCGTTCGCGGGGGCGGCCGGCGCCTTCTTGATCGGCGTGAACTCGATCCTGGGCCTGAGTGTCTTCGCGATCCTGATGGCGCTGGGGATGGGTCTGATGCGGCGTCGCAGCCACAACGGGGTGATCACTGCGCTCGCGCTGGTCACCGCCCTGGGACTGGGCGACCTGTTCCTGACGGTGGGCAACACCTATGCCCCCGAGGTGTTTGCCCTCCTCTTCGGCCAGTTGCTCGGCATCAGCGGCTCCGAAATGGTCGCCATCTCGGTCTTGAGCGTCTGTCTCGTCGGCGTCATCGCGGTCGTGTACCGGCCCCTGTTGTTGGCGTCCACGGTCCCTGACTTCGCCGCGGCCCGAGGGGTGTCCCTGACCGCCATGAATGTCACCTTCACGCTCCTGGTGGCTCTGGCAGCCAGCCTGACGGTCCCGGTGGTCGGAGCCCTGCTCGCCTTCAGCTTGATGATCGGACCAGCCGCCGCCGGATGGTATCTGGCCAAGACGCCCCGGGGAGCCATGGTCTATTCGGTGGGGATCGCTCTGGGGACGGTTTGGGTGGCGATCGTAATTGGATACGACAGCAGCTTGCCGATTGGATTCCTGGTAGCCGGCCTGTCCCTGCTGGCCTACATGGTGGCGCGGGCGATCAACTGGTTCAGGCGACGACCTGCCGGGGAGGCGGCCGTGGTGGCGCCCGGCTCAGGAGCCTTAGCCAGATGACTGCGGCGGCCTGACCTGCATGGGCTGGGAAGCCGTGGATCGGTCGGCTGCTCAGGCTACGGTGGGCCGACGGAGCGGGAGACGAGACTCGAACTCGCGACATCCAGCTTGGAAGGCTAAACTTGTGCTAAACGCTCCAGAAACGTCATAGCCTGAGATCAGCTAAAGCGCTAGCTTGCTGGACCGCGCTGTACAACAGCGATAGCCTCACGCGCCAGTCCGAGGGTCAAAGTCCCGATTTTCGAAGCGATATAGCGCTAGCGTGCGAACAGGCTGCGGCTAGAGAGAGCAGCCTTGTAGGAGGGGCTTTTCGGCGGGGCTGTGGCCACGGGCAGGGGCCTTGCGCGGGGTGGACCAGCCGGATTTGGCGGTAGGTACCCAAGGGTGCGCAACCTTCGGCAGGGCCTTGCTGTGTTGAAGGTTGTAGTATAACCTTTCATAAGGAGAATCCATGTCAAAGGTTATCCGTCGGCGCTGGGTCAGCGGTCTCGATGGCCAGACCAGAAGAGACCGTCGCTCCTGCGAGTACGAAGCATATGTCCCCGATCCCCTGGTGGGACGGGTATTCACACTGGATGGTGCCGTTGCCGCTGAGGTGGCAGAAGCTGAGGCGTCCATCACACGGTTGGATCTTGAAGCCTCCGCGCTCACCGGGAGCGAGACACTGGCGCGCATCCTGCTGCGGGCTGAAGCGGTCGCGTCCTCCCGCATTGAGGGACTGGAGGTGGGCGCCCGGCGGCTCCTCCATGCCGAGGCAGCGCGCAGCCTGGAGGGTCCCCCTTCTGATGTCACTGCTTCCGAGGTGCTTGCGAACATTGATGCCATGGCCTTTGGCGTCGACCAGGTCGCAGCTGGTGACCACTTGTCCCTCGATCTTATCCTTGAGGTTCACCGACGCCTGCTCTCCGGGACCCATCTTGATGAATTTGGCGGCCGGTTTCGGAAGGAACAGAACTGGATCGGTGGCAGTTCATACAACCCGTGCTCAGCTGCCTACGTACCTCCGCCGCCAGAGTACGTCGCCGATCTCATGGAGGACCTGCGTGCCTTCTGCAACGAGGATGGTCTACCGGCCGTAGCCCAGGCCGCTGTTGCCCACGCCCAATTCGAGACGATCCACCCGTTTGTAGATGGCAACGGGCGCACCGGGCGGGCGCTGATCCACCTGGTCCTACGCCGCCGGGGTCTCGCCAACAGGGTGCTGCCCCCGGTGTCGCTGGTGCTTGCTACGTGGGCCAGGGATTACATCACCGCACTGGAGGGCGTCCGCTACCGGGGTCCAGTGACGTGTCAGGATGCACATGCCGGGGCCAACAGGTGGATCGCACAGTTTGCCATCGCCTGCTCAAGAGCAGTGGCTGACGCGGCAGCATTTGAGGAACGTGCCCGGCTGGTTGAGGCAGACTGGCGCGCTCGCCTCGGGTCGGTGCGTAAGAACTCGGCGGCTCATCGCTTGCTCCAGGCCCTTCCTGGGGCGCCGGTGGTTACAGTCACGACAGCCGCTTCGTTGATCGGTCGCACTTTTCCGGCTGCAAACAACGCTATACAGCAGTTGGCGTCGGTGGGGATTCTCCAACAAGTGAGCATAGGGAGGCGGAACCGCGCCTATGAAGCGCCGGATATCATCGCCGCTTTCACCGCGCTGGAGCGCCAGCTCGCGAGCCCTGAGGGCGACACGCTTGCTTCGCCACCCGCCCGCCGGGTGCCGCAGCGCAGAGGTTGATGACAGGGGCTGTTCACATTTAGACCATAACTTGCGGCCTGGGATCATTGGCTGATGGTCGGAGTCTTCGCCTTCTCTCACGCCCTCGTTTGTGAGAACGTGGCGCGCGCAGTCGCCTATTTCGCGACTTCTTCAGAGGTTGGACCGACCGGGTTTTTGCATATGCGGGTTACTTGACCGGCAGCGTTGGTGACGTAGTGCCCTTGGGAAAGATCGAGCAGCACTAAGCGGTTGCCGAACGGGTCACGCACTACGGAGAGGCGCCCTACGGGGATGTTTTCAGGCTCTGAGATGACGGCTCCGCCATTGAGCCGGAAAACCTCGGTAGCTGCATCTACCGACTCAACAAGCCAATTAGGTTCGGAAGGCAGCTCGGTTACGAGCACCAGCTCAGTGTTGCCCTTGGGTAGTGCGAGTCCTGCTTGACCGATCTCATCATTACGCCATTTGCGGGGCAGTCCCAGTACGCCCGTATAGAAGGCTTCTCCGGCATCGAGATCCGGGACAGTGATAGTTACGGCGTCGATACCCTGGAGCTGAGCAGACGTAGCCATGATGTCATTATCTGGCGTCAACCAGAGGCCGTCAAGTTGTGTGCCCACGGTCCAAGGCTGGGGCTGGTTGATCCACGAACGACTGTCAGGCTAGGGTCGCCGGGAACTCACGCGTCTGCTCTGGGGAGTGGATGGACGGCGAGGCCTCCGCCGTACGCGGGGCGGCTGCGATAGGGGATGTCGGCTGTTCCTGTACCGTCTCGTGAGCCATCAAACGATCGATCCCAGCCGCCTCAGGTGTCCGCGCAAGTGCCTCCGCGATGCTGCGGAGGGAGTGAGCCGATGTCTGGTGGCCCGTCAGTGCCGCGCTAATCGTGGGCTCGCTCAGGCCAGCTTCCCGCGTCAGATCCGAGGAAGGCCAGCCGCGGCAGACCAGTTCGCGGCGCAGCCGGTCCCCGTCAACGGTGACGCCCCTCGTCCGGGCAAGGCGCTGTGTTCGAGACCGTGAAAGTGGTAGCGTCTTGTCCTGTGTTCCACGACTATCCTGGGGATGGGGAGCGACAAACCGGCCCCCACAGAGTCTGGTCGGGGCTGGACAACGCCTGGCACGAGGCCTTCCGCCAAGCTTGGGAGGCATTCCGCACCGGTAACATCGCTGTCGGCGCTTGCGCGACGACCCCCGCCGGGGCGGTGGTCCACGCAGCCCGCAACCGCGTTGTCGACAGCCACGCTCCCCTGGGCGAGGTCTTCGGCTCTTCATTGGCCCACGCCGAAGCGAATGTGGTGGCGCGGCTCACGTTTGGCAGCCGGAAAGAACTTGTCCTTACGACTACGCTCGAGCCCTGCCTGCAATGCTCAGCGGTTGTCCGTCTGGGGCCGGTAGCCTCCGTCCGTTTCGCGGGCGCGGACCCTCTCTGGGACGGGTGTCACGACTTCAGCCCGCTGTCGCGGCGCGAGGCGGCTCGCACCCAGGTGAAAATGATCGGGCCGCGCGCTGATGAGGTGGGTGTGTTCGGTAACCTAATCTCCCGCTTCTGGGACCATAGCCCCGAAGTGCTAGAGTTCTTGAGGGCGAATGGCGAGGCAGAGCGCCTCGACCTGGTCCGAGAGCTGAAAGGCGGCGGAGTGATGCCGATGCTCGCGGTCATGGAAGTCGATGAGGCCTTCGCGTACTTGTGGCCCCAACTGAGAGCACTGAGCCCAAGGTCCAAGGCGATCTGATCCGCAACCCCCCTCGTCGGCTACCCGCATAGTCTTGCGCAGTAGGAATGGGATACACCTCCTGCCGGTCACCTTGATGCCCAAAGATTCCCATTAGGGCCACGGACTATCTATTGGTAGTGGCTTACCTCACTGAAGACCGGCCCGGTTGTTTTGAGCCATTAGCATGTCGATCCCAGCCACCTCGGGCGTCCGCGCAATTGCCTCCGCGATGCTGCGGAGGGAGTGGACAGAGATCTGATGGCCCATCAGGGCGGCGCTTACTGTGGGCTCGCTCAGGCCAGCTTCCCGGGCCAGATCAGAGGAATGCCAGCCTCGGCGGATCAGCTCGCGCCGCAGCCGAGCGCCGTCAACGGTGATGCCCATCGTCGACACCTTCCCGATTGGCCGCCGAAGCGAGAGTCTTAGCCATGTAAGCCGAGGGCGCTGCCCTGCCTCCGTCGACCGGCTTGCTGTAGCTGCATCCGGCCAGTTTGAACTGTTTTCACCGTACGCCCATAGCGACGACCTGCACGTGTTGCGACCGCCTTGTAACCGGATTATCAGTTGACTTGTCACCGTTTGGCCGACTCTTCGGGAGCGAGCGGTCGATTACTGAGTGGCAGATGTTGGCAAGGCTGGATGCACGGACCGGAAGACCCGGCCCGTATTGGCTTCTGGAAGCGAACCGCTCAGGCCGGGCGGTCGGCTACCAAGCTGTAGAGGATCGGGACCGGTTCACCGCCGAGGCGGAGTCGATACCGTCCGTCCGGCTCCGGGCCTCCGAGGGCACCTCGGTAGTCTCGTGGCGCATCCGTGCGCTCTGCCAGCCAGCGCACCACGAGGCCTGCGTCGATCGCCGCCGTGACCACCTCGCCCAGGCTGTGGGCGTACTGGACCGTCTTGGTGGCCTGGATCCTGGCAGCCCGGTCGGTGTAGCTGCCCGGGTTGTCAAACACATGCGGTCCATCGAAGCAGTAGGGGAAGTCGAGCACCAGCGGATCGGCGGTGTCGATCATGGCCTGGAAGGGATGCGTCTCGACCAGCACCAGGCTGCCGTCCGGCCGTAGCAGGTCATGGACCGTCGTCATCCAGGCATCAATGTCCCCGATCCAGCACAGCACCCCGATAGTGGCGTACGTCAGGTCGAATCGCCCGAGGAGGTTCGAGGGAGGGTGGCACACACCGGCCTCTACCCGGGAAAGTTCGACCCCGCAGCGCTCGGCGATGTGGCACAGCTCGCAGAGTTCCGTTGCCGGAGCCGTGGGCCACTCAGATTGGGTAATCTGTGCGAGTGGGAGATCAGGTGACGGTGCGCACGATGAGCCGTGACGAGTTCGGTGCGATGCGGGAGTTGTCCATAGCCGCCTTCGGTGCTGGCCATGCTCCAGTCATAGGGGAACTCCTCGACGCCCTCCGCGCGTCCTGGGCCTGGGACGACGAACTGTGCTTCGTTGCAGAAGACGACGGCGAACTTATCGGTCAGGCTCTCTACACGCACGCGATCCTCGATGCTCCACGTCGCCTCCAGGACGTACTCGTGCTCAGTCCCATCGGCGTTCGTCCCGATCGGCAACGACACGGGATTGGCAGCGAACTCATCAACACGAGCTTGACGGTCCTTCGTCACCGCCGGGAGCCGCTCGTATTCCTCGAAGGCAACCCGGACTACTACAGACGCTTCGGCTTCGTTCAAGGGAACGATCTCGGATTCACTGCGCCGTCGGTTCGCATCCCAGCGGCCGGGTTCATGGTCCAGATCCTGCCGGCCTATGAGCGGTGGATGACTGGTGCGCTCATCTACCCCGATGCGTTCTGGAGGGTCGACGCGGTTGGCCTACGGGATCACTGACGCATAACTGCCGGCCGGCGTGCCTTGCGGACTGGGCACCCCGCTCGGTCGACCGCGCCGGAGTCGGCGATCTGCGCCGGATGGGTAGCACATACCAAAACGGCCGTTAGTAGACCGACCGGCCCGAGCGCTCGGTCGGCCAGCCGCGCGTCTTAGCGTCCTCAAGTACGTCGGCTTGTCAACGTTCGGACTAGTAACACCCGACTTCCCTGCCCCGCCACGGCGACTCCACCCTGCCCACAATACCGTTCGGTACGCCCTGGACGCGCGGGCGCTCAAGTTGCGCCTCCGGCTGCCGGTCTACCTGGGGCGGACGGCCAACTCCAATGCGTCAGGACGACCCGACAGCGCTCGGCGAGCGCAGCGGCCTTGGCCAGGTAGACAGGAGAGAAGTCCAGGCCGGTGACACGGGCGCCCGCCCGGGCCAGGCTGATGGAGTCGAAGCCGATGTGACACTGCAGGTGGATCACCTCCAGCCCCGCTACCTCGCCGACCGCCCGACGAAGGGCTTCCTCCTCAACGTCAGTGAGCGAGGACGCCCCGGCCACCAGAGCCTCCGAGTCGTAGAACCTGTGCTGGCCGTGTACTCTGCCCGGTCGTTGCGTGGGGGATGAATCCTCGGCCGACCGACCCGATGACGCACGCCGATCACCGAAGCCGCGCTCGCCGACGTGCATCGCCAGAGGAGACATTTGGTACGTGGCGAGGTCCTCTCTCTGAGGCAGTACAGCTCAGCGGATCGGCCCGGCGTCGGACGCTGGCCGCCACTCTCGCCTGAGCAGCCCGTAGACCCACGAGTCGGAGACCTCGTCGTTCACGATGCAGTCTTCCCGCAGGGTCCCTTCACGCACGAACCCGAGCTTCTCCAGCACGCGCGCTGAAGCGTTGTTGCGCGTATCGACCTCGGCCTGTACGCGGTTGAGGTCCAGCGTGTCGAATGCCCATCCGAGCAACATGCGCGCAGCCTCCGTCGCGTAGCCGTGACCCCACGCCGCGTCGTTGAAGCAGTAGCCCAGTGAAGCGCTCCGGTACTCCGGATTCCACCGCTGCAGGGTGCACCAGCCGATGAATCTCCCGTCGGAGACACGATCCACGGCCAGCCGCACCCCGGTGCCCTTCGCTGCCATCTCCCGGCAAGTCGCGATGAACCGCTCGGCGCGCCCGCGTTCGGTCCAGACCGGCCCGTCCCAGTAGCGCATCACGAGCGAGTTGGTATGGAGAGCGGACAGGTCGTCCGCGTCGGTGTCGTCGAAGGGACGTAGTAGGAGGCGCCCTGTGTGCAGGGTCGGGGTAGGCAGCGGCATGCCACTATGTTCTCGTGGTCGCAGGCCGTCGATCAACCAAGATTGGCGCCCGTGTTTGACCGACGCGCATGCCGGGCTACCGGCCGCCCCGCAGCGGACACCTGGTGAAGTTGACCCGCCGGGGCGATTCCGGAGGCGAGGCATCGTTTGAACTCGGCCGACCGACCAACTGATTTGGGCGGCCACAGGAGTGAGGAGCCCCGGGGCAGCGAACTGTCCCAGTTCCGGCGGTTCACGTCGAGTGGGTCGATGGTCACAGGACGACTCTACTAAATCCAGCCACCGCAGATTCGTAGCCCACCATCGGGTCCGGTGGACGCCCACAGCCGTTATGCGGGCGCGTATAATCAGCGTCGGACGCGGTTGAGCAGCTGGTCACGAGTCGGTGACTATGGCTCCCAGGAGGCGTTCATGGGTGTCCAATGGACTATATAGATTGTTTGGACACCGTACCGATGGATTTTGCCACCTCTGTTTTCGCATCTTTCGAGATGAAACCCGCCGCCCCTGCTTGCTGTCGATTGGACAGCCCT
>JAKABA010000221.1 GCA_021802115.1 bacterium | reverse complement strand
GGGACGATGGCCTGGCCCTCGTTGTACGCGGGGACCACCACCGAGACCTCGGGCGGGGTCAAACCCGGCTTCCCTGGCCCCTCAGGTTGGTGATGTCGATGATCGGCACCCGGACCTCGAGATCGCGGTACTCGGCGTGGGGGGCGCCGATCACCAGGAGCCCGGCCTCGTCGAGGACCCGCTCCAGCGGGACGAGGTCCGGGTCCACGGTCACATAAGGGTCGGTGCACAGCACGTTGCGGGCCTTGAACTGGAGGATCCGCTTGAGGCGGTAGCTGAGGCTGGAGCGGATGTCGTCCGACCCCGCCTTGAAGGCCATCCCCAGGATTCCCACGGTCATGGTGGAGAGGTCGAAGCGCTGCTCCAGCCGGGCCACGGTGTACAGCGGCAGCCCCTCGTTGATCAGCATCGCCGAGTGCCCCAGGGTGAACTGGTTGTTGTTGAAGGCCGCCAGCTGCATGGTGTCCTTGAGAAGGCAGGGGCCGGCCGCCAGCCCGGCTCCGGGCAGGTCCTGGGCCCGCGGATAGTCGAGGGCGAGGGCGGTGCGGATCTTGTCGTAGTCCAGACCGTAGTCGTTGGCGATCATGAACAGCTGGTTGGCGGTGGCGAACTTGATGTAGCGCCAGGTGTTGGTGAAGAGCTTGGCCAGCTCCGCCTCCTCCGGCTCCAGCTCGACGATCCTGTCCGTGAGCCGGCCGAAGAGCTGGGCCGCCCGCTCGCGCACCCGCTCCGACCGGGCGGCGACGATCTGGGGGAGGGAGTAGAGCTCGGTCATCGCCCTGCCCTCGGCGATCCGCTCCGGACAGAAGGCGACGTCGATCTGTCGGCCACGGCGGGCGAAGAGGGCCTCAACCATCCGGGTGACGCCTGGATACAGGGTGCTGCGCAGCACCAGTAGCTGGCCGTCCCGGAGGTGGGGGGCCAGCTCCTCCACCTGCCTCGGCACGTCCAGGGCCTCAGGGTTGAGGTGCTTGTCGATGGGGGTGCCGATCACCACCACCACCGCGTCGGCGCGCGCCAGGACCGCAGGGTCGGTGGTGGCAGCCAGCCGGTCGGCTTGCAGGACGTGCGCCAGGACGGAGTGGGCACCGGGCTCGTCGAAGGGGAGCCGTCCGGCGGAGATGGTCGCGACCGCCGCCTCGCTGAGGTCGTAGATGGCCACCTTGAGCCCGCGGTCTGCGAAGGCGACGCTGAGCGGGAGCCCGACATGGCCGGCGCCCCCCACGACGACCACGTCCAGTTCAGCCATTCGGGACCAGATTCTACATAGTGCCGGGTTCCGGCCCCACCCCTGGATCAGGAGTCCAGCACGGGTCGGCCAGTAGGATACAGCCCTAATGGCGCACCGCTCCTGCCCACCCGGCTGGCCTGTCTGAACGTGTCCAGGCGTCTTGGCTGAGGGGACCCTGGCAGATCGCGGCAGCACCCCGTGGTGGCGCTCGCGGCTGGCCGGGGAGCTCGGGCTCTGGCTCTTGGGCGCCGCCATCGCGGCACTCGCTGTCCGCGCTCTGCAGCAGCGCGCCCCATCGTCCCTGGGTGATCTAGACCTCTCCTGGCAGCTCAGCCTCGGGGCGGCCCTGCAGCAGCACCTGCAGTTCGGCGTGCGCTACCTCTTCCCCTACGGGCCGCTCGGCTTCCTGCACGTGTCGATGCTCTATCCGTCCCGCCTCCTGACGGTGGTCGCCGCTGCGGTGGCGGTCCTCGCCCAGGTCCTGTACGCCGGCACCCTGCTTGTCTACGCGAACCGCGCCCGGTCGCGGCTCGGGGCGGGGCCGCTGGCCGGGGCCGCCCTGGTCACCGGAACCGCCCTGGTCGCGCTCCTCACCGCCATCGCGGCCAACCTCGGCACCATCGCCGAGCTCCTGGCGCTGCTGGCCCTGGCCTCCTGCCTCTTGCGGCCGACTGCCCGGACCACGCCGCTCCTGGCTCTCCTGGCAGGCCTGGCCCTGGCCTTTGGAGCACTGTTCAAGAGCGACCTCCTGGCCGTCGCGCTGGCCGTGCTGGGGGT
Source organism: bacterium (assembly GCA_021802115.1). Next base: position 4,504 of record JAKABA010000221.1, on the reverse strand, counting down.
GCTGTTCCCACTTTCCTGGTTCTCCCCGGGGAGGCCGGTCCGGATCGCGGGGTTGACGCTGGCCGGGACCGCCGTCTTCTACGTCGGGATCTGGCTGGCCTGCGGACAGCGGCTGGGCAGCCTAGTGCCCTTCTGGCGAGGCTCGTGGGAGCTCTCCAGCGGCTACAGCAGCGCGATGTCCGAGGCCAGCCACTGGCAGCCGGCGGCGGCGGTGGCCGCCCTGATGATCGCCCTGCTCGTCCTCCCCCTGCTCCTGAGACCGAGGTGGCGGGGCCCGGTGTCGGCCCAGGAGGCGGCCATCGTCCTCGCCGTGCCGTGGATGTTCGTCAGCTGGAAGGACTCGCTGGTGCGCATCCAGGGCCTTTACGACGGGAGGGCGGAGGCGATGGTCGGCGCCCTTCTGGGGGTCGCCTGGCTCGCCTTCATCATGGCGCCCCGACTCCGCTCCCGGCTGGTGCTTGGCCCGCTGGCGTCCGGCGCCGTCGGCGCCGTGGTGCTGGCCGCCATCCTGATCCACACCGCCTACCGGCCCTGGACGGCGAGCCTGCTCGCGCCCGCGCCACCGCCGGCGGCGCAGCCCGCCAGTTTCCAGATCCCGCCGGCGGTGATCGCCTCTCTGCGCGGCCAGACGGTGAACGTCCTCCCCTGGGACATCGCCCTGGCGGTGAACCACCACCTGCGCTGGGACCCCCTTCCCGAGCCCCAGACCTACAGCGCCTACACCGCTTACCTGGACCAGCTGGACGCATCCCAGTTGAGCTCGCGGGCGGGAGCCGAGAGGCTGCTGGTAAGCCTGCTCGAAATCGATGGCCGCTACCTCCTCTGGGACCCCCCCGCGGTCTGGGACACGGTCCTCTCCCGCTACAGCTGCCAGGCGACCACGGGGATAACCGCGGTCCTGGACCGCCGCCCGGCCCGGATCGGCAGGTTGCACCAGGTGGCGGCCGGGCGCGCCGCGATGGGCAGTTGGCTGGCCGTGCCTCGCACCTCCCAGCCCTACGAGTTCCTGGACCTGAACCTCCCCAGCAGCCTGCTGGGGAAGGTGCGGGGTTTCGTCCTCCGGCAGTCGGCGGTCTTCGCCACCCTGCGGCTCAGCAACGGCACCACGGTGGGTCCTGTCCGGCTCATAGTGGCCACCGCCGGCGACGGCCTGTACGTGGGCCGCTACATCGGCTCGGCGGCCCAGCTGTGCGCGGCGGCCAACGGAGCCTTCTCCCGCCTTCCACGGATCACCGCCATCCGGCTCAGCACCTTCCACCCCGATCAGTGGTCCGGGTCGTTCACCGCCCGATTCCTGGCCGCGCCCTGACATGCCCCGAGCCACCCCACCCTTACATCTTGGTCCGGTCGCCGTGGCCCTGGCCGCCACGCTGGTGCCGGCCCTGGCCGCGGTTGCCTACGTTCACGCGTTTGGCGTCAACGTCCCCTTCGCCGACACCTACAACGGCCTGCTGCCGGTCCTCAGGGCGTTCGCCAACGGCCACCTAACCCTCTCCGCCCTCTGGGTGCCGCACAACGAGAACCGGATGCTCTTCCCCAACCTCCTCGTGGTGCTGGCGGACTCCCACACCCGGATGGACAGCAAGGTGGACATGTACCTCGGCGCCGCTCTGGTGATCGCGGGCACCGTGGTGCTCACCGCCCTCGCCGGCCACACCGGAAGGCTGCCGGCCTGGAGCGCGGCCCCACTCCCCTTTCTCCTGCTCAGCCTGGTCCAGTACGAGAACTATCTCTGGGCCTTCCAGGTGGCCTGGTTCCTCATCGTGCTCTGCCTGGCGGGATCCCTGGCCGCCCTCGAGGGCCTGCCCCGACGGCCCTGGCTCTTGGCGGTGGCGGCCGGAATGGCCGTCGTGGGTTCCTTCTCATCCCTCCAAGGGCTCCTGATCTGGCCGGCCGGCCTCGTGTACCTGCTCTCGAGGGGGGCCAGCAAGCGGGTGATGGCGGCGTGGTGCGCCCTGGGTGCGGCCAGCGGGGCGGTCTACTTCTGGCAGTTCTCCTCGCCGGCCTTGAGGCCGAGCCTGGGTTACATCTTGCGGGAGCCCGCACAGACCGTCAGGTACGGCCTGATCCTGGTGGGGTCGATCTTCCCCGCGGGCCGCGAGGCGATGGGCGCGCTGCTGCTCCTCCTGCTGGTGGCCGCCGTCTCCATCGCGCACCGCTGCGGGGCAGGTTGGCCCGAGCTCCGCCTCCCCTTGGCCCTGGCGACCTTCGCCGTCCTCTTCGACCTGCTGGTGGCGCTGGGGCGGGCCGTGCAGAACCAACCCACCTCCTCCCGCTACACGACCTACAACGTCCTCCTGCTGGCCGCCATCTACCTCTTGGGGGTGCGGCTCCTGGAGCACTGGCGCGCCGCGGCAGTGGCCGGGCGGGAACGTACGGCTCTGCTCCCCGCGGTGGCCGGAGTGGCCGCGGTGCTCTGCCTGCTGCAGATCGGCCTCTCCGTCCCGGCTGGCTTGAAGGAAGGAAGGGTCATCCGCAACACCCGCCAGCAGGGAGCCGCCCTGCTGCGCGACTTCCGACAAGTGTCCAACCAGCAGCTGGCTCAGGCGCTCTTCCCCCCGTCCGGCCCGTACGTGCGGTACTGGGCGGTCTGGCTGCGGCAGGAGCGTTGGTCCGTGTTCGCTCCCAGGTGAGGAGGCGGGGCTTGGCCCGGGCCGACGTGCGCGGCGCTCTCCGCCTGGGCCGCCCGGAGCCTCCAGCGTGGGCGTGGTGAGAGCCGGGGCGGGGCGGCCGCCTCGCGAAAGTCCGAGTCGGGCCGCCGAAACGGCCCGCCCGCAGGCGCTGTGAACGCGTTGAGGTGCCAGGACGGAGAGGCCCGCGACTCCGCACCCGAACTCAGCGTCGTCATCCCCGCGTACAACGAGGAGTCGCGTCTGCCCGGATCGCTCCAGGCCGTCCGATCGTACCTGGAAGGCGCAGGCGAGCCCTACGAGGTGCTGGTGGTGGACGACGGCAGCCAGGATTCGACCCCGGGCTTGCTGGACTCCCTTTGCCCGGCGTGGCCCCACCTCCAGGTGCTCCGCCTGGACGCGAACCGCGGCAAGGGAGCCGCCGTGCGCCAGGGGATGCTGCGGGCTCGCGGGCGGTTGCGCCTCTTCTCGGACTCCGACCTCTCCACCCCGATCGAGGAGATGGAGAAACTGAGGGTGGCCATAGAGAGGGGCGCCGAGGTGGCCATAGGCTCGAGGGCCGTGGCCGGAGCAGTGATCACCGAGCACCAACCCCGCCACCGGGAGGCGATGGGCCGCGCCTACAACCGCCTCCTGCGATCTCTGGTGCTGCCCGGGGTCCACGACAGCCAGTGCGGATTCAAGATGTTCACCGCCCGGGCCGCAGAGATCTGCTTCTCCCACCTCGGCGCCGAGCGCTTCGGCTTCGACGCCGAGGTGCTTTGGAGGGCCCGCGCCAGCTCCCTTCCCGTCGCCGAGGTCCCCGTGACCTGGCGCAACGACCGCGGGACGAGGGTGAGCTCGCTGCGCGATGGGCCCCGGATGCTGCTCGATCTGGCCCGCCTCACCTGGGAGGTTCGCACTCACAACGGCCGCCGCCCCCGAGGGGGCCCAGCCTGATCCCTCCCGGCCCCGGTGGTTCGGTTCAGAGGCCGCGGAGGGGGATGAGGTACACCGCCATCACCCATCCCAGAAGGCCTGCCATCAGCAGCGGCCAGATCAGCGCCGCCACCCAGTCCCAGCGGCCCAGAGGCCGGCGCAGGGCTCCCCAGGTGCCCACGGTCACGAGGCCGGTGATCCCCCCCAGCCCGGCGAACATGAAGCGGCCCTGGTACTGAGTGGCGGCCAGGGCGATGGAGTACGCCGCGCCCAGGCCGCCGAGACTCACCATCGCCATGGCCCCCAGGGCCCACCTCCGCACCATGCACCCTGGGTCCCGCCACCACTGCCGGTTGAGCCAGGCGCCGGCGGCCACCGCCACGACGGCCGCCAGGACCAGCGCGTAGCTGACCTTGGGGTAGAGGGTGAGCTGGTTCCAACCGCCCACGTACCAGAAGGTCTGCATGATCCCCTTGGGCACCCCCACCAGCCAGTGGTGGAGGTCCGAGAGTGGGTAGCAGGAGATGTTGAGGCAGCCGGGGAAGAAGTGGCGGACCATGCGCTCATTGGCCCGGGCCGCGAGGAAGTCGCCGTAGACGAGGTAGTTGTGCAGATACCACCATCCGCAGGCCGCCGCGCCCACAGCCAGCACGGCCCCTGGCTCCCACAGCCCGCGGTGGAACCGGCCTGAAGCCAGAAGCAGAAGGACGAACAGCAGGATGGCCACCGGCAGGCTGGTGAGCTTGGTGAGGGCCGCGCACCCCAGGAGCAGCCCCACGGCCGCCGACCAGGCAAGCCTCCTCCCCACCCCAGCTGAGCCAGCCCGCAACCACATCACGACAGCCACCAGGGCCAGGGCGCACAGGGCGTCCACCAGCGAGTCGTTGGTGACTGCACCGAAGTTCACCGGGACCTTGGGGATCAGAGCGGTGAAGAGCGCCGCCCCGGCCGCCAGG
>JAKABA010000220.1 GCA_021802115.1 bacterium | reverse complement strand
CACCGCAGCGATTAATCGCGCCGCCCGCTTCTTCGCTGCCCGGCGGCCGTAGAGGCGGGCGCACAGCGAGGAGAGGATCTCGGTCACGTCCTGGACCAGGTCGTCGTCAACCTCGGCTGGGTCCACCACCAGCAGGCGGCGTCCCGGCGCGGAAAGCGCGGCTCTCACGTACTCAGGGCCGAAGCGGGCAAATCGGTCCCTGGGCTCGACCACGATCGTCGTTACCGACTCGTTCCGCAGCAGAGCCGGAAACCTTAGCCGTTTACCGTTCAGCGCGGAGCCCACCTCGGTGACCACGCGGCTGACCGAGAGGCCCTCGCCTGTCGCCCACGCCTTGACCCGGGCCACTTGTCGGTCGAGGTCGGTGCGCTGGTCCGCCGACGAGACGGGGGCGTAGACGGCGACGCTGCCAGTGGCGACGGCTGAGCCTGCAGCCTCCACCAGGATCAGGCCCCCGACCCGGTGTGCCGGCACCGGCAGCTTGCCATCCCGGAACCAACGGTATGCGGTCACCGGGTGAATCCCCTGCCCCCTCGCCCACTCTTCAAGTTCATTTCCGCTCACTATAGCCCAGCGTACGAGCAACTGTTCGCAACCCCGTGGTATCTTGGCGTGGTCGAGTCCGGTGACAGCGGGCACAGCCGTAGGGAGTCGGTCGGCATGGTGGGTCGCCGCGGCACGGTTGGCCTTGGCCGCACGGGCTCAGCGGGCGGAGCGAGGCAGCCCGCGGAGAGCCCTTCCCTGGCGGGACGGCTGCTCGTAAGCCGCCGACATGTCGTCGTCGCGGTCACGTTCACCTTGGGGTTGGTGCTGGGGGTCACCGGCTGCGGCCTTACCCCTCGCGGGTCCCTCCGGGTCAAGCTGCCTCCACGGCCCACCCCAACGGCGCGGCCATCTTCGCTGCCCACCGATTCGTTCCTGGTCGAGGCGACCAATGTCTTCGGCATCCTCCCGTCGTCCAGCGTGCACGTCTCCTGCCAATCTGGCGGCCGCCAGGTGGAGCTGTCGGGGGTCGCAGACGGGGCTCACTTCGAGGTGACCATGAGCCACCTGCGCCCGGGGCAGCGCCTCACCGATCCGCCATTGCGGGGCGGCTTTGAGGACCAGATCACCATGGTCGTCACCAAGACCGGGTCGGTGAGTTCGCTCCGTTACGTGGCCGGCGCTGCGGCGGGGACCTATCAGGGATTGGGGACGCTCACCGTCGACCGGTCCGGCGAGGGCGGCACGATCAGCATCCAGTTCGGCCCTCCGGCGGGGGAGAACCCCTCCTCCCAGACGTCGGGAGATGTCACGACCACAGGACTGAACGACGGACAGGTTTCCGGCACCTGGAGATGCCCGTAGGCCGACCCTCCCACTGCGGGCGACGCCAATCCGGCACTGCGGTCTCGATCACGGCAGCGGCGGCGGGACGTGATAGCGGGGCGGGCCGGTGACGACCGTGGCGGTGCGTTTGAGGATCATCCAGGGACTCTGCGTGAGCAGGACGAAATGCCGATAGACATACCGCTCCAGCGCAGGCGTCCACACGATTCTGACCGAGCTCGCCTGGGACAGCATGAGGTATTGGGCGTGCCTGAAGTACGTCAGCCACAGGGAGGCGGCTTTGGCGGTGCCGCTCGGGCTGGTGCGGTTCTGGGACAGGGTGGTGGTCGTGCCGAAGGAGTCGACCACCTGCGGACAGTTGGTCGAGCGAGCGGTGAAGCGGTTCACCTCGATCGTGAACTCGGGATCGTCGGTGAGCACGCAGCTGCCCGCCGGCACCAGGGCGTCCACCTTGGCGATCTGGGCGGAGGTGCCGGTGATCACGGGTAGGGAGGCGGGGATCGCGGCGGCGTGGAGAGCGCTCAGGACCAGGACCACCGCCACCGCGACGACTCCTGGCAGCGGACGGACGTCAGCGATGCGGCCGGCGGCGAGGGCCAGCACCAGAGCGAGGAACGGCGCGAAGAACGCCGGGTAGTGGTACCAGAACTCGGGAGGCCACAGCAGCGCCGCCAGGACCACCACCGCCGCCAGGAGCGCGAACCGCTCCAGATCGGTGGTGCGCAGGAGAGCGACGGCTGGGTCAGCGGGGCCGCGGGCGGCTCGGACGGCGCGCGGCACGAAGAGGAACGCCAACCCGATGAACACCACCAGCGCCGCACACACGGCTCCAGTGAAGAGGAGCAGGTGCGGGGTCTGCGGCCCGGTCGTGATCTGCGGCCACACCCCCGACAGGAACTCCAGCCGGACCACGCGGGACACGGCGGCGCCCCCGTTGCGACTGAGCTGGGCGAGCACCACCTGATCGATGAAGCTCCGCGGCGCGGCGATGAGGAATGGGCCGCAGAGCACCAGAAACCCCGCGGCGGTCCCGGTCACAAAGGGGATGAGGCGCGAGCGGAGGCGGGGCAGGAACAGCAGCCCCAGCACCGCCACGGGAAGGATGGCCCAGACCTTGACCGCCCCCGCCACGCCAAACGCCACCCCTCCGAGCACCAGCCGTGGCCGAGACCCGGTGAAGCTGTCACCGTCAAACAGGAGAACCGCCCCCAGCAGGCAGAAGAGGTCCAGAAACGGCTCCAGCATGACCGTCAGCGCCGTGAGGATGCTGTCCGGGTAGAACGCCAGCGCGGAGCAGGCCACCAGGACCACCAGCGGGGAGCGCCGACGCAGCAACAGTCCCAGCAGCACCACGTTGGCGCCGCTCACGAACGGCATGGTGGCTCTCGCCGCCACCAAGGAGGTCTCAGCGCCCGCCAGCCGGCTGAGCGCGGCAAACGGGGTGAGCAGCAGGGTCGCCCCCGGGGGCACGATCAGGACGAAGTCCCGGTAGGGGAGCACACCGCCGAGCAGGCGGATCGACGATCCCAGGAACACCGCGTCGTCGTAATTCCAAGACGCCGTCAGGAAGCCGGACCGTAGCAGTCCCTCGATTCGGATCACTATCGCCACCAGCGCGGCCAGGCCGATGATCGCGAAGACCAAGACCCGCTGCTGGGGCCGGGCGGCCGCTCGGGTGGTGCCGGCCCGGTCTTCCCCTGCGGTCAGCAGCCGAAGCCAGCCGGAGGGATCAACGGGCCAGCTTGGTTCCTGGCCAGCTTCGGCGGCGGGGGCTGACACTCATTCAGACTCCATGGGCTCGGTAGCGCTCCACATGCGAAGCGGGAGTCTGGCCATGGTAGCTCTCGTCCCCGGCCGCCACTCCAAGGGAGGCGGGCCTAGCTTTCCCAAACATATGTACGTAACCACCCACAGGTGGCGGCCCAGGTCCGGCCTTAGCGGTCCTGCCTCAACAGCGGGTGAGGGGATCTCTTCGCCACTGCGCTAAAGGGTCACCCCCAGCCGTTCACACAGGCCACCGAGCTCCTCCTCCGAGAAATACTCGATCACGATCCGGCCGCGTCCACGCGGGCGGGCCTGGATCTTGACCCGGGTGCTGAGCCGTCGCGCCAGCGCGGCCTCCAGCGCCACGATCTCCGCCGGAGGGTTGTCCTCGCGCCGACGAGGGGGTTGCCGATCGGCGGAGAGCCGCCCGACCAGCCGCTCGGTGTCGCGCACCGAGAGCCTCCGGGCGATCACATGGGCCAGGGTCTTGGTCTGGAGCTGCGGGTCGGCCACGCCGAGCAGCGCGCGGGCGTGGGCGGCCGAGATCCGCTCCTCCTCGAGTGCCCGCTGCACCGCGGGGGCGGCCTGGAGCAGGCGCATCGTGTTGGTGACGGCGGACCGGCTCCTGCCCACCTGGCTCGCCACGGCCTCCTGGGTGAGCCCGAACTCGTCACACAGCCGGGTGAAGGCGCGCGCCTCGTCGAGCGGGGACAGGTCGCTGCGCTGGAGGTTCTCCACCAGGGCCATCTCCAGACGGGCGCGGTCGGGGCCGGCGGGACGCACCACCACCGGCACCCGGCTCAGCCCGGCCAGCTGGGAGGCGCGCAGGCGGCGCTCGCCGGCCACCAGGCGGTAGCGGTCGCCCGTCGGTTCGACCACCAGCGGTTGCAGCACCCCGTACTCGCTGATGGAGTCGGCGAGCGTGCGCAGCTCCTCGGGGTCGAATTGGCTGCGCGGCTGCAGCGGATTGGGATCGATGAGCGAGACGGCCACCTCATGCACCCCGGATCCGGCCATCACCGAACGCAGCGACTCCGCCCCGGTGGGGATGAGCTGGTCCAGCCCCCGACCGAGCCCGCGCCGCTTGCTCACGCGGCGACCCGTGCGTCTCGTTCGATCAGCTCCTCCGCCAGAGCGCGGTACGCCGCAGCCCCCCGGCCCGCGGGGTCGTATTGCGTTATCGGAATCCCGTGGCTCGGAGCCTCGCTCATCCGGACCGAACGGGGGATGACCGTGGTGAAGGCCTGGTCTCCGAACTGGCGGCGCACCTCGGCCACCACCTGGGAGCTCAGGATTGTCCGCTGATCGAAGAGGGTCAGCACGATCCCCTCCAGCCGCAGTGCGGGGTTAAGCGACTGGCGGACCAGCGATTGGGTGTGGGTGAGCAGGGTGAGCCCCTCCAGCGCGTAGTACTCGCACTGGAGGGGGATGAGGAGCGCGTCGGCCGCGACCAGGCAGTTCACCGTCAGCAGGCCGAGCGAGGGGGGAGTGTCGAGCAGGACGTAGTCGAAGGCCGTGAGCCCGTCCAGCGCCAGCCGCAGGCGCGACTCCCGGAGCGGGAGTTCCGCCAGCTCGAGCTCGGCGCCGGCCAGCCCGACCGTGGAGGGCACCAGGGTCAGGCCGGGGACGTGTTCAAGCGGAACGGCCACCTCCAGGAGAGGCCTGCCGAGGACCACGACGTCGTAGATCGAAGCCTCCAGCTCCTTCGAGTCGACGCCCAGCCCTGAGGTGGCGTTCGCCTGGGGATCGCAATCCACCAGAAGCACCCGCAGGTCCCGCTCGCAGAGGGCCGCTCCCAGGTTGATGGCGGTGGTCGTCTTCCCCACCCCGCCCTTCTGGTTGCAGATGGTGATGACGCGGGGCCGGGACATGCGGCCAGTATAGGTTCCCTGCGCGGTTTCACGTGAAACATCGCCGGCGGCGGGTGGTCGTCAGAACGCCAAGGTCTGGCCCGGCCGCAGCCACTCCCGGCCGCCCGCGAAGCGATGCTCCACCGAGCCTTTGCCGTACACCGTCCAGCCATCGCCACCACCGAACACCGCAGTTCGCTCGGAGATTCCCAGGAGGTGCTTGTCGGCAGGCACCCTGCTTCCCATCACGCTTCGCCAGGGACGCATCATCGGCGCGTCCCAATGAACGCCGAACAGGTGACGGGGGACCAGTCCAAGCCCCTGCCCGAAGGCCCGCGCCGTCAGCCCGTTGACCTCCGGCAGCGGATCTCCGGCGATCATGGCCCCGGCGCTGCACCCTGCGTAGACGCCGCCCCGGGCCAGCAGTTCGTGGATCGCTTTCAGCAGGGGGGTTCCCAGCAGGACCTCGTGGAGATACCTGGGGTTTCCGCCCGAGAAGAAGACCATGCTGGCCTCCCGGACCGCGGCGGCCGGCCCGCGCGAGAGCGCATCCGCCCGGGTTCTCACCTCCAGCGGCTCGCCCCGCACCCCCAGGCTTCGGTAATGGGCTCGGGCCATCTCATTCCAGCGCTGGAACACGACCTCTCCCTCGGGAGCGCTGGCGGTAGCCAGCACCGCGACCCCGCCGTCGCCGCTGGCCTCGCGCAGCGCCGACCTCTCGACCGGGCCGACCCAGGGTTCGAACTCGCCGGAGCCCAGCAGCAGGAAGCGGCCCCCCGGATGAGGGGCCGCCTCTTGTGAGGGCTCTGTCTCGCTCAGGCCCCCGGCTCCGCCCGGCTTGCCCTGGCGACCACGGTCGACTCCGCCGGGCTCGGCCCGGAAGCGGCCGACCGGTGGCCGTTGCCTGCGGCCTGGGCCTGCTTGATCTTGAGCAGCGGCTCGAACATGTCCAGCGGCATCGGGAACACCACCACGGAGTTCTGATCCGACCCGATCTCAGACAAGGTCTGGAGGTAGCGCAGCTGCAGGGTGGCCGGCTGGGTCCCGATCACCTTGGCGGCGTCGGCCAGGGTCTGGGAGGCCTGGAGCTCGCCCTCGGCACGGATGATCTTGGCCCGCTTCTCCCTCTCCGCCTCCGCCTGCAGCGCCATCGCCCGCTGCATCGACTGCGGCAGGTCCACGTCCTTGACCTCCACCGCGGTCACCTTCACCCCCCAGGGCTCGGTCTGCTCGTCGATGATCGTCTGCAATTCGGCGTTGATCTTGTCGCGCCGGCTCAGCAGCTCGTCGAGGGTCGCCTGGCCCAGAGTCGAGCGCAGAGTGGTCTGAGCGGTCTTGGAGATCGTGCCCATGTAGTCACGCACCTTGACGTACGAGTCGCGGGCGTCAACCACCCGGAAGAAGACCACCGCGGTGACGCGGACCGTCACGTTGTCGCTGGTGATCACGTCCTGGGGCGGGACCTCGTGCACCATCGTGCGCATGTCCACCTTGACCATGCGGTCGAAGCCGAACGGGATGATGAGGCGTGGGCCGGGCCCCTTGACATCGATCAGGCGGCCCAGCCGGAGCACCACCCCGCGCT